>NZ_JBBOOE010000001.1:3435000-3767233 GCF_038002965.1 Robertmurraya sp. FSL R5-0851 | reverse complement strand
GATTATCAACACCACTCATTTCGTGATAAAGACCTGCACCATCTGTAAGTATACCGCTGATTTTTCGAATTTCATGACCTTGTGAATGTGGATCCCAATTGTTGACGAGTATCTTTCCCGCTGTGGCTTCGATGACACCATTTAATAATCGAATGATGGTTGTCTTTCCACTGCCATTGGGTCCTAGCAACCCAACAATATCGCCTTTATTAACGGTGAAAGATACATCATATAAAACAGGCCGAGCATCGAATTGTTTTTGAATTCCTTCTACTTGAATAATTGGAGCCAATCTTTTTCCCCCTTTAAATAAACCTATAAAAATAGGTTCTATATAAATAACCACTTGTAAAAAAAAGTAACTAGATTTATTCTAGTAGTGGTGAATTTCCATTAATAAGGTAATTATACCATTTATAAAGTAGAAGAAAACGAACAGGAGAGCACGTTTTGAATAAAATAAACTCATTACAACAATTAGTTGAATACATCCCAGTATTTAAAGCAGCCATTCCTGCTGATTTATCGATGGCTGTCTGTAATCTTGAAGAATTTATTGCCTATTTTCCAGGTGATAATATTGATTTAAACATTAAAGTAGGACAAAAAATTCATCGAGAAGAACCCCTTTCCGTGGCCATTCGACAAAATAAAAGGTTGCAAGCAGAAGTACCAAAAGATTTTTATGGATTTGAATTTACAGGTACGGCTCTTCCCCTTCATGATGAGAATAACAAGGTCATTGGAGGCATAGCCGTTCAAATTAGAAAACAGAGTGAACTAAGAGCCATTGCTGAGAAAATCTCGAATTCCTTGTCGCTCGCTACGGAACAAATTAATGCAGTGTCGACAGGATCTGAATCCTTAGTCCGACTATCAAAGGAGCTCCTCGAACAGTCGAGCCAAGCAGGAGAGAATGTGAAAGAAACGGATGTCGTTTTGTCAATGATCAAGAAAGTTGCGGATCAGACGAACTTACTCGGTTTGAATGCAGCAATTGAAGCGGCTCGAGCAGGACAGCATGGTAAAGGATTTGAAGTAGTGGCAAACGAGATTCGGAAATTTTCGAGAGAAACCGTATCGTCCACACAAAAGGTCAGTGAAATCACCTCACAAATTCAAAAAGCAACGAACCATATGGGAAAATCGATTGAAAAAATTGCCACAGTTGGTGATGAACAAGCGCAGTCCATTCATGAGATTTCTTCCTTGGTTGAGGAAATTGAAAAACTTTCAAAGAAGCTCGGAGAATTTGCTAATAAATTATAAAAATGAACGATTCAAACAGGCACTTCGTTTTTCGCGGGTGCCCTTTTTATTGTAAATTACTTACCTAGGTAACTAATTTGTGATATAGTAATCATACGGATAGGTAAGGAGAGGTATTTATATGGAGGAGAATCACGAACTATTTCATAGTATCCACCAACTTTCAAGGAACCTGACTAAAAGAATAAATGCGGCTTTAGAACCGTTTGAAATTTACAGCTCTCAATGGTCCGTTTTATTTGTGCTTAAGGAAAAAGGATCTATGACCCAAAAGGAGCTATGCCATTATTTAGCCATTGAAGCTCCACCGATGACAAGAACCATTCAGAAGCTTCAAAAGCTGGGACTTGTTGAACAGACGGAAGGGGAAGACCGACGTAAAAAGTACATTGGACTCACCGAAAAAGCAATCACGAGCTATCCGGTTTGGGAGCAAGCCGTTATGAATGTGAATAATCAAATCGTTAGCAGTCTTTCAGAACATGATCAAAAGAAACTGCGAGTCATGGTGACCACATGGTTAAAAAAATTATAGGGAGTTGTGAACATCTTGGATGATAATACACAAACAAAATTGTGGACTAGAAACTTTATTGCAGTTTCAGCTAGCAATTTCTTTTTATTTATGAGCTTCTATTTTCTTTTAGTAACATTACCCGTTTACATCGTTAACGACTTAGGAGCATCCAAATCCTCAGCTGGTTTACTTACTACGGCATTTCTTCTAGCAGCGATTATTATTCGCCCCTTTTCAGGAAAACTAATCGAAAAATATGGCGGAAGAATCATTTTAATCACTTCATTAGTATTATTTCTTGCGACCACCCTTTTGTATTTCTTTTCGAATAGTGTTCCACAACTTTTAACCGTAAGATTGATTCACGGGTTAAGCTTTGGGATGGCAACGACTGCTACAGGTTCAATCGTAGCGGATATTATCCCTGAAAAAAGAAGAGGGGAAGGGATGGGATATTTTATCTTGTCCTCGGCACTAGCAATGGTCATTGGTCCTTATCTCGGGCTGACTTCCATGCAAAGTGGCGGCATTACCTTGATGCTTATGATTGCGCTTGTTGCTTCATTAGGTGGACTTGTTGCAGGTTTCACTTTATCAAAAACAAAGGAGCAGAGAGAAACTTCAAAGGAACCAACTAAGTTTACAACAGGTTCACTTTTTGAGAAAACCGCATTACCGATTGCCATAACGGGTGCTTTCTTTGCGATTATCTATTCATCGATCATTTCATTCATCTCTGTGTATGCAAATGAGATCCATTTAGGACACGTCGCAAGCTTTTTCTTCGTCGTTTATGCCATTGTGCTCTTAGTGTCGCGTCCCTTTACTGGAAGATGGTTTGATCAATTTGGAGCAAATATCATTGTGTTTCCTGGGATTGTTCTTTTCTCCATTGGTTTGTTCATTCTGAGTCAAGCATCATCAGGTTTTATCTTTTTGCTTGCAGCTGCTTTTATTGGCCTTGGTTGGGGTACTTTGTTCCCAACCTTCCAAACCATCGCCATACAGTCTGCCCCACCGAAACGAAGAGCCATGGCAACCGCCACCTTTTTATCTGTGTTTGATATGGGAATTGGTCTTGGCTCCTATATCGTTGGACTACTAGCATCTGGGCTTTCCTTTAGCCAACTATACTTTTACGGATCGTTTTATGTGCTAGTAGGAATGGCTGTATACATTTACTTTAATCTAAGAAAGTCCATCAGCAAGAACGTGGAAGCAACTTATCGTACGGAATTGAATAAGCGGGCTAATTAGTTTGGTTCGTTGTTATTTTGGAGGAGTGGACTCGGATTTTTAAATCCGAGTCCTTTTTGTGTGGATGGTTTCGGCAAAAGAGGTTATGGGAACGGTGGTTTTGTCTGGGTGAGAGGTGGATTGTGACAGGATTGCGCTCGAAATTTATTATTGAGCCCGAATCAAGGGTGGATTGAGACAGCACTGGGCATGAAAACAATGGTAGAGTCCGAATCAAAGGTTCATTCGGACAGGAGCAAGAGCCGAAAGCGCCACCAAAGTCCGAATCAAAGGTGAATTGAGACAGCACTGGGCTTGAAAACAATGGTAGAGTCCGAATCAAGGGTTCATTCGGACAGGAGCAAGAGCCGAAAGCGCCACCAAAGTCCGAATCAAAGGTGAATTGAGACAGCACTGGGCCCGAAAACAAGCCTTGAGTCTGAATCAATGGTTCATTCAGACAGGAGCAAGAGCAGAAAGCGCAACCAGAGTTCGAATCCCAGCTCTTAACAAGAGATCTTCTTTGTTTTCAAATGCTTCCCCATTTTAACTTTCTATGTCAGGTTACCTTACAATATTATACATTTCCCTTTTTTAATTTGGTATGATTCATAAATACACTGAATTATACGAAAATTCAAGGAGGACGCACGGATGGAAGCAATCCATGACATTCTACAGAAGATTTCAACTTCTAATGAGGGGGTTCTTGCAACGATCATCCGAGTGGAGGGCTCCGCCTATAGAAAAGAAGGAACATCGATGTTGTTCCATCAAAATGGGTTAAGGACCGGCATCCTCAGTGCCGGCTGTCTAGAAACCGATCTCGAGTATCGAGCCAAAGAATGGTTTGGAACAAGTGAACCCCAAACCGTTGTTTACCATATGCAAGCGGAAGATGATCTCTCATGGGGACAAGGAGCAGGCTGCAATGGAATCATTACAGTCTTACTCGAACCAATTGACGATCAACTTCTAGAACATCTGATTATTTTAAAAAATCATCTCGAACTTGGGAATAGAGTGACGATGATCAAACAACTAGATGAACATTTATCCGCATCCTCTTGCCTGTTTATAACTGATGATGGAACGATTTTTGGGAGCTGGAAGGGTAGCAATATTTTATCAGCCAAAAGTCTGTTAAAGAATTATCATTTGATGCCTCAAAAAAGCGGAACACTCTTTTCTACCGAGTTAGCTTCAAATATATATATCCATACCTTTGAACCCAAACCACGGCTGATGATTTTTGGAGCGGGGGAGGATGTCATTCCATTAGTAGATTTGGCTTCTAAAACTGGATTTTCAGTAATTGTATCAGATTGGCGTCCGGCGTTATGCAATAAAGAAGCGTTTCCGAAGGCAGATCAACTGATTGTTGGATTTCCGATGGAGAGCTTTGAAAAATTAACTTTTTTCCCTACAGATTCTGCCATCGTCGTTTCACACAATTTTCAGAGAGACAAAGAATATTTACAATACTTGCTTACAAAAGAGATCAGATATTTAGGGGTACTTGGGTCTAAAAACAGGACACAGAGATTGTTAGAAGGAAATATCATTCCACCCCATGTGAAAAGTCCAATTGGTTTATCCATTGGAGCAGAGGGGCCCGAGGAAATTGCGGTTAGTATTGTCGCTGAGTTAATTCAGCAACGGAAAAAAAGCAAAGAGGGAATTACTCATGAAAAATGGAATCATCGCCATATATCTTGCTGCGGGTAAGAGTAGCAGAATGGGGGGAAACAAGCTTTCTCTTCCACTCTCTACTTGTACCATCGGTAGCTCTGCCCTACGAACGGCATTATCTTCCTCCCTAGAACATGTCCTTGTTGTTTCAAAAATAGCAGACTCCCTCGACTGGATTGATCCCTCTCTCTTTTGTTCTCCTTATTCTAGTCAATGGTCTCCTGTGGTTTGTGATGACGCAGAGAAAGGGCAGGCACATTCCTTGCAACGTGGCTTACATGCAGCCATGAGTATGAACCCAAAAGGAATCATGGTTCTTCTAGCTGATCAGCCTTTTTTGTCTAGATCAATCATAGAACAGTTAATCACTGTTTATAATCATGCTCACCAGGGGGATTTTGTTGCCGCCTCTTTCGAAGAAACCCCTAGACCACCAGTCATCTTTTCCCCACGCGTAATCCCTAAGTTGATGAAACTACAGGGAGATGAAGGGGCAAGAAAGATTTTTCAGGAATTAGAAGGAATGTTTGTAGAGTTCTCAGAAGCTCGTGACTTTTATGATATTGATACGAAAGAAGATTATGAAAGAGTACTTGGAGGTGAATGGAGATGATTAGACAAGGAACGACTTCACTAATTGATACGGAAGTATGGATGCCTACCTCACTCGCGGAGGCTTGGGGTCTAATGGAAAAGTTAGGGGAAAATGCTTCGTTTATTGCAGGTGGAACTCTAATGCAAACACATTGGGCGAAAGGATTCGATGCTCCTTCTCATTTAATTAGTTTAGATGGCATTAAAGAGATGATAGGCTGGGGAAAGGAACTTGTAAATGGCGAGTCGTATACTCGTCTAGGTGCTGCCATTCCTTTGGATTTCTGTCGTCAAAACAAGGAACTCATCCATCCTCTTCTTGTGGAGGCCGCCAGAAATATTGCGGCACCCGCTGTCCGAAACAGAGCGACGATCGGAGGTAACATCGCAAATGGGTTTGGGGATCTTATTCCGGCCTTGCTTGTATTGGAAGCCGACCTTTCCGTATATGACGGTAACTCAGTTCAACATCAACCGATATATGATTATATAAAAAGTAACAATCAATCGCTTATTATCTCTGCCTATGTGCCAGACGATCCAACGAAGCGGTTTTTTTATAAGAAGCTTTGTCATCGTGAGGCGTTTACTCCGAGTGTTGTGACGGTGGCAGGAACCTTCCATCTTCATGAAAAAAGGGAGATATCAGCCGTTCGACTCGCTGTAAGTGGTAGCACCACTCAACCTCAACGATTATATCAATCTGAACAACTATTAGAAGGTTCGACACTGACGAACGATCAATTACAGAAGGTATTCCAAAAAATAGAAGAAGAATTTACTCCTTCTACAGATTCTTATTCTACTGCAACTTATAAAAAATCAGTAGCCGCCAATTGGATAGTTTCAGAGATTGCAAGGGGTTAGCTAGATAAAGGAGGGGGGATCATAGTGATAGAAACGAAGAAAAAGAAAATACGTCCTGACGGTCCTGGAAAAGTAACTGGTGCACTAAAATATTTAACCGACTTATCGTTTCCAGGGATGCTATATGGAAAAATCTTAAGGAGTATGGAGCCTCATGCAGAAATACAATCGATTTCCGTTGACCAGGCGAAGCAGCTTCCTGGGGTAAGAGGGATTGTCACCTATGAGGACGTTCCAGGGTTAAACGGGTTTGGACTCATATTTCCTGACCAGCCAGTACTATGTGAGAATCGAGTACGGTATGTTGGGGATGCGATCGCAGCTGTGGCTGCAGACACGATAGAAATAGCTGATGAAGCGTTGCAACTCATTCAGGTGGAATATAAGCAGCTTCCGGTCATTGTTGATCCTGAAAAAGCCCTGCATCCTGATGCACCAAAACTTCATCCCGATGGAAATCTACTCCACCGTGCCTATTATTCAAAAGGAGATGTGGAGGAAGGATTTCAGTCATGCTCCTATATTATAGAGGAAACCTATGAACTTCCAAGACAAATGCATGCTTATATGGAGACAGAAGGTGGAGTGATTGTCCCTGAAGCTGACGGAAAATTAACGGTCTATGTTGGTACGCAGCATGGGTTCAAAGATCGTTATCAGCTATCAAGAATTTTAAATATGAATGAGTCTGATATTCGGATTGTATCGAGTCCGATGGGTGGATCGTTTGGAGGAAAAGATGAATTAAATATACAGCCGTATGGAGCACTACTCGCACTTGCAACAAACTGTCCTGTTAAAATTCATCAAACGAGAAGAGAATCGGTTCGCGCGGGGCTAAAGCGCCACCCGATGAAAATAACGATGAAAACCGGTGTGGATAATTCGGGAAAAATCCTCTCACATAAGGTAAGGATTTTAGCGGATACAGGAGCTTATGCCACACTAGGTCCCGCTGTTTTGGATTTTGCTGTAGAGCATGCTCCTGGTCCTTACATCATTCCGAACATAGAAATAGAAGGTTTGTCCGTTTTCACAAATAACGGTGTGGCAGGTGAATTTAGAGGATTTGGTGGGAATCAGGTGACATTCGCACTCGAAGGACAAATCGATCGTTTAGCTGAAAAATTGCAGATGGATCCTATTGAATTTCGCGAAAAAAACTTGAGACAAGTGGATAGTCCTGGACCTTTAGGACAAAAAATTGCTCCAACTAGTGGGGCTAGAGATGTCTTAGAGGCAATAAAGGAAAAAGTGGTTAAAACTACAAACGAAAGTCATTTGTCAGATCCGTGGAAGGTAATAGGAACTGGAGTGACCATTTCCGTTCATGGTGGAGGATTAGGTGTCGGTCGAATTGACCCTGCAGGTGGACGACTTTCTTTTACTAAAGAGGGAAAAATAGAAGCTGCTTTTGGCTTCGAAGAGTGTGGGCAAGGCTTGCTAGCTGTGATTGAGACGTTAGTTATCGAAGAATTTAAATGCAAGGAAGATGATATTCGTATTGTTGTCGGAGACACAGACTCCGTACCAATATCGGGATCGTCCACAGCCTCTCGTGCAACAAGTATGGTGTGGAATTCCATTCAAAGAATGAAGGAGACTTTTCGAGGCGGGATTTTGGAAAGGGCATCGAGTGTAACCGGTATACCAGTTGCTGAACTAAATATGGGACCGAATGGAGTTTGGCTCAATGATGGCAATCTATGTGTCTCGTATGCTGAATTAGCTGAAAAAACTCTCAATGAACCACTTTTAAATGTAGAAACTTCCTTTAATTTTCCAGTAAGTCCTGATGCGGTTGTAGATGGAAGTCATTTCTTATATGCGTTTTCTTCTGTGTTAGCACGGGTGGAGGTTGACCTTTTAACCGGGAAGGTAAAGGTGCTTGATTTAGATCAAGCAATTGCGGCTGGTCCTGTTGTTAGCTTGCTAGGTTATCAGGGACAAATTGAAGGAGGAGGGATTATGGCGCTAGGCTACAGTTTGATGGAAGAAGCAAAGATGGAAAATGGAGCGTACGTAAATGATAATTTTGATACGTATCTAATCCCGACTATTCAAGATGTGCCATTCGTCATGAATGTGGAAGCGATCGAGAAGCTTCAAGAGGGAGATCTATATGGTCCGCGTGGAGTAGGAGAGATTGGTACCATTGCCGTTGCTCCAGCGATTGTGAAGGCGATCCATGATGCAACGGGGTGTTGGGTTAACAAACTACCTGTATCAAGGGAGTTTTTACTAGAGCAAATGTCTACTAGAGGGGAGAAGCGCTGGATATGAAAGAACAAACAGAAATCATGTCTCCTCCCCAAATGGAGCTCTCTTTAACCATTAATGGAAGCAATGTTGTATTACAGGTTCCCCCCACGAAAAGGCTTGTTACCATTTTGAGGGAGGAATTAAATTTCACAGGTACGAAAATTTCGTGTGAAGTTGGCCGTTGCGGAGCTTGTGCGGTTCAAATGAACAATCAGTTAGTGAACTCATGCCTAGTGATGGCTTATCAGGCAAACGGCGCTTCTATCGTGACGATTGAAGGATTAGCAGGAGAAGAACTGGATCCTATTCAACGTGCATTTTTAGAAGAGGGTGGTTTTCAATGTGGTTATTGCACACCGGGAATGGTGATGGCGGTAAATGCCTTGTTAGCTACAAACCCTTCTCCATCAGACGAGCAAATCCAGGAAGCTCTATCTGGGAACCTTTGTCGATGTACGGGATATGGTGGAATAATACGTGCTGTCCAAAAGGCGATATCAAGTAATAATCAAGAAATTTGAGGGTCCTTCAATAGGGCTCTCTTTTTTAAAAGATAAGAAAGTATAAAAATTTGGGTCTACCACAGTCATTTAAGCTGTGGTATTTTCATTTTATGGAGACCAATATATTGAGAAGAATATTTTTTGATAAACACCAACATTGGGAAGCTTTCAAAAGAAAACACGGTGCTAAAATCCGCCCTATCGTAATTAAGGAGGTTGAGAAATTTCGAGATTGTGGGGATATCAAAAATGGATTTAAGTTATTTGTGTGTGAAGGTTGTCATGATGTGCGAAAGGTTCCTTACCGATGTAAAGGTCGATTTTGTACCACGTGCTCTGTTGGAGAAAGTGAAGAATGGAGTAGGTTACTTACTGAAGATGTTCTTCAGGTTAATCATCGGCACGTAATTTTTACGATTGATGAAGGACTAAGAGATGTATTTCTCCTTCACCGACATCTATTAAAAGATTTAATGGATGCTTCTGCAAGACTACTTACTGACTTCTTCAAAAAGAAAGCAAAGGTAACACCTGGGATTATTGCTGGACTCCACACTTTTGGTTCAAGGGTCAACTTCAATCCTCACGTACATATGTTAGTTACAATGGGTGGATTAACAGAAAAAGGAGAATGGAAGCAGTATGATTTCTTGCCATTTACGATGCTTCGTAAACAATGGCAAACGGTCGTATTAAAATTAATTAGAAACGGAGTTTCACCAAGAGAAAAGAAAAGAATCCAACCAAGACTTCAAAAGGCGTTCACCAATAATGGCGAAGGCTTCTATGTGTATGCACCTAAACAGAGGGGAAAAATAAAAGAACAACTTCGTTATATTGGCCGTTATATTCGTCGACCAGCGATTGGAATCAATCGGATTGAGGCATATGATGGGCAATTCGTTACGTTCAAATATAAGGATAAAACTGACGGAAAAGACAAATCCGAAACCGTAAGTGTCGAAGAATTTATTTCACGTTTAATTCGCCATATCCCAGACGAGCAATTTAAAACTATTCGGCATTACGGTATGTATTCTAGAAGATCAAAAAACTTGTGTAAAAAAGTGTTGAGTACTTGGCAACAAAAAGCAAGACGTTGGGTTGTAAAAGTTAAGAAAACCTTACGTCGCCAGACGTGGCGTGAAAGAATAGTAGCCAGTGGCAAGAAAGACCCTCTCGTTTGTCAGAGGTGTGAATGTTACTATGAATACAAGGGAGAAGTCTGCCTTGAAAATGGTAAATTAGAAATAAAGGTAGCCTTATGCAAAACTACAAGAGCTTATTTAGAAAGGATGATTAACGATCTCACCGGTATCAAAAACCCGCAAAAAGGGAAAGAAAAAGAAGAAAAACATAAGCCTAAACCAGTCCAAGCAACAGAGCGTCAACTATGTTTGTTTGGCGTGTCATGAGAAAGAAGAGATTCCTATTAACGTGGTAAGGGATTTCGATTTAATGGATGATGGAGATCCGACAACTCCTCCTATGTTTGCATGTGAAAAATGTGGGGGTGAAATGTATCCTGAGTATTATAAAGGGGTACATGGCATAGAGTACAAATTATCGGATATTCTCTAACCATGAAAAGGACCGGGCTATGCCCGGTTTTTCTTATTCCGACCGACTTTAGTTGTTGAATCGATAGAGGTTAATGTTTTATAGAAAAAAACTTATTAAGAAACATGCACTAGAAAAAATATAAATCATATATAGGTGATATACCGTTTGATGCTTAAGGAGGATATGATGATACCTATGTTACCTAGTGAAAAATATTTCGGTAATTTTGAACTGGTTTATCCATTTTATGGGGCTATGCCTACAGGTGTTACTGTTTCAGAAACCGGTCGTATTTTCATTTGCTTCCCGAAATGGGGAGACGATGTTAAATTTACGGTGGCGGAAATTGTTGAGGATAAATTGCAGCCTTATCCTAATTTACAAACCAATTTGGTTAACCCCGAGAATTTTACAAGGACTTTTATCAGTGTCCAAAGTGTAGTTGCTGATGGAAGGGGAACACTTTGGGTATTAGATACAGCTGCACCCAATTTTTCTGAACCTATTAAAGGGGGGGCAAAATTAGTCGCTGTTGATCTAGAAACGAATACAATAAGAAAAGTATATACCTTTACAGAAGATGTTGTCCTGCCTACAACTTATTTGAATGATGTCCGTTTTGATTTTCGTGTTGGAAAAGCAGGGTATGCTTATATAACGGATTCTTCTTCAACAGGACCAGGAGCTATAATCGTCGTAGATTTAGCAGATGGAAACGCCTTCAGACGGTTAAATGGGGCAAATTCAACTTCACCCGATCCCTATTTTATACCGAAAGTAGAAGGAAAAGTATTAATGAATCGAAATAAAGATGGCAGTACTTCTCCATTTAGACTGGCTTCTGACGGTATTGCGATTTCGCCTGATGGAAGGGTATTATTTTTTTGTCCACTAACCAGTCGTCATCTGTTCTCGATCACAACAGAAGCCCTGAGAGACAGAAGCATACCGGACATGGAATTACCTTATCATGTGGAGTATTGGGGAGAAAAAGGTGCATCTGATGGAATGATCACTGATGCAAAGGGAACTGTTTATGCTGGAGATTATGAACACAACTGTATCCGCAAGATATTGCCAAATGGCACAATGGAAACGATCATACATGACCCGAGAATGTTGTGGCCGGATACTTTTTCAATTGGTCCGGATCAATATTTGTATGTCATTGTGAACCAATTACATCGACAGCCTAGATTTCATTATGGAAAAGACTTACGACAGAAACCTTATAGTTTACTTCGTATCAAAATTGATGAATTTCCTGCTCCGACCTTTTGATAATAAATAAACTTAAAATTAGGAACAGTTTATTGGGGTAATGACAGGGTTCGTGCTACAGACCGCAAAGTAAAGTAGCAAACAGTAGGCTAAAGTTGTGGTAAAAGTATTTGGTAATACTTTTGGACATATCTTTTGGTAATTATAGAATCCAATAGCAATCATTCATCTGATAAATAGACAGAGTAATTACAAAAACAGTGGTTTTTGGTAATCTAGTTGAGTAAAAAAAAGTTATTTAATTAAAAATAAATCGTTACATTTACAATATAGTAATCCTGCTGCGTAAATTCACGTTTTTAAAAAAAGTGACATATATTAAAGGGATAAATACGTCTGTGAAAGGAGAATGAATTTGTACCGACAATTAGGTTATTACCATCAATGGCAAAATCCAATGTATTATAACCGGTATGACAATAATTGGTGTAACGACTGGAATCCCCATTATTATAACTGGAAAAATAATTTGGGCGATAATGAAAATCCTTATAATAGAGGCAATGTATTAAAGGATTTCGGGCCGCAGCCATTTGTAATTAATATTGAACAGGCCGCCAAGAAGAATAACAATTTCCGCATAGCTTTATGGACGGGAAATCATTTGCAGGTTACTTTAATGAATATTGGTGTTGGAGAAGATATCGGATTGGAAATCCACCCAACATTGGATCAGTTGCTCCATATTGAAGATGGTCAAGGACTTGTTCAAATGGGGAAAAATAAAGGAATATACGATTTTCAAGCCAATGTCTATGACGACTATGTAATCGTGATACCCGCAGGAACATGGCATAATCTAACGAACACAGGTAATAAACCAATAAAATTATACTCCATTTATGCACCACCTCAACATCCATATGGTACTGTTCATGAGACAAAGGCAATTGCCATGGCTTCAGAAAATCACTATTAATAATTTTTGACTGATAACCCTAACACAAATTAGTAATCCCCATATTTTATGGGGAATCACTCTTGTAACGAAGGTATTCAAACGCTGGACAAAATTCATTTTCCGTTTAATAAATAGCAAAATATTATAGCCTACAATTTGTCCTGCTAGTTATATGGATTAATAACTGCGTTAAGGTTAGCTTTGCACCCCAAATGGGATAATCCAACAACGTATACAAACATAGGACTTTACTTGGAGAGATGGGTATGATAGGCTCGTTTGCCTGATGAAACCTTAGCTTCAGCCTTTCAAGACAAATCGTACCGTTCAACTATATGCACCTTATATATAGTATCAACAACAAAACATTGATATGTTGCACCCTTTATCATTGTTTATATGTATCCACAGAATATGCGTTTAAGGACTTGACTTGGAGCCTCTGTGTAAAGGAATTTTTTTTGTAACATAATTTTTTGTTCTACAATCTTTAAGTATATTTAACAATTCTCCAAAGTCTTGTTTAAAACACTCTTTTATACTAAATGGATAGTATGAAAGGTGTTTTTTTATTTTATTTAGACTCAAGTTTGTCCGTATGAAAAAACGAGCAAAGGTGGCTAAATATGAAAATTTTACTAACAACAGAGTGCTACGCGCCTGTCATAAATGGGGTAGTCACGTCTGTTATGACTTTTGAAAAAGAACTAAGAGAACTAGGTCATGAGGTGAGAATCCTAACTCTATCTATGACAAAACGTTCGTATACGCAGGACCATGTTACTTATATTAGCTCACTTGGAGCGGGTAAGTTGTACCCTGGCGCAAGATTTGCTTGGCGCACGGATGCAGAATTTCTTGATGAGTTGGTTGACTGGCAGCCGGATATTATTCACTCTCACTGTGAATTCAGTACCTTTTTAATGGCGCGACAAATGGCTAGGAAACTAAGGATTCCGATTGTGCATACCTATCACACGGTTTACGAGGACTATACGCATTATTTTTCTCCCAACAAAAAGTGGGGCAGAGCCATGGTTGCACTTTTTACCAGAAAAGTCTTAAACCACACACACTGTGTGATAGCTCCTACGAATAAAGTTCGCTCCATTTTGCTCGAATATGGAGTGACTCGACCCATTCAGGTGGTGCCTACAGGGATCAATTTAGCTAAAATAACCAGACCCATCGATGACCATGAAAAGCAAACTCTTCGTATGGAGATGGGTATCCCTAAACATTATAAGGTTCTTTTATCGGTTGGCCGATTAGCAAAGGAAAAGAACCTTGAGGAAATACTATTTTATCTATCAAAAACAGAGCAAAAGAATGTGACCCTACTGATTGTGGGTGATGGACCCAATCGGGAGAACCTAGAGCAATACGCAAAAACATTGGGAATTCGTAATCATGTAATATTTGTGGGAATGATCTGTCCGACGGAAATTTCTGCTTATTACCAACTCGGAGATGTGTTTGTTAGTGCATCAAATAGTGAAACACAAGGACTGACGTATGTGGAGGCATTAGCCAATGGAGTGCCTGCCCTTTGCCGGAAGGATAGTTGTTTAGATGATGTGATTACAGATGGGGTAAATGGATGGCAATACTCATGCTTTGATGAGTTTGATGAAAAACTCCATGCAATGCTGAATCGGGAAGAGGTGTATCGTCGATTAAGTCATCATGCAAGAGAAAAAGCAGTATGTGACTATTCTTCTGCCTCGTTTGCAAGGAAGGTTGAACAAATCTATCAACGGGAGATTGCTAATTTTGGTACAACGATCCTAAAATCTCGAGGTGGCGATCTTTATAGGGTGCATGAAGGACGTTAGCTCAGGTAATATGGAAAGAAACGCTCGTCATAAAGGGGATGAAGGACGTTAGCTCAGGTAATATGGAAGGAACGTTCTTCATAAAGTGAATGAAAGACGTTAGCTCAGGCAATATGGAAAGAAACGTTCTTCATAAAGTGAATGAAAGACGTTAGCTCAGGCAATATGGAAAGAAACGTACTTCATAAAGTGAATGAAGGACGTTAGCTCAGGTAATATGGAAGGAAACGTTCTTCATAAAGGGGATGAAGGACGTTAGCTCAGGTAATATGGAAGGAAACGTTCTTCATAAAGGGGATGAAGGACGTTAGCCCAGGTAATATGAAAGGAAACGTTCTTCATTAGGTGGATGAAGGACGTTAGCTCAGAAAAATTTAGATAAACGACCTTCATAAGGACGCTAGCCCAAATTAACTTGATGATAATTGGTGAATTTATATTAAAATGTAAGTAAATGACAAAGGGGTGGAGTTAGTGGGAAAATTAGTAGGATTCGAATTAAATAGTCAGGATCCCAAAAAGGCTGCTAGTTTTTATTCTACAGTTTTTGGTTGGGAGATTTCAGAGCCTCATTGGGATTATCAAACAGTCACGACCACCAAAGATCAGCAATCGGGAATAAACGGTGGAATTGCAAAGGGACCGCATGACTATCCTCACGGTATTCGCTTGCAATTAGAGGTGGACTCGATTGAGGAAGCAATTACTAAAGCAACTGCAAATGGCGCATTAGTGGTTAGGGACAAGATGGAGTTTGAAGAGTTTTATCTTGCTTACATAGTGGATCCAGTAGGTCTTGGACTAGGATTAATTGAGAGAAAGTAACACGAACAAGCACCAGAAAATTCTGGTGCTTGTTTGTTAATAAGATACTCCAGTACGCTTATGAGATTTTTCAAATTCTGTTGGATTTGGATCAAAGTACTCTGCTGTGTACTGTGCGACGAATGCGTTGTCTTTGATATAACCCGCGCCCCAGGTCGGATCCATGGTGAGCCAGTTTCCATCAACCTTTGCCTCAACCCAAGCATGCTTTTGTGGCCAAAATCCTCCAAAGGCATTTCCTTCAATTAATCGTGCTTCTACATTGCTCGCTCTTAATAAGGCAATGGTTAGGTAAGCGTAGTCCTGACAAATCCCCTTCCGTAACTCTAGTGTTTTTAAGGCACTATCATCCCAGTTATAGTTCTTCGTTTCGTACTTTTCAACATCATAGGAGATATTGCTTGCTACATATTTGTAAATGGCTTCTGCTTTTTCCCTGTCAGTGGTTAAACCGTTTGTTAACTGCCCAGCTAACTCTTTAATTTCTGGAGCATCGGACTCAACCCCACGTGATGGTAGTAAATCTCGCTTATCTTCAGAAGTAGACTCTACCTCAAATTTGGCAAATCCGAAATATCGAAATCGATCACTATTCTCTTCCTTGATTTCAGGGACGCTAAGCATGACTTCATATGTTCCCGATCCAAATCGCAAGTAGAAGGAATCATCAAATGAGAAATCTTCTACAGGAATCACGTCTAGTGCTTCGTCTTCCCCTTTTTTCGTTGTCACATAAATATGTGTGGTTTCGGGTCCAAATGAAGCTTTCGGGTCAATTGTTCCTTTAATCGTAAAAAGGCCATCTGATTCGAGTCCGCCAAATTGTGGATACTGGAGTGTGACACCTCGTTCTAGGTAAGTACTTGAAAAATCAATCGGTAGCATGGTTCGATCAGATTCATTATTAATAAGTATTTTGGTTGCTGGCTGATAATATTTTTCTCGCTCTTCATCAGGGACTAGAACTTCGAGTTCATGTATGCCTTTTCCATATAAAAGGGGGACATCAAAGGAAAATTGACCATCCACAATCGGCAATACATGAGTCCAGGAATCCGAGTCTTTGGTTAGTTTAATCATGATGGTGTCGTTATCGGATAATGTTCCTGCAGCTCCACTTAATGCAAAAATTTCTTTTTCCGTCACATATCCGTGATCAAGATTCAGTAGTATTTCTGCTTCTTGACCAAAAGGAGAATACGTAACATCACGTTCAATGTCAGGGTTCACGTTATGAACCGTAAAAGATGCTGTTTCATAATAATAGTCTTCACGATCTAAGCTAGGCACCTGCACTTTTACTTCATACTGGCCTTCTCCATTAAAAAGGGAAATCTCTTGCTTAAACTTTCCTTCCTTAATCGGTGCGTAATATTCCTGCTCCATTCCAGCAGGTCCCTCTTCATTAGCTCGAACCTTGATCCAAACATAGTCAGACTTGATCTCTGAAAACTTCTCGATTGCTCCTTCTACGATCACTTTTTGATTGACGGCGAATTCTTTATAAGTGGGTTTTTTTAATGTGACTCCTGCTTCCGTGCTATATGAAGTTAGCTCAATGGGCTGAAGATCGAGTTCTTTGTTCTTTTCTTTTACGAGCTTATCGTATTTGTTTTCTTCTTTTTGAGTTTCCTTAGAATGACTTGCCTCTGAGTTGCTGCATCCGGAAACAAAAAGAATAATACTTAGTAAACAGATGATAATAAAAATAACAGGATTTTTCTTTTTCATATATCCTCCTTTAAAACGACGATTTACAAAGGTATTTACGTTATCAAGGTGTGTTAGGTTTCTGGGTATTCCTTCTTATTTATGGATTGTGATTTTATTCACAAAAAGTTCAATATTCCTATCACCCAAACCATCATCGGTAAAGTATATTAATAATATGTTAATAGTGTTATTCGCAAGGAGGACTAATAATGAAGAAAATCTTTTTCTTTACAACATTAATTGGAGCTATTTTAACCCCATATTTTGCACAAGCACATGTGAAGTGGTTCACAGATATAGCGCCGCAAAAAGAAACCATTGAAAATATATTATCGCCGTTTTTTATATCTTTAGCACTACTTGCCGCGGTTGTTTTAGGGGTACTCACATTACTTATTCCAAGGTTTGCTGAATGGAAGCAAATTAAGGTTTGGGATGGCAAATTATCAAGTCTCAGAAAATATTCAAGACATTTGCTAAAATATGGAACTGCCATCGCTCTTATTTTACAAATTATCAATGGAACGTTATTTGCACCCGAACTACAAGTAAGTCAGATGGTATCCATTATTGCTTGGGTAAGTGTTGGATTCTTATTGATTCCACATCATATAGCAACAAAAGTCGGTTCAGCTATTCTTTTAGGATTATTTGTTTATATTACTGCCGAACATGGTATTTTCTACATGCTTGATTACAGCTTTTATATCGCCATTATTGGAGTTTTACTTGTAGGAAAAACAAAACTAGAAAATGTAGGATTCCCATTTTTATATTTAGGAACAGGGTTATCTCTATGCTGGGTGGCCGTTGAAAAATGGGTGTATCCAAGTATGTCGATGGACATTATTGTGAACCATCACGTTCCAACATTTGGTTTTGCACCAGCTACTTTTATTGTGATGGCTGCATTCATTGAATTTATCGTAGGTTATTTACTTGTGGTAGGTATTTTAAACCGAGTGTTAGGTCTTGTAGTTACGGTTATCTTTATTATGACAACCATGTTGTTTGGTTTTACAGAAATTATCGGTCACTTTATGATTCATATTGTTTTAATCATCTTTATCATTGAAGGGGTATCTTTCTATAATCCACCGATCAAATGGCATAAAACCAAACTGGATCAATTTATCTTTGTATTTTTAAATTTCTTGTTTGTACTAGCAACGATTGTATTAGTTTACTACCGTTTTGGATGATAAAATTGGATCCCTTGAAAGCTACCGTATTTTGGGTAGCTTTTTTCTATGTCATATAATCTGACATGTTCCTTGAACCCCTGCTTTTACACGTCTATACTTCAGAGTATAAAAGCATACAGGTTCTCGTTAGTGGGGACAAAAATGGCTCTCTAGGGTTCCGGTTGGAAAATGTCTGGTCCGAGAGAGAGCGTACAGTATAACTGTAGACACGGAGGGACAAAAGCCCGGGAGAATTTTTCTGTAAAATTCTCCTGGGCTTTTGTTTTTTTATAACACGAAATCCAAAAAAGAAGGTGTTAGAGAATGAACAAAGGAACAGGATTAGTAAAATCACTAAAGTTGCATCAAGTTGTATTTATGGGACTTGCTTGGATGACACCGATGATTTTCTTTACCGTATACGGAGTTGCTTATGAGGCATCAAGTGGAATGATGGCGGCTGCCTATGTAACGGCATTTATTGCGATCTTTTTCACAGCTTATAGCTACAGTTTAATGGTTAAGGCTTACCCGGTCTCAGGTTCTGCCTATACGTATACGAAGAGGGCAGTTCATCCCATGGCAGGCTTTCTTGTTGGTTGGGCTCTTCTTTTGGATTATCTTTTCTCTCCTATCATTGCAATTCTTACATTTGGTATCTTCATGCATACAGAATTTCCTTCTATACCTGTTTTTGTTTGGATTATCTTCATGAATATCATCTTGGCCATCGTTAATATCGTTGGTATAAAATCTGCTGCTCGTGTGAGTGGGTTGTCGGTACTTGTTCAAATCGGGTTTATTGTTATCTTTTGTATTCTCGTCGCAAAGGATCTTTTAGCAGGTGGAACAGGTACTGGTTCACTCTTCTCTTTAACACCTTTCTTCGGCGAACATATTGCTTTAAGTGCTGTTTTTTCCGGCGCAGCACTCATCTGTTTTTGCTTCCTCGGTTTTGACGCAGTGACAACGATGGCAGAAGAAACGATCGATGCAAAAAAGACGATACCAAAAGCAATCTTTCTTATTGTGATCATAGCGGTAACGATGTACACGGCAATTTCATATTTGACTCAACTTGCCTATCCGGATTTTACTTTTACCAATCCTGATAATGCAGCCTATAATCTCGTTCAATTAGTTGGTAGCAATTTATTGAGTTCTCTATTTATTATGGTTCTTATGATTGCAACCTTTACACAGGGTGTTTCCTCTGTAACAAGTGTGAGCCGATTTTTATATGCACTTGGTAAGGAATCCATTCTTCCTGGAAAAATATTTACAAGCATACATCCTAAATACAAAACACCTTTTGCTAATATCATTTTGATTGCGTTTATTTCATTGTCTGCGGTGTTTATTAGTCTAGATACGGCTGTCATGTTTGTAAGCTTCGGTGCCTTAACCGCATTTATATTTGTGAATCTATCAGTGATTGCACATTACTATGTGAAAATGAAAAAACGCTCCCTAAAAGACACTTGTATTTATCTAATTTTCCCACTTGTCGGGGCAAGTTTTATAGGCTGGCTGTTAACCTTGCTTGATAAACATACGTTAACAGCGGGAGTCATCTGGGTTGCTGTCGGATTTACTTATCTCTTCTTGAAGACGGAATGGACAAAAGCTAAGGAACGTAAAATGGCTTTGTCTTTTCAACAAACAGCAATTAAGAAAAACATTGTTAGATAGTCTGACACATTCATTGTTATCTATCTTTTCTGATAGTTATACTAAGTACAACAACATACAGGTTTCCACATTCTGTTGGAAACGAAAAAGCTTTCTAGGGTTCCGGTTAATAACGTCAGGTCCGAGAGAGAGCGTACAGCATCTGCTGTATACACGGAAGGATAAAAGCCTGGGAGATGAATGATCTCCTAGGCTTTTATCCGTTTTTATTTTAAAGGAGGCTAAATGATGAGTAAGATACTAACGAAATTAATTCCTGCTGGTGGAAAATGGTCAACAAAAATAAAAAGTGGAAAACAACTAACCTTTACGACTCTCGGTGATGGAGCCAATCTTTCTCTCCTTTTATATAACGCAGATGACACATCCGAACGCTACAATATGCCGGATACATTAAAGGCTCAGCATACCGCTCACTTAACGACTGGAAATGTCTTGATGAGTGACAATGGAAGAGTATTAGCTAGTATGATTGATGATTCTCTAGGCTGGCATGACACGATATCAGGTTATGCCACACGCCTAATGATCGACGAACGATATGGGAAGACCACCTATCAAGAACAAAGAAATGATTGGTATCGAAGTGGGGAAGAAAACTTTGCGGTTGAATTGTTCCGAAATGGATTAACAAACAGAGATCTAATCCCCGTTGTTAATTTATTTTCGAAAGTATTTTGCAAGGAAGATGGTTCACTTCATTTCAAGCCAGGTCATTCCAAAAAAGGGGACACCATTACACTGAGAACAGAGATGGACGTTCTGATGATCGTATCAAACACGCCAAATCCGCTGGACGCTAGTTCCAATTATCCCTCTGTTCCTGTCGAGATCACGATCACTGATGCAGCTCCTGTAGAAGAGAACGATGTTTGTGTGAACCATCGTCCGGAAAATCGTCGTGCATTTGAGAACACATGGGACTATTGTTTACTAACAAAAGGAGGAACAAACTAATGGCCACTTTACAATATAAAGTTAGTGAAAGACAGGTAGATGAAGCAATTGATAACTATATCGTTCCTGCTGGAGAAGGGTGGACCAAAATTCTTGAACCAGGACAGGTGTTAAGAATAGTGGATCTAGAGGGAAACCAGGCGGCAGACACCCTATTTTACGATGCGGATCATCCAATGGACCATTATAGTGCGATCAATACAATCCAACGCCAAGGCAATGTGTATTTAACGACGGGTTCCGTTCTAGTATCCGAGTCAGGAAAAGAACTAGTTGAGATTGTTGCCGATACATGTGGACGCCACGATACGCTTGGTGGTGCTTGTTCCGCACAAAGTAACACCGTTCGTTATGCTCATGACACGCTTCCGATGCATAACTGTCGAGATACGTTTATGCTTCAACTATCAAAGTATGGAAGCCAATTTAACAAACGAGATTTAGCACCAAACGTGAACTTCTTTATGAATGTTCCTGTGACTCCAGAAGGTGGATTAACCTTTGAAGATGGTGTATCCGCTCCAGGATATTATGTAGAAATGAAAGCAGTCAGTCGAACGCTTGTCCTTATTAGCAACTGTCCACAATTAAATAATCCTTGTAACGCTTATAATCCAACACCTATTCAACTACTAATCTGGGATAAATAACATAGAGAGGAGCTCCAACCATGTTCAATAAAGTCCTTATTGCAAACCGTGGAGCAATTGCGGTTCGAATTGAAAGAACGCTAAAAAAACTAAACATTTCATCGGTTGCGGTGTATACAAAAGCAGACCAAGATAGCCTTCATGTTGATCAAGCGGATGAAGCCGTATTAATTGGTGAAGGTGTGGCAAAAGATAGCTATCTCAATGCCGAACTCATTTTAAAAACGGCACTTGAAACAGGAGCGGAAGCCATTCATCCAGGCTATGGGTTCCTTAGTGAAAATGCTGATTTCGCGCGTGCTTGTCAGAAACATGGAATCACTTTTATTGGTCCTACTCCTGAGCAAATGGAGCTGTTTGGATTAAAGCATTCAGCACGTGAAATTGCGGTGAAAGCAGGAGTTCCTCTTTTACCAGGTACCACCTTAATAACGAAAGTAGAAACCGCCGTTGCGGAAGCCGAACGAATTGGTTATCCTGTTATGCTTAAAAGTACAGCAGGAGGTGGAGGAATTGGAATGCGTGTTTGTGCAGATGAGTCTGCGCTAAAGGATGCCTTCGATTCAGTCTGTCGCCTAGCAGAAACGAATTTTAACAACGGAGGAGTCTTTTTAGAAAAATATATTCAAAAAGCACGCCACGTAGAGGTTCAAATCTTTGGCAATGAGTACGGTGAAGTGGTTGCATTAGGAGAACGTGATTGCTCCATTCAGCGCCGTAATCAAAAGGTGGTAGAAGAAAGTCCAGCTCCATGTTTATCTTCAGCAGTTCGTGAGGAAATGCTAGCTGCTTCAAAACGATTGGCTGAGGAAGTGGGATACAGAAGTGCAGGAACGGTCGAATATTTGTATGACCCGGAAGCGGAAAAGTTTTACTTTCTTGAAGTGAATACCAGGCTTCAGGTAGAACACGGTGTGACCGAAGAAGTGTTAGGTCTTGATTTAGTCGAGTGGATGGTTCGTGAAGCGGCTGGTGAGCTTCGTGATCTAAATACTTTGTACGGCGCTCCGAAAGGGCATAGTATTCAAGCTCGAATTTATGCAGAAGACTGTCTGAATGATTTTCGTCCGAGCGGTGGTCAGTTGGATCAAGTTCGCTTTTCAGAGGATGCTCGGATTGAAACGTGGGTTAGAGATGGTTTGAGCGTTACCTCTTTGTATGACCCCATGCTTGCCAAAATAATTGTTCATGCAAACACTCGTGAAGAAGCCATCAATCAGCTAAGTCAAGCGCTACAGGATACTAGGCTCTATGGTGTGACCACCAACTTACAGTATATACAGTCCCTATTAGAGGAAGAAGAATGCCGCTCTGGACATGTGCATACTCAAATGTTAAAGGAATTTTCGCCAGCGGAATGTGCCATTGAAGTACTCGATGGTGGGATCCAAACGACGGTGCAAGATTGGCCAGGACGGGTGGGGCACTGGGATGTAGGAGTCCCTCCTTGTGGACCGATGGATCCATTCTCTTTCCGAATCGGAAATCAGTTGCTAGGGAATGACTCTCATGCTGCTGGACTAGAGCTAACGTTACGTGGGGGCTCTTACCGTTTCCGTGGAGATATTGTTTTTTGCTTAACCGGCTCAGATATGAAAGCGACTTTGGATGATCTTCCTGTTCCGACCTACCAGGTGGTCACTGCCAAGCGCGGGCAAATTCTTTCATTTGGTGAAGCTACACAAGGAATGCGCACTTATTTACTAGTGGCGGGTGGGTTCGATATGCCCCTCTATTTAGGGAGTGCTTCAACCTTTACACTTGGAGGGTTTGGTGGACACGGTGGGCGCGCACTTCGTACAGGAGATGTGTTGCGTGTTCATCCTTGTGCAACACCTCCTGATAAAGAGCTTGTCATTACACAACAGCCTGTATTAACAAAAGAATGGACAATAGGTGTTATTCCCGGTCCACATTGTACAGAAGAGTTTTTATTGCCAGAGTATTTGACGCAGTTGACAGAAACAAGCTGGGAAGTTCATTTTAATAGCTCTCGTACAGGTGTACGTTTAATTGGGCCGGCTCCACTTTGGGCTAGAGAAGACGGAGGAGAAGCGGGCTTACATCCTTCTAATATTCACGACAACGCGTATGCGATAGGGACATTAGATTTAACTGGAGATATGCCGATCTTACTGGGCCCTGATGGTCCGAGTCTTGGGGGATTTGTTTGTCCAGTGACAACCGCATCAGCCGAGTTTTGGAAGTTAGGCCAGCTTCATGCTGGTGACAAGGTTCGCTTTCAGCTTTTAACTTTAGAAGAGGCAGAGCAACTAAGAAAGTCACAAGAATTGTTTTTAGAAAATATAGGAGATTATCCAGTTCCTACATTGCCAGGAGAAATGAAGCTGTTATCACCAAGTTATCCGATACTTGTTCAAAATAATGAAAGTCATTTTCCAATGACGATTCGTGCAGCGGGAGATGAACATATTCTCATTGAGTATGGAGATATGGAGTTAGATCTCTTGCTCCGTTTTCAAATTCATGCATTGATGGATGCGATTCAAGCTCGTGAAGATATTCCGGTTTTAGATTTAACGCCAGGGATTCGTTCTCTACAAGTCCATTTTGATGCAGGCCAAATATCAACTTTAGCTATTTGTGCATTAATGGAAGGAATTAACCGAGAGTTACCACCGTTAGAGGAGATTGAAGTACCGTCCCGTGTGGTTCGACTTCCTCTTTCATGGGATGATCCAGCCACTCAGCTTGCCATCGATCGTTATCAAAAAAATGTCCGACCTGATGCGCCTTGGTGTCCAAGTAACTTGGAATTTATCAGAAGAGTGAATGGTTTAGAGCAGATAGAGGATGTGAAGAAAACCGTCTTTGATGCGAGCTATTTGGTTCTTGGTCTTGGCGATGTATACTTGGGTGCACCTGTAGCAACTCCCATCGATCCAAGACATCGATTGGTAACAACAAAATATAATCCCGCTCGAACATGGACACCGGAAAATGCCGTTGGAATTGGTGGCGCCTATATGTGTATCTATGGAATGGAGGGACCTGGTGGCTACCAGTTTGTTGGACGGACGGTTCAAGTTTGGAATCGAGTTAGGGAAACGAAAAGTTTTACAGAGCAAAAGCCATGGTTACTACGTTTCTTTGACCAAATTCAATTTTATCCTGTCAGTACAGAAGAGCTTACAGTGATGAGAGAAGATTTCCTAAGAGGTCGTTTTGAAGTAGATATTACCAACACAACCTTTAACCTTGGAGAGTACTTAGCGTTTTTAGATTCGATTAAAGAGAGTGCGGAAGAGTTCCGCCAAACGCAGGAAGCAGCCTTTAAGGCGGAGCGTGAGAGCTGGAAAGAGCTAGGTCTTGCTGAGTATATTTCGGAACAATCCGTGTCTGAAACGGTTGAAGAAGAATTGCCAAAAGGAGTAGAAGCGGTTCGTTGTACGATGCCAGGCAGCGTCTGGAAAGTGCTGGTTTCTCCTGGTGATGTGGTAAAGGAAGGCGACGTATTAATGATTGAGGAAAGTATGAAGATGGAATTTCCTCAACATGCTCCGTTTGATGGACGTGTTCAATCGGTCCACGTGTCGCCAGGTGATGAAGTTCATGCGGGACAACTGTTTGTCTCCATTACAAAAGAAAAGCGGGGGATAGCCAATGAAAACGATGAACACGCCAAAGCAACTATCCATTCATAATCTAAGAGAAAAATATAAGTCTAACGAATTAACACCAGAAAAGCTGATTCAAGAGATTATCCGACGAAGTGAAGCTGACAAAGAGATGAATATTTGGATCACACCACCATCAATGGAATGGATCCAGCCTTACTTAGATAACTTGAAAAAAATGGCCCCAGAGAAAGCTCCTCTCTGGGGAATCCCCTTTGCGATTAAAGATAATATCGACCTAGCGGGTGTACCAACAACAGCGGGTTGTGCGGAGTTTGCTTATACTCCTGTAGAACATGCGACAGTAGTAAGACGACTGATCGACGCTGGGGCCATCCCGGTTGGAAAAGCAAATCTCGATCAATTCGCTACCGGACTTGTCGGAACTAGAAGTCCATATGGCGAAACAAAGAACGCTCTGAATCCAGAATTAATTAGTGGAGGGTCTAGTTCAGGTTCTGCCGTTTCAGTTGCCAGAGGTCAAGTAGCTTTTGCTCTTGGCACGGATACAGCAGGATCCGGTCGTGTACCAGCTGCGCTTAATCGATTGATAGGATTTAAGCCAAGTCTCGGTGCATGGCCAACGAAAGGGGTAGTTCCCGCTTGTGCGAGTTTGGATTGTGTTACGGTGTTTGCAAACGACTTGTCCGATGTAGAGATGGTTGACCAAGTGGTAAGAGGGTTAGATAAGTGTGATCCATGGTCAAAAAATATCAACCGCCAGGCAAATGTGTTACCTGAAAAAATCTATTTAATGAAGGAGCCACCAATCTTTTTTGGACCGTTCGCAGAAAAGTATGAAAATGCTTGGAAAGCGGCTATTGTAGGATTAGAAAAACTAAATATTCCTATTGAGTACATTGATGGAGGCTACTTATCAGAGGCAGCTAGTGTTTTATACGATGGTCCATGGGTGGCAGAACGATGGTCCGACTTAGGTGCATTCATTTCGGAGAATAAAGGTGTTGCATTTCCTGTAACTGAGGCCGTTTTGCGTTCAGGGGCAAAGCCAGAATATGATGCGGCATCCGTTTTTCAAGCAATGCATAAATTACAAGCATTCAAGCAAACGGCTCACCAGCAGTTTAAAGATGGAGTGTTGGTGATGCCTACCTCTGGGGGCACATGGACAAGAGATGAGGTACGAAGCAACCCGATTGCGACTAACAGTGCGATGGGCTTTTACACGAATCATTGCAATCTATTAGATCTGAGTGCTATTAATATCCCAACCCTGGATGCTGAAGAGAACCTACCATTTGGGATAACATTTTTCTCAACAAATCAAAATGAGCATTTCATCCTTGGGCTAGCCGATCTCATGCTAAATAATAAACAAACTGAACCCCAAAAAACGACAACGCTAGTAGCGGTGTGTGGGTTGCACATGAGAGGCTTTCCTCTTGAGAAGCAAATGGTAGAACATCAGGCTACGTTTGTTAAAGAAGCAAAAACAGCTCCAACCTACAAACTAGTGAAACTGGATACCATACCGGCAAAGCCGGGACTTATACGCTCCAATCATGACGGAGCTTCTATTGAGCTTGAACTTTGGGAAATGCCTGTTTCAGAATTTGGTAAATTTACCTTACTCATCCCAGCTCCTCTGGGCATGGGAAAAGTTCAACTTGAAGACGGAACGGAAGTACCTGGGTTTGTGTGTGAGGCAAATGAGATGCTAAAAGGGGATGATATAACTCAATTGGGCGGCTGGCGCTATCAACGTTGATGTCCCAAAGGTAGGAGAATACCTTGCGATTTCGCAAGGTATTTTTATATGAAATAATTAACAAATACACATTGGTAAACATGTATAACTATTCACCGATAAGAATAGTAAAACATATAAAGGAGAAGAGTATGAGTATCAGAAATAAATTATTACTAGGTTTTACTTCAGTGTTGGTATTCACCACCGTAGGGTTTTTAGTGCTTTACTATTCATTACAAACTATAGGGGATTCCTATAAAAACCTTGCTGAGAAAGAGGTAGTTAAATTAAATTTAGCGCAAGATATCCGCTTTGAAGATTTAATGCTTGCTGATGCTATAAAGGGTATTATTATTGATCCTCAAAGTGAGACACAGCTAAAATTGTATAATGAGTATGCTGAAAAAATCAATAATGATATAACATCCGTAAGAAAATTAATTAAAGATGAACGAGCAGTTAAAATATTTAAAGAAATAGATGATAATAACCAGCAACTGATTGATTTAGAGAGTCAGATGATGGAGTTGGCTGGGACGGATCGTGAAAAAACATTAGAAATTCATAATGGTGATTATCAAGAAGTTAGAGAGATTTTCTCAAGGAATCTTGAGGATTTTGAAAAGATACAAGAGGAAATCATGGAAACAGAAGTACAGGATGGAATGCAAGTAATTGAACAAAGATCAACGATCAGTATAATAGTTATTTTCTTATCCATTATATTAAGCATAGTGATTTCATTAATGATTTCTCGAATGATTACAAAGCCACTTCACACAGTGGTTAATAGATTAGTCGAGCTTTCAAGCAATGAAGGGGACTTAACTGCTAGACTCTTTATTAATAGTAAAGATGAGTTTGGAAAACTCTCTAATGCGTTTAATACGATGATTGGAAATATACAACAGATTATCAAACATGTGCAAAAGACGACTTCAGAAGTTGCAGCATCTTCTGAAGAACTGTACTCAAGCTCCGAGCAAAACTCAGAGGCAACCAACCAAATTACCATGTCGATCCAAGAAATTGCTGCTGGGGCTGATAAACAAGTAGTGAGTACACAGGAAAGCTTAACGGCTTTAAGCGAAATTACAATGGGTATTCAGAAAGTAGCAAATTCTTCTCAAAGTGTGGAAGAGTCAACTCGTGGGACTTCGGAAAAAGCGGAAAATGGAAACTTGGTTATTACCAAAACCCTTAAGCAAATGGAAACCATACAGAGCACAGTAGCGGATGCAGGTGCTAAGGTTCAAGAGCTAGGGGAATTATCTAATCAGGTAGGGCAGATTGTGGAAGTGATTACAGCTATAGCCGATCAAACCAATCTTTTAGCTCTTAACGCAGCTATTGAAGCCGCACGAGCTGGGGAATCTGGAAAGGGATTTGCGGTAGTGGCTGACGAAGTAAGAAAACTAGCGGAGCAATCCAAGGATTCAGCAGCGAAGATCAAGACTCTAATTTCTTCTATTCAATTAAATACATCACTTGCAGTAGAATCTACTAATAAAGGAATTAATGAGGTAAATCAGGGAATCCATGTAGTGAATGAGGCGAGTCTTGCCTTTCATGCAATCTTACATTCTATTAGAGAGGTAGCTAACCAAATTCAAGAAGTAGCAGCTTCTTCTCAACAAATGACTGCTGGAGCTGAACAAGTAACGAATATAATTGATGAACTCTCAAACATTTCCAAAGAGGCTTCAAACAGTTCACAGATGGTCGCCGCGGCATCTGAACAACAGTTAGCATCAATGGAGGAAATTGCCGCTTCTGCGGAGAACTTATCAAAAATGTCTAGTGATCTAGAAGAAGTAGTGGGGAAGTTTAAGGTATAAACGACTACAAGATAAAAGGATATATTTTTACTTTAAGCCTAGTTAATGAATGCTAACTAGGCTATTTCCTATTATCCTGTTTGTGATATGATGCCTAAAAGAGTCTTGTAGAGGAGGCATCTATTTGAACAAACAAGGAATTATTTCATTGGGAGAAGCAATTGTAGATTTTGTTGCTACTGGTCTTACAAATACAAATTATCAGCGCTTTTTAGGTGGGGCTACGGTTAATGTAGCAGTTGCAGTAAAGAGGCAAGAGATCCCTTCCGTTTATTTGTGTAAACTAGGTGAGGATGAATTGAGCCAGTTTGTGGCAGAAGAATTAAGAAGAGAGAATGTAGATATATCGTATAGTACCTTTAGCAAGACAAAAAAGATGTGTTCTGTATTTATTCATGAAAATGAACAAGGCGACCGTTATTTTCATTCCTATGTGAATGAAACACCTGATGACTGGCTCACAGCAGTAGAACTTAATAAACAGCCGTTTATCCAAAGTAAAGTTTTCTACTTTGGCTCGGGCACTCTTTTTCACCCGGTAGCAAGAAAAACGACGGATCAAGCTCTTGCTTTTGCTTGGGAGATGAATATGCAAGTAGCTTTTGACACCAACATCCGATTGAAACGTTGGGAAAGTGAAGAGCAATGCAGAAAAACCATTCTTTCTTACATGAAAAGGACAGATATCGTAAAGATGGCAGAGGATGAATTATTGTTCTTAACCAGATCGGACACATTGGAGCAAGGACTAGAAAGCATATCAACCATGAATATTCCTTTTGTATTTATCACGAGAGGAAAAGAAGGAGCAGTTGCTTTACATGAAAAAATTGTGGTAAGTGTTCCTGCGATGGATGTGAAGGTGGTGGACACAACAGGAGCTGGTGATGCGTTCTTGGCAGCCCTCTTAGTTGAATTTCATACTCATGGCTTGCCGAAAACAAGAGACCAATTAGAAAGATATACTCAAATTGCTAATGAGGCAGCAGCGCTTTCTACAACGAAGCTTGGTTCGTTATAATAAAAACGTTAAAATCCCTCCTTGAGGAATTTAAAAAGTAAATGTCCTTAACACCAAAAGAATATAAGAATCTCTTCTTATGTCAGGACCAATAAAAAACGCCAATATCCTGATTCGATATTGGCGTTTGTCCCTTACTTTTTACTTAGTCTATCAATTTCAACCTCTGGCACTAACGAATTACTCACTTCTTCTACAATAATATCTTTATCGACTTTGAATGTTGCTGTCCCTTTAATATTCTCTGAAGAAGCACCGACCTTCACTGTGTAAACGCCTTTTTCTACGATCCATTGATTTTTCTCTTCATCAAAGGAAGCGAGGTCCTTCGCATTCAAATTAAACTTTAATAGTTCAGTTTGATTTGGCTTTAATTCTTTTGTTTTTCCGAATGCCTTTAATTCAATTTCAGGTTTTTCTAGCTTACCATCCGGGGCAGAGACATACACTTGAACCGCTTCTTTACCAGAGACTTTCCCTGTATTCTTTATATTAGCAAATACGGTAATTTGATCTTTGAATTTACCTCCCTGATTCACTCGAATATTACTGTAATCAAAGTTTGTATAAGACAACCCATATCCAAATTCATAGGCAGGTTTGACATCAAAGGTTGAGTAATAGCGATAACCAACATAAATGTCTTCTTCATACACAACCTGAGTAGGGTTCTCTGCTGGTGTTCCAGGGAAGTTTTCAGAAGAAGGAACATCCTCATATTTCACAGGGAAGGTGGTTGCTAGCTTTCCTGAAGGATTCACTGCTCCAGATAATACATCGGCTACCGCATCTCCTGCTTCCTGTCCTGGTTGCCATGCTAGAAGGATGGAATCTACTTGATCTCTCCAACTTGCTACTTCGACAGGTCCACCGATATTCAGAACAACCGCCACTTTCTTTCCAGCATCATGATAGGCTTTGGATACGTTTTGAATCATCGCTTTTTCCGTATCTGTTAGAAGGTAATCACCTTTTACATTTTGACGATCCACACCTTCACCAGAATTTCTTCCAATCACAATGACACCAATATCGGATTCACCCTCGATTGTTTCAATCTGGTTTGTATCTAACACCATCTCAGGAATGACAGGTATTTCTTTTCCAAAGTCCTCACCCCATGGGCTCGGCTTAATTTTGTATTGTTCCATTTGTCTTAACTCACTAATGTAGTTGCTATATTGATTCACAAGGTCTTCATGGAGTGAATATCCTGCATGCTTTAATCCGTCTACAATAGACACGGTATAGGCTGCGTTTACATCTCCACTACCCGTTCCACCTTTCACCGTTTCAATCTGTGCGGTACCAAATAGCGCCACTTTGTTTTCTTTCTTAAGTGGAAGTGCCTTTTGATCATTCTTTAATAAAACCATTCCATCTGCTGCCGCCTGACGAGCCACTTTAGCATGTGCTTGCAGGTCTGGATTGTCAGAATGGTTATAGTTTTTAAAACTAGGAGATTCGACGACGAAGTTTAAGATGTTCTTCACATTTCGATCCAATAGCTTTTCGTCTAAGCTTCCGTCTTTTACAGCATTAGCAATTTGTTCGGAGCTTTGAGGGAAACCAGGCATAATTTGATCATTTCCTGCTCTCATTTGGGCAACAGGATCAGTTCCAGCAAACCAGTCAGTCATCACATAGCCATCGTAGCCCCAGTCTCCTCTTAAGACAGTTGTCAGCAATTCTTCGTTCTGTGAAGCCGGTGTACCATTTATCAGATTATAGGAACTCATAACAGCCTTCGGATGAGATTCCTTTACAGCAATCTCAAAGCCTTTCAAATATAACTCTCTTAAAGCTCTTTCTGAGACGATTGTATCAATGGTAAAACGATTGGTTTCCTGATTATTGGCTGCAAAGTGCTTGATGGTAGCACCTACTCCATTTGATTGGACCCCATTTACCAAAGCAGCAGTCATCTTACCTGAAATCAACGGATCTTCAGAAAAATATTCGAAGTTTCTTCCAGTTAATATGTTACGGTGAAGGTTTAGAGCAGGTGCTAGCAATACATCGACACCATATTCCTTTACTTCATTCCCTTGCGCTTGGCCAACCTTATTTACCACATTCGTATCCCAGGTGGATGCTAACGAGGTAGCAATTGGAAAAGCAGTGGTATAATACGTTTTTGACTCTCCAGGACGTGTTGGACTAATTCTCAATCCAGCCGGTCCATCCGCATAATACATGGCAGGAATTCCTAATCTTTCAATCGCAGGCGTTCCTCCAACCGCACCTTGAACCGGAAGTTTCGGTATTGTCATTCCAGGCATGCCCACCCCTACGACAAGTTTAGCTTTTTCCTCTACGGTCATAGCCGCGATAACAGCATCAATGGAGGCTTTGTCTACTAATTGTGGCACCTCGTTTTGGTTTATTTGTTCCGTCTTCGGAGCTCCTTGCTCTGCAGCAAATACGCTGTTTGAAAACTTAATCCGGATAAAGCAATACCTGTTGCTAGTGCAATGGAAGTTAATTGTCTTCTTCGTTTCTTCATCTTTTTTAACATCTTTTATCCCCCCCATAAAATGGCGCTAAATCATTTTTGGTAACGCTTCCGTAAACGATTTTACCAATTAAAGTGTGAATTTTCAGAGATTTTAAAAAGGATTATTTTAGTATTACTAGTAATTTTTCAAGGCAAAAACTACTGAAAATGGCCATACGACAACGTTCACTTTTAATCGACAGAGTCATCGTCTTATTTTTACCGAAAACTAAGATAATATGGGGAATTTCTTTTTGAGTTTCAAGTAAATGAAAATAAGCAGAGCACAATACAGTAAAGGGTTCCGTTTTCGGGTACTTTCTAATTAAAATAAACAAGAATTGGGATACGTCTTTCTTATATTTATTAGCGTTTCTACAATTGACCTAGCAATTGACTCATTATTAAGCCAGACAATAAGTATTGTACAATTAAAAAGAGGATCAAAACTTATGTCATTTGCAGTACCGTTTTGAGTACCGATTTTATTGATCTTGATAAGCGGTCGATAAAAAGTTGCTGTTTTCCACATCTAGGTTCAAGAGGGTCCCGCACTTATCGGTTGGGGATCAGATTAAGAATTCGAGCTGATCAATAGACGGAGAAATTCCGCTTAATTAGAAATTCTTTTTAAAAAAGGCTTAAATAGACGGAGAGATTCCGCCTATTGGCTCGAAAAATACGAAAATAGGAGATTTTGCTTTGCTTTAGCGGAAAAACTCCCCTTATTTACCCCAAAACAAGGCTCCATTCTGCAACTAACCGGAAATTCTCCGCTTAGTTTTACTTTTGCTAGTTACACGATTAAGGACAAAACATCTTACTTTATAAAGGTGTGAGTTTAATCTAAAAATCCACGAAAAACCTCATTTTGATGCATTAGGGTGAACCGTATCACAGGTAAGTGAGGTTTTAAATAAATTTTGTTTTTGTATTCATAATAAAGAAACTCACCAATTATGATCTGCCTCGTAAATATTAGATACCATTCTGTCATTTCGTACGTATTTTAAGAAAAGCACTTCAAAACGGAACTCTTTAACAATACAGTGTCTGCTTTATCTGTTTAATTTTCTTTTACCTCTGAAAGCTTTACCTTCTCCTGTCGTATCCAAAATGTCCCCGAAACTAAGAAAACCCCACTAACCAAAAACACAGACATGATACCAGCCGAGGCACCAATCACTCCAAATAATAGAGGAGCAATCAGCTGTGATAAGCGATTCGTTGTTAATCGTAGCCCGAGAACTTCTCCGGTCCTTGATTTAGGGGATGCATTATACGTCGTCGTCATGGAGAGTGGTTGACCACAACCCAACCCCAATCCCATAAGGGAGCTCAAAATACCCATGAAAATCACATTCTCTGAAAAAGGCATTAGTAGGAAGGAGGTTCCAGCAACAATGATAGAAGTAAGAAGAACCCTGTCCCTACCCATTCCTTCAATTAATTTTGGTAGAAACACCCGTACAACAATCATCGCTAATCCTTGGACAGCTATAATGATTCCGATGGTCGAGTCAGACATATGGAAGCTTTTCGCATACAAAGGAAAATACGCAACAAAAATATCTCTTGAGTACAATACTAGCGCACTTGAAAATAAGGCTTTTTGTAATAATGGATTTTGTAATAGCTTGATAGAAGATAGCATTCCATAATGATTAGCAGAACCTTGCCTTTTCATGACTGGCAGGAAAAAAGTGAAAATCACTGGGACGAGCCCAATAATTATGGAAAGCAGAAAAGAAAACGAATAAGATATATGCTCTGTAACAAATCCCCCGATAATAGGCCCAATTAATGCACCAGTTGCTACTGCCATGCCAAGCATACTAAAGTAGTGGTCCCGATTCTCCTTTGTTGCACTATTTCCAAGCACATTCTGTAAGGAAACAGGGATAAATACACTTCCGATTCCTACAAAAAACTGGCTCACAAACAAGGCCCACATGCTTGGAAAAGTAAGCGGAATAGCCATTCCCACAATAATGGAAAATAATCCGATAAAAACAGGAATGCGATCTCCGAGTTTATCCGCTAGTTTACCAGCTTGAATCGCAAATAGGAGTGGAAACAAGGCAAAGGCTGACGTAAGGATCCCTATTTCAAGAGGAGATGCTCCAAGCTCTGAGGCATATAACGTGATGACAGGTCTCGTCATATTAATAACGGTCTGAAATCCTAATGTAATGATAAATACAATTCTTAAAACCAACCCAATCACCTCGATCTAAAAAAACATCACTGTGGTCTAAGACATACTTTAAGTATACTGTTCATCTAACATAGTAAAAATTAGGAAAAACCTATCAAGGATGATAAATAAAATGAATCCACTTTACTCTGTCTTAAAAATGTGTACACAATTGTAAAAATCACTCACTATCGTTGAATGGTAGATAGAGATTAAACTATTTTTATAGGAGACCGGTCCCTCCAAGTATGAAAGCGCTTAAAAATATCTGAGAGGATGTGCTGTGTTGAAAAAAACCCGTCTTTCCAGAATTGGGAGAAAGTCGCTGTCCGTATTGCTTATTACTTCGTTAACCGCGAGTATGGTTGGGTTTAAAGCTCCAGAAAAACAAGCAGAAGAGAAAATCGTATTTAAACATCAAGTGGGTGGGGTATTTGATGGGATGCCGCTGTTTGACGGAGTTCCAGACCACCTAGAAGAATATGTTGATGCTTATTTTGAATACACTGGTCTAGAAGGACCGGCCGTTTATGCAACTGGTTCAAGAAACCATTACACCTTACAGGGTGGAGCCAATAAAGGCAAGGTGATTCCTGGTGCTCTATCAGCTGCAGATAATGTTCAGGGGGTATCAACTGATTTCCCTGCATTAGTAGGAATGGGACAAACCTGGAACAAAGAACTTCTTACGGATATTGGTAAAGTAGTAGGAAGTGAAAAAATTAGTACCTTAAAAGTGAAGCAAGGGGAGTCAAATATTCACGGTGGAACAGATCCTTCTGCGACTGTTGCCTTTACGGTTGTGAGCGATATGCGTATACATCCGTTAAGTGGTCGTTTTGATGAAGGGTTTTCTGAAGATGTTCACATGGCTTCTACGATGATCGATAATATGGCAGCAGGTCTGAGTGGAACAGATCAAGAAAAGAGTGAAGATGGATTTTGGATGCGTGCAGCTGTTGGGACGAAGCATTACTCCGTATATAATGCACAGTGGTTCCGTCAAACGGCTAATAATAGTGCTGGTGCTAGATCTATTTTCGAATATCAGACGAAAAGTCCTTTGAAAGCATTAAGCTCTGGTTCTGTTGCAGGGGTCATGACGTCATTTGGACGTACGAATGGAATTCCGAATATCCTTTCACCTTATCAAATTCATGCTAATAATCATTCTAAATACGGTGTTTACAGCTCTCCAGATTTTAATGGAGATGCCCACGTTTTTGGAGCAAATGCGCAAGGAAATGGTTATGACACTCAATATGCAACAGATCGAACAGCTGCAACCATCTTAATGATTTTAGCTGATGCGAATGCCGGACGTCCTGGACCAAATCCTCAAAATGCATTAGACGATGTGGCCGCTGTAGTTGACGCAGTTGAAAAAGGGAAATACGGTGTGACAAAAGAGGATTTAATCGATGCAGCTCGTCCGCATGTGAATCAAATGGTACGTGTGGGTATTTTTAATGAAGTTGATGAAAACGGAATTCCGAAGAACTATCCGTTTGCCGAAGAGGCGAAAGATGTAAGGGAAGAACTAGGTACATATAGTGTTCCTGAACATCAAGAAATTGCATTAAGGGCTGCTCAGGAAAGTATCGTCCTTCTAAAGAATGATGGGGCATTGCCATTAGAGAAAAACAAGAAGGCGTCCGTTTCAGGAGTGTATGCAGATTCAAGGTTTAAAACCACCTACTCAGCAAGAACAACACCAAACATTGACAACTCTGGAATCTCACCACTATTAGCCATTATCAAGGCGAATGGTTCCAATAATGTTTCATACGACCCAGCGGTAGAAGTAGTGTCATTAAAATCAAAGCTTAACGGACAGACAGTTACAGCCGACGAGAGTGCAGCTGATGTAACAAAGGGCTCTCAGCTTGTAACTACAACTGAACCATTAGATAGGAATAACCCTGCTCAATTATTTGAAGTGTATGATTGGGGCCAAAAAGGGTATAGCCTACGTTCGGTATTAAACGGAAAATGGTTAACGTCACCTACAGCTGCTAATGCATCTGTTGAAAATACAAATGCAACGGCATTAAACTTAACCAATAATGACTGGGATCTTGCCCAAATGTTAGGAAATACAAGTGCGATTCCACCAACCATCCGAGTGGAGGAAAATGCAGATCAGACCGTATCCCTTGTGGCAAGTGGATACAGAACAGGATTCTCAGGTGATTTCACCAACTGGTATTATTCAAATGGAAGAGTGATTACAACAGACTCTGATGGAAAATTAAAAACTGCATCATCAACCATTGGAAACGCTGAAAATGTAACTAATCGAAATGATGATGTGAAGTTTGAACAAACAGTGGTAAAAGAGGTAGGAGCCGAAGCGGTCAATCGTGCGAAAACGGATGACTATGCTGTTGTGTTTGTAGGTGCCATTCCACGCCATAGTGCGGGAGAAGGAAATGACCGCTCTGACTTAAATATGGGAGATGCGGATTACGAGTTGGTTGAGAAAGTGTCGGCTGCTTTTGCTGCGGAAGGGAAAAAGACGGTTGTTGTTGTTAAGTCTAGCTTCCCAGTCGGAATGGAACCTATTCAAAATAACCCGAACGTATCAGCCATTGTTTATCAACCATATGGAGGTCAGTATGATTCACATGCATTGGCTCAAGTACTATACGGGGACTATGCTCCAACAGGTCGTCTTTCTTCTACATGGTATGCAGATATGTCTAGCTTCCCAGAAATCAGTAAGTATTCCATTCCAGAAGGAAATACAAGCATAACAATGGAGGATATTGATCCAAGATTTACACTAGATATGACAAATGCCGATCCGATTGAACAAGAATTAACCTATATGTACACAAAAGCTCCAGTCACATACCCATTTGGTTACGGATTATCATATAGTAACTTTACGTATAGTGGCTTTAAAGCGCCAAAAAAGGCTAGCGATCAGTCTTCTTTTGAAGTATCCGTACAGGTGAAAAATGAAGGTAAAGTGAATACTTCTGAGGTTGTTCAGCTGTATGCCAAAAATAATAAATCTGCTTACGGGGAATATGCTCCTCAAAAGCAACTCGTAGCTTTTGAGAAAGTATCTTTGCAAGCTGGTGAGACAAAGAAGGTTACACTCAAGGTCGATCCAAAGGACTTAGCCGTTTGGGATGTAAATGCAGGGGATTTCCTTGTAGAGGAAGGAAACTATGTATTGATGATGGGATCTTCTTCTGAAGATGTGAAAGCAGAAAGTACAATTGCCATTGATGGAGAGTCACTTGCGGCTTTGCCAACCAATAAGCCTTTTAATGTGTTCGACCACTCCTTTGCATCAAATGAAGTTGTTTATCATGAAGTCTCCAAAGCAAGAACAGCTGAAAGTTTAAAGGCAGAAAAGGTTGTTGGAGAATATCATGCCGTTCGATCGAAACAAAATGGTTCATGGGTAGCTCTACCAAAAGTAGTATTAACAGGTTCAAAACAAGTAACCGCTAGTGTTGCTTCCGATGTGACAGGAGGAAAAATCACTTTGCACTCGGGATCTGTTACTAGCGAACCTTTTGCAGAATTTGAAGTACCGAAAACAGGAAAGAACTCATACACCATCGAGAATGCAGGGGTTCCTGTAAATGAGTTGGGCTACACAGATGTGACTGTTGATCTAGAAGGAAAATTGCCGAAGGGGCCAAACACAGTATATGTCGTGTTCCATTCACCAGATCTTCGAATCGATCGTTTATCTTTTGAAGGTGGTAAACCCAATAAGAAATAAATCACAAGAAGGGATCACAGCCTGTCGATTAGACGGTTGTGGTCTCTTTTTTGGTTTCGTCCTAAAAAAAGCAGACATCAACCAAAAAGATAGCGTTTTCAGAATCTTGAAAAACTTAGTAAAATAAAAGTATAGAAAAATGAAATCTATCTCCTACTGTTCTTCTTTAATAAACATCTAGTAGTTATCCTCCAAAATGATTTTGACTATTCCAGAAATCGATTTAACCCGTTTCTATTCAATCTCTGTAAAATTCTATGGATAAGGAGTTGAAAAATGTAATGGTTAAGGCATCCGCTTTCGAACTTGAGTGTAAGGTATTAACGGAAAAGGAACTTACACAAAGAAAACAATCACTTCTACGTAGTCTCCGCATGCTTGAACGTGAGACTTTTTTTCAAAAAATAGAGGAATTTAATTGTTCGATGATAGAACAGAAATTAGATCCTGAAGTAGTAAAAGGAAAAATGCTTAGACTTATTTACCTAAGTATGGAAGTGGCTAAAGAAAGTCTTTGGAATAAAGGATATTTGCCGCATATGGAAGTTGCCAACCTACACTCCACGATCGATTTATGTTATTGGTTTCAACAGCAAATGGAACAAATTTTTCAATGCGTGAAGAATAATCAGGTCGAGCCTAAACATATCGCTATTGAGAGTGCACTTCGTTTTATTCAATCCAATTACGATAAAGAGCTTAGTCTCCAAGAAGTTTCTGATCATTCAAATATGAGTAGCACCTATTTTAGTGTGTTATTTAAGGAACAAATGGGCGAGTCATACATAAAGTATGTCACAAAATTGAGAATTGAACATGCAAAGAAATTGCTAATGAACGGAGCGAAGGTAAACGAAGTTAGTGAAAAAGTAGGTTATTATAATTATCGCCACTTCTCGGAGTTATTTAAAAGACATGTGGGAATGACACCAGGGCATTATCGAGATAGACAATCACATGCTTAGTGATTAGAAAAAGCAGAGCTACCTATAGTGGCAGCTCGTTATATTTATTCACTAACCATTTTTTGTTTCTTATGCACACTGTGTTTCACGCCCCAATCATGCATAGCTCTCAATATGGGCTCTAAGCTTTTCCCGTAGTCCGTCATCGAGTACTCCACCTTTGGGGGACTTGTGGATAAACGACACGTTGTACGATGTCTTCCTCTTCTAAATCACGTAACTGATTTGTTAGCATCTTCTGGGTGATTCCAGGCATATTTCTCTTTAACTCACTAAATCGTTGAGTTCCTTTTGTTAGAAGATGTAATAAGATAATGGGTTTCCATTTCCCCGTTAAAATTCCTAAAGCATCGTCGACACGACATAACTCAGGCTTTATTTCCAATCTCAATTCCTCCTTTAGGTAAAAATTAACTGGCTATGTGAAGGTGAGCGCTAAAGCAATAGTATACATTTTGATACTATACCACTTTTAAGTGCGTACTTAACAATCATTTGACTCTGATTATAATAATTATAGTTAGGTAGTTAGTGTAGCTAGCCTAACAAAGAAGGAAATAGAGGAGAGAATATCAATGAATGTTTTAGTAGTAAAAGCAAATAACCGCCCTGCTTCTGAGGCGATTTCTAGTAAGATGTATGAAACGTTTATGGCCGAATTAGAAGGGAAAGACGTAAACGTTACTACATATGATGTGTTTGAAGAGGATACACCATATTTTGGACAGGAACTTTTTGATGCATTTGGTAAGGTACAAAATGGTGGAGAACTAACTGACATTGAATCACGTTTGTTAGCTGCGAAACAAAAAGCAATGGATGTACTTTCAAGCGCAGATGTGGTTGTATTTGCATTTCCATTATGGAATTTAACGATCCCTGCTAAATTGCAAACATTTATTGATTATGTATACGCAGCTGGTTTTGCATTTAAATATGATGCATCTGGAAACCTAGTAAGCTTAATGCCAGAAAAGAAAGCAATTTTCTTAAATGCACGAGGAGGAGTTTATTCAGCGCCTGAAGCAGCACCGATGGAAATGGCTGTGAACTATATGCGTAATGTTTTCGGTGGAGTGTTCGGAATGCAAATCATTGATGAAGTGGTTATTGAAGGACATAATGCTATGCCAGATAAAGCACAAGAAATCATTGCTGCTGGTTTAGAAGAAGTAAAAGCATCTGCACGTCGTGTAGTTGAATTAGCGGTAAAAGCATAAATAGAGTTGAAGTCATAGACCCTTGCAATCATGCAAGGGTTTTTTAATACGGAAAAAACTTTTATTTTGTATAAATACTTAATCTATCAAATAGAAAATCCCTCTTAATGACAACAAAGAATATTAATTCTTTTTTGAGAAAAAATACTTTTGTCTCTTTATGAACGACAAAGTTGGTTTTTCACTTTGTTGATAGTGTTAACTATGTAGGATAACATGTGAAGGTACAAATTTTAGACAGGAGATCGAACATGACACAATCAAATATAAAAGTGGCTGTACAAAAATTTGGTAATTTCCTAAGTTCTATGGTCATGCCAAATATTTCAGCATTTATTGCTTGGGGGCTTATTACAGCTCTATTTATTCCTACAGGTTTTTTTCCAAATGAAAACCTTGCCAAAATGGTTACCCCAATGGTTACCTATTTACTACCTATTTTAATTGGATATACAGGTGGAAAACTTGTTCATCAAGAACGTGGAGCAGTTGTTGGTGCAATTGCAACGATGGGTGTGATTGCAGGAGCAGACATACCAATGTTTCTTGGTGCGATGATCATTGGTCCGTTAGGCGGCTTTGTCATTAAGAAATTTGACCAGTTAATTGAAGGGAAAGTTAAAGCTGGTTTTGAAATGCTTGTAAACAATTTTTCTGCGGGTATTCTAGGAGCGATCCTTGCCATTCTAGCATTTTTAGGCGTTGGACCTGCAGTCGATGTGTTTACCGGATGGCTTGTATCAGGAGTTGACTGGTTGGTTGGAACAGGACTGCTTCCATTAACTAGTATTCTAATTGAACCAGCAAAAGTATTGTTCTTAAATAATGCGATTAATCACGGAGTTCTATCACCAATTGGTGTGGAACAGGTGAAACAAACGGGACAATCTATTTTGTTCCTTCTTGAAGCAAACCCAGGTCCTGGGATCGGTGTTCTACTAGCGTATATGTTTTTTGGAAAAGGAACGGCAAAGAAATCAGCACCCGGTGCAGGAATCATTCACTTTTTCGGTGGAATTCATGAGATTTATTTCCCATATATCTTAATGCGCCCTATGTTATTTTTTGCTGTCATCCTAGGTGGAATGAGTGGAGTATTTACATTGGTTCTATTAGGTGGTGGATTATTTGCTCCATCATCACCAGGTAGTATTCTTGCGATTACTGCGGTTACCCCACATCATGCAAGTGCATATATGGCAAACTTTGCTGGTGTAATCGTGGCTGCAGCTGTTTCATTTATTGTTTCTTCTTTTATTTTGAAAACGGGGAAACAGGGTGGAGATGACCTTGAAGCAGCCGCTCAAAAAATGCAAGAAATGAAAGGGAAGAAAAGCTCTGTATCAAATGTACTTACAGATCAAGGAGCACTTCCTGACAATGTTACAAAGATTATCTTTGCATGTGATGCAGGAATGGGTTCAAGCGCAATGGGAGCATCGTTGTTACGTAAAAAAGTAAAAGAAGCGGGAATGGATATCGGGGTTACCAATATGGCTATTAGTAATCTTCCAGCGGACGCTCAAATTGTCATTACACAGGAGGAGCTAACTCCTAGAGCAAAAAACAAAGTACCAAACGCTTATCATATTTCTGTTGATAATTTCCTTTCAAGTCCTGAGTACGATAAGCTCATTAGTGAGTTGCAATTTCCAGCAAGTTCCACTCTTCATGAAGTCGTTGAAGATGCAGAAGAGAATGCTACGGATCATTTGAATGAAGAAAAATCACATAACGATGATTTGCTTCGTCCTGAAAATGTCTTTATCAATCAGGAGTTTGCCAATAAGGAAGAAGCCATTCGCTTTGCCGGTCAAGCATTAAAGAATGCAGGTTACGTCGATGAAAGCTATATCGAAGCGATGATTGAGAGAGATAACATGACTTCTACGTATATGGGAAATGATGTTGCGATTCCCCATGGAACAGAAGAAGCGAAGAAGGCAGTTATTAGATCAGGTTTTACTGTCCTTCAGGTTCCGAATGGCGTGGATTTTGATGGACAGAAAGTACGTTTAATCTTCGGTATTGCTGGAAAAGACGGTACACATCTTGAAATCCTTTCTGGTATCGCAATTACTTGCTCCGATATGGAAAATATCGAAAAAATGGCTCAAGCAAAAACAGCTCAAGAGATTATCGATATTATTGGTAAAAAGTAAATAAGAAATAAAAAATAGAAAAGCGTATGTCTGCGCTTTTCTATTTTCTAGTTATTTCACTCAGGAACGAGTTGATACCGTGGATATAACCTCAAGGGAAAAAGCCATCATTGAATTGATTATTAAAACTTCTGGAAAACATACCGTTCTCTCAATTGCCTCTTCCCTAAATGTAAGTACCAGGACGATACAACGTGATTTAAAGGCAACAGAAAGGATCATGGAGAAGTTTGGACTAAGGCTAACACGTAACATGGATCAAGGTCTTTCTATTGAGGGGAAGAATGAACAGATATACAGGTTAATTCAGCATATAGCAGGGAGTACTCCAATTGATCAAACTCCTCTCGAAAAAAAGCTTCGATTACTTTTGGCTGTATATGAAGAAGAACATTTTAAAATTCAAACGTTAGCCACTCACCTTGGTGTCAGTTCAGCAACATTAGCCATTTATCTGGACGAACTGGCGGAATGGCTAGAGGTTTTTCAATTACAGTTAACAAGGAAAAGAGGAGTAGGAGTAGAACTGCAAGGTACAGAGGCTAACAAACGAAGAGCACTTGTTCATTTTTTTCTACAGTATTTTCACGATGAGTTTATAGAAAAACTATTTATTTTGGAAAAGGGAAGTCCATCCGAGGAAAAGATTCTTCATTATTTTTATCATGATGAGTTATTAGAAGTACTCACCTTAGTCAATGCTGCCTTTCATAAAACCCAAGCCCGAGTAACAGATCGAGCATACTTGGAAGTGGTTTTACATATTTATATCACTCTAAAGAGAACGGATGCTCAATTTTTGTTGGAAGACGATGTAATCTTACAAGAAAAAGAGGTTGCCATTGAATATGATCTGATGTTAGTGATTAGTCGTGAGTTAGAACGAAAGCTTGATGTGAGCCTTACTAAAAGAGATATTCTTTTTCTAGCATTGATTCTAAAAGGTACAAAGCTTCAAGGTGCTGATGCTGAGCCCGAAAACATTTTACTTGCTCAACTGATTAAAAATGTGATTCGCTCCGTTTCTAATCAGCTTCAGGTAAATTTAACAGATGACTTCTCTTTATTCCAAGGGTTACTTGCCCATATGGAGCCAGCGCTCTTTCGTATCGAACAGAAAATGGAGTCGTTTAATCCACTAAAAGAAGAAATCAAACGGAAGTATCCGGTTTTGTTTATGGCAGTAAAAAATAGTGTGAAGGAAGAGTTTAAGTCCATTGACTATTTTCCTGAGGACGAGATTGCTTTTATGGTGTTACACTTCGGTTCCGCATTATTAATGCAGGAAGAGCATTTGACCATTAAAGCCTTGGTGATTTGCCCTACCGGTATCGGGACTTCAAAGATGTTGGCTAGTAGAATCAAAAAAGAAATAGCAGAAATTGATTCAATTGATATTAAGTCGATTAAAGAAATATCGGAACATGTGAACTTACAAGCATATGACGTGATTATTTCCACTGTAAGATTGCCTTTCATCAATAAAGAATACATTTTAGTGAACCCGTTATTGAGTACAGAGAACATTGATACGATTAAAAGCTTTATACAGAATAATATTGAAGCCATTGCAAAGGGTGAAAAATACAAAAAGATCGAACGTCATTCTGTACCTTCATCTGTTGTTAAGAAAAACATCGATTTGCATGACATGCTAGAGGACATTAAGAGTATTCAACAGAGTATAGAGTCTATCATGCAAAATTACCGATTTTACAGGATGAACCATTCGGAAAGCCAGGAATTGATCCTTAATAAAATGTTGCAGATTGCCGAGAAAGAGAATCTAGTGACTGAATCTGAGGACATTCTTTATTCGCTTAAAGAGAGGGAAAAAAGAGGGGGGCTCGGGATTCCTCAGACCAATTTAGCCTTATTTCATGCAAGAAATGAGCATGTGCGTGATCTGATTTTCCAAATTGCGCATCTGCCTAATCCTTGTCTGGTTAGGGGAATGGATGGAAACATGGTCATGATGAAGAACCTATTGCTCATGCTGGCCCCATTAGAGTTAAGCAACAGACAGCAGGAGGTTATTAGCTTAATTAGTACAAATATTATTGAGACCGATGAAGCTATTTTGATTTTTTCATCGGCAAATGAAGAGCTAATTTATAAGAGGTTAGAGTCTATTTTTTCGAATTATTTACAGTCGAATTTTAAAATAAATGATAGAGGGATGATGTAATGAAACTAGCAGTACATTTTGGAGCAGGTAACATCGGGAGAGGATTTATTGGAGCCCTTTTTTCTCAGTCAGGATACCATGTTACTTTCGTAGACATTGCCGAACCAATCATTAATCAATTAAATGATGAAAAACAATATAAAGTGAAGCTTGCCACAGATGCACAAGAGAGTATTCTTATTGAGAATGTTTCAGGATTGAATAATTTAACACAGGAAAATGAAGTAATAGAAACAATCAAGAAGGCAGCTTTTTTAACGACGGCTATTGGACCTAACATTCTCCCGAGAATAGCGCCTTTAATTGCAAAGGGATTGGCTGCTAGGATAGAAGAAAATAATGACAAGTTATTTGTAATTGCCTGTGAAAATCAAATTTCTGCTACCGATCTTTTAAAAGGCTATATTTTTGAGCATCTTGATGATCAAACGCAAGAAAAGGTACTTGCTCATGTAGAATTTTTAAATTCTGCTGTTGACCGTATCGTACCGATTCAAAATAATCAAGGTTCTCTCGATGTACTTGTTGAACCTTACCATGAATGGGTGGTAGAAACGAAAGAAGAAATTCCTCCTATTGAAGGAATGATTATCGTTCCTGAACTAGCTCCATTTATTGAAAGAAAGCTGTTTACGGTTAACACAGGACATGCCGTTATTGCTTATTTCGGTTATCTGGCAAAAAAAGAAACGATTGACCAAACTCTAGCGGATATGGATATCTACAATCAGGTGAAGGCCACACTGGGTGAGACGGGTGCTTATTTAATCAAACAGTACCATTTAGATCCGGAAGAACACCAAAAATATATTGAGAAAATCATTAAACGTTTTGAAAATGCTCATCTACATGACGGTGTGACAAGAGTAGGTCGTTCCCCGTTAAGAAAGCTTGGGCCAGAGGATCGACTCGTTCGTCCAGCCCTACAAGCTCTAAAAGCGGGCCTTTCTTACGATCATTTAGCAAAGGCTATTGCAGCAGCCTTACTTTTTGATTACAAAGATGATGAAGATGCAGTAAAGCTTCAGTCAATGATTCACGAACATGGAGTGTCGTATGTTCTTCAAGAAGTATGTGGTCTTGAGGACTCAAGCCAACTTGCTAAAGAGATTATTAGACACTATGAAGGATTAAAGGGATAAATCCATTTCTTCTTGTGAAGTTTTAAGGGATTGCATGAGCAATCCCTTTTTCTGATTAACTGTTATTATTCTCTTTTTCGACAATATCTTTAAGAACCTCTTCAATAGTCACATTTCCTAATACCTTTTCTAAAGCAAATTGAGCCGCTGATAATATAGGAGTAATCGAATGTTGAATATTTCTGCCGACTGGACAATCCGGGTGGGGATTATCATGTAAACTGAATAGTTCTTTTTCCTTAACCACATCAACTGCCTTATAAACGTCAAGTAAGGTAATGGTAGCTGGTTCCTTCGCAAGTTTTGCTCCAGCAATTCCTGGTTGTACTTCTATTAGTGCAGCTTTTTTGAGCATCCCCATAATTTTTCTGATCAATGATGGGTTTGTGTTGACGCTCCCAGCTAAGAATTCTGATGAGCTAATTCCGTCTTTATTTAATTCAATAAGAGTTAATATATGAACCCCAACAGTAAAACGACTACTAATGGACATTTCATGCACCTACTTTATTATCATGTATTTAATTTGAATACACGTATTATACCTTATCATTTGAAAAAAATAAAAAAGGTTTTGTTGACAAAACAGTTAGAAGTATCTATTATAAATACATGTAATCAATATAAATACAGGTTAGAAAATAAAAGAGTGGAGGAATAGGAAAATGAAATTATTAGTAACTGGTGCAACAGGTAAATTAGGAACGAAAGTGGTTGAAACCTTATTAAAAACGGTACCGGCCAATCAACTAGCTATTAGTGTTCGTAACCCGGAGAAAGCGGAAGGATTTCAATCTCGTGGAGTAGAAGTTCGTCAAGGCGATTTTGACCATCCGGAAACATTAGATTCTGCTTTTGCAGGTATCGACAGACTTTTATTGATCTCTGCTGATGGAGATAATGACACAAGAATTAGACAGCATTCGAATGCGGTAGCTGCTGCAAAGCGTGCTGGTGTTAAATTTATCGTATACACTAGCATAGCGAATGCGTTGGAAAGTAAAAACTTCCTAGCACCAACTCATAAGGCAACAGAAGAAGCCATTATTCAAACAGGAATTCCATATTCTTTCTTACGTAACAATTGGTATTTAGAGAACGAAACCTCAAGCATACAAGGTGTACTCGCAGGCGCTCCATGGGTGACTTCAGCAGGAGAGGGAAGAGTAGGCTGGGCATTACAACAAGACTATGCAGAGGCAGCAGCAATTGTCCTATCTGGTGAAGGTCACGAAAACACAGTTTACGAATTATCAGGTAAGCTATTAACACAAGAAGAAATTGCGGCAGCTCTGGGGACGGTACTGGGTAAGGAAGTACCTGTACAACAAGTGGATGATGCTACTTATGCGGATATCATGAAAGGTGCTGGGGTACCAGATTTCCTTATCCCTTTTGTAGTGAACATCCAAAAAGATATTCGCGAAGGAACACTAGAAATTGAGAGCAATGATTTTGAAAAACTTCTTGGACGTCCTGCTACTTCGATTATTGAGGGATTAGGTCAAATAGTTAAGAGCATCTCTTAGTATATTTTAAAAGCTGGTCGATAAATAGCAGGTGATTCCCGTATCTAGGATCAAGAGGGTCCGCACTTATGGGGTGGACCAGGTTTAGCACCCGAGTTGAAATAGACGGAGAAATTCCGCTTAATTAGTAATTTTTATTAAAAAAGGGTTAAATAGGCGGGGAGATTCCGCCTATTGGCTCGAAAAATTCAAAAATGAGAGATTTTTCTTTGCATAAGCGGAAAACCTCCCCTTATTTACCCTAAAAATAGCTCCATTCTGCATTTAAGCGAAAAATATCCGCTTATTTTTCTATTAGATAATTAATTTTTAAAGGATTTCTCCGAATAACTTAGTATTTAACTAGGTAACAAGAAACTAGGAGGCCTTGCCTTTTATGAAATACCCATATGAAAGCGCTGTAATTAAAGAAGAGGTTCCTGTATTCGCATTAATGACGAGTGTGAAGTATGTAGCGATGCATTGGCATGACAGAATTGAATTATTATTAGTTTTAAAAGGACAAATACATGTGTATGTGGGAAGAGAGGAGTATGTGCTTAAGGAACATGACCTTTTGCTCATTAACAGTAATGAAGTTCATGGGGTGGAGTCAGATCAAGAGAATAAACTGTTACTTATTCAGATACCTATCACCTTTATAAAAAAATTTTACACTAATATTGAAGACGAATCTTTCCATTGTCAGTCCTTTCAGAGTATGGACCAACAATCCTATAATAAAATTCGACCTCTGCTTGCCCATCTAATGTTAGCTGTCAAAAGAAAAGAAGAAAATTATGAAATTAAGGTGCACTCTCTTCTATTAGATGTGGTGTATCAACTGGTTACTCATAAGCCCCAAAATGAACTTGGACAATAAGAGTAATATTTATTATACTGCTTAATGTACCAAGGAGGCTGACATCATGAAACGAATAAAACATTCTAAAGAATTTAAATTACAAGTCATCAAGGAAGCCCAAGACACAGGGAAGAATACCCTTGTAGCTCGCCGGTATGATCTGAATCCCAATATGGTTAGTCGCTGGGTTCGTGAATACAAAGATGGTAAATTTGGTGAAGTAGATGTGGCTGTGCTGCCAGATATAGACTCCAAAGAATTATCCAAAGAAAATGAAAAACTTAAAATGTTATTAGGTGAAAAAGACCTTGAAATAGCGATCCTGAGGGATCTTATAAAAAAGAAAAACCCTCACTTGCTGAAAAGCATGAAGTAGCTAACAAATGGATTCAAAAAGGCTACTCGATTTCAAAGGTGCTTAAAATCATAGGTATTCCTCGATCCACATACTATTATCAAAAGAATTATCGTGTTGAGGAGAAAAAAGTAAGTGAGGGACGTCCAGCACCAGGTTATTCGATCCAAGAGGACGGTCAAAAGATATCAGACGAACAGATTAAAGAATTTCTACTAGAAGAGATTGCCGGTGATTGCTATAACTATGGTTATCGCAAACTCACTAAGGTCTTAAGGCGAAAATACAAACTTAAAATTAACAAGAAAAAAGTATACCGGATTTGTAAAGAATTGGGCATCTTACGCCCACAGCGCCAAAAGAAAGTCTCATACCCTAGGAAACTAGCAAGAAATCGCATTATTACAAGATCTAATCAGCTATGGGAAGCTGACATTAAATATGGCTTTATCGAAGGTGAGGATCGCTTTTTCTTTGTCATGTCCATCATCGATGTTTATGACAGGGGCATCATTACCTATCATATGGGATTAAGCTGCACTGGAGATGATGTCAAACAGACACTGAAAAGGGCATTATTAAAACGCCAACAATATGATGAATTGGAAAAACCTGTAATCCGAACAGACAATGGACCGCAGTTTATTTCCCATACTTTTGAAAAGTTTTGTGAAGATTCCAAAATTGAGCACGAAAGAATTCCACCAAGAACACCAAATATGAATGCTCATATTGAGTCTTTCCATCGCATTTTTGAGGACGATTGCCTATCCAGATGGCAGTTTGAAACCTACACAGAAGCATATCAAGAAGTCATGAATTTTATGGAGTTCTACAACGAGAGACGTATGCATTCTAGTATACTAGATTTGTCACCAAAGGAATTCTATCAAAAACAAGATTCATTGGTGATCAAGGAGGTTCGGGTGTAATGGATGTATTCATTCAAAGCATCAGCTTGATTTGGAGTGGCGGGCATGATAGCCTCGTTCGGCGATGCCAATGTTGTAAAACAGCTGGCTTCTTGGCAGGAGAATCATGCCCGCAGAGGCTCCATGTCAAGCAACATGGCCTTTTTGAAGAATAATGAAAGAAATCTATAAAATAAAAAACTGAGGAAATGAAAGAATAAGAGAGTTATTGTCCAAAATTCGGGGGTTAATCCGGTTACACATTTTAAGGTGGATAAGAAGAATGTTATTATCAACTCTGAAAAAGATATTGAACGGATGAATCGATTAACCAATTACATACAGCAGCACTATATGAATCCCATTACACTTCAAGAGTTGGCGGATACTGAGGAACTTACGGCTCCCTATTTATCAAGGTATTTCCAACATCATATGGGACAGTCGTTTATTAAATATATAAATGGGATTCGCTTAGAACATGCGGTGCGGTTTTTGTTAGAAACCGATCGGCCCATCATCCAAATCGCGTTAGAGTGTGGCTTTCCTAATTTAAATTCCTTTCATAAACTGTTTAAAGACACATTTCACACAACCCCTTATCAATATCGAAAAAAACAAGTGCACACTAAAACTTCCATTCGACCTACGGAATTAAGCGGAATAACAGGTTATGAATTCACTGAGGAAGAGGATTACCATGAACTGTATAACCTTTTAAGCTAAAGCTTGCAGGTAGTTACATACCTACAAGCTTTTTCTTTGAGTAGGCTTGGTATATTTTCCAATTAAATAAGTTAAGATAAACAAAGAAGACTTTAGAATACTACTAATAAGGTGATTTAAATGGAATTTATGAAGTATGAAGGTGAATGGTATGTCTGGATCTTAGTGTTTATATCAATAGTATTTGTATTAACCATGCCTAAAAAAAATTTAACATGGGTAGGCATATTGATTACATTTGTTTTTTCAGCCGGTTTGACATGGACTTTTGATACGATATCAATGTCCACATTTAACCTATTTGATCTAGCTAAAAAAATATCCATTGAGCTAAGTGATGCGTTATTAATTGGCATTGTCCCTGCGAGTATAGCGACCATCTATGTTAATTTTTATAAGCCTCAAAAGAAATGGTTTTTTGTATTATCTTTTACATTGCTATGCTTTGTCTTAGAGTTAGGCTTAGTTCAGGTTGGATACATGAAAAATAACGGTTGGAACACATGGTATGGAATACCGGTGTATTTTATCATTTTTAAATTCTTGTTTCCTTGGTATTTTCATTTACTAACAAAACCATTAGTTAAATCAAGGTAATGAACCAGCAGAGGCATGCCATAAAAAGGGATGTTTCTTTTTGTCCTATGATAGTCAAGGCAGATGAAAAGGGAGATTGCGACTATAATAAAAAAGATAAGAACCAACCTTTTCTCTCCTTTTCTATGCTATTGTTGATCTTACAATATGGTGGAGTTCATAGACTCTTTTGATAAATGGTATTTTCTCCCCTTATCCTGTTCATTTCAGCAAAGAATTATCCTCTGTTGGAGCTGCATGGGATAAATTTGACGTTAGTAAATCTATTTTTCTTATAAAAGTTCATTACTTCCTTTGGATGGATATGAGGGATATTTCAATATCTAGAATGAAGAAAAACAAGGGGTTGCTGAGGCAGCTCCTTTTCAATTTTATAACCATTTTACTGCCTAATTCAAGAAAAATTAAGATACGTTAGAAACACCTCAGGTTGTTAGACTTTTAAAAGCTAACAACTGGGGTGTTTTCTATTGATTCAATTTCCCTTTTAATCCACCAAGGGGTTGGTTATAGTATTACGATAATATGTACATGATTAAGATAAATAAACGGAGGGGGTAAAAATGTGGGTAAACGAGCGGTATTTTTAGATAGAGATGGCGTCATAAACGAAGTCTTAACAGAAAGAGTGAAATTTGTAAACAAGCCCACGGAATTATTTTTCTTACCTGGTGTTTCAGAGGCAATTCGGAAGTTAAATAAAGTGTTTGGAGACAATATTTTTGTTGTGACTAATCAAGGGGGAGTCGGGTTAGGGTTCATGAAAGCGAATCAACTCGAAACGATCCATGAACACATGATAGGTGAACTTAAAAAGGAGGGAGCAGTCATTAAAGATGTGGCCTACTGCCCTCATAAACCAAAAGCGGGATGTGAATGCAGAAAACCTGGCTCCAAAATGATTACTGACTTAGCCGAAAAATATCAGATTGACCTAGCACAGTCTTATATGGTCGGTGATACGGACACAGACATCCAAGCAGGAAAGAAAGTAGGAACAAAAGGTGTTTTTCTTGGAGACAGTGACCCATTAGCTGATGCTGTCTTTCCTGATTTATTAAGTGCATCTGATTGGATTATTGAAGATGCTACAAAATCTTGATAAAAACAAGGCCCCTAACTCTTTTTAGATGGGGCCAATTTTCTCATGTTAGGATATATCTGAAATGTGTTGGTTTTGTATATCCTTTGTGGAAACATACAGTTGTCCGATCATTTTACCTAGGTTCCTAACATATTCCTCGATTTCAGGAGGGGTATATCCAATAGAATTCCAGGCGGCTTCTCTTCCTCCATACATACCAACAGCTCTCTTTGAACTTAGGATACGTTTTACTTCTCCATAATGAAGATAAACTTCCCATAACCATTGATAGTGCTCTTCTGTGCTAATTCCAACCATTTTAAGGTTTGACCAATTATTATCAGTAGCACCTAGTTTATTCAATTTGTGGATCATCGTACTCCAACTCCTTATGATTATGTCTTAATTCTTGACATATCATAGGTTGTTTATAACTGGAGAGTAATGGTCGTAGATTGTAATTGCCAGCAACATCTATTAATGTTCTAAGGACACTTTGTCTATATGTTAATAAGAATGAGCCTTTTCTAAAAAATGGATGACGCTCTTATTTATAGATAGTTGACACCAACTAAGAAGAAAAATATATTAAATATTAAAATACTTCGTAGAGAAATAAAAAGAAGTAGTTTAATATTTAATACTTAGAGATTAGCTAAGTAGGCATGTAACTGAACCGCTTTATAAATTACATAATGAAAGAAGGGGAATTATGAGAAGAATTGCTGTACTAACTAGTGGTGGAGATTCTCCTGGAATGAATGCTGCCATTCGAGCGGTAGTTTTGAGAGGGATCGATAAGGGGTTAGAAGTATTCGGTGTTTACAATGGTTATGAGGGTCTGTTAGAAGGAAATATCGTTCCGATGGATCAAAAGTTTGTTGATGGAATTATACAGCGTGGGGGAACGATACTACGTACATCAAGAAGTGAGCGATTTAAATTGGATGAATCGCAGCATGAAGCAATACAAAATTTAAAGGATTTAAATATTGATGGACTTGTTGTAATAGGTGGAGATGGATCTTTTCAAGGTGCGTTGAAATTATGTGAAAAGGGACTACCTGTTGTGGGCATACCTGGAACCATCGATAATGATATATCTGGTACAGATTATTCAATAGGTTTTAATACAGCAGTAAGTACTGCAATTGATGCGATTGATAAAATTCGTGATACTGCTTATTCACACGAAAAAACTTCAATTGTGGAGGTTATGGGACGTGGTGCGGGGGACATTGCCTTATGGGCTGGACTTTGTTCGGAAGCAGAATCAATCATTATTCCGGAGGCAACTTACGATATTAAAGATGTCATTGCCCGTATTCATACGGCAAGGGATCGTGGACAAAAGGATTGTATCATCATTGTTGCAGAGGGTGTGTGTAGTGCTGAGGATATAAAAAAAGAGTTACAAGACCACATACAACTAGATACTAGGGTGGTTGTACTAGGATTCTTACAACGTGGTGGGACGCCTACTGCCTATGATCGGATGATAGGTAGTCAAATGGGAGCAAAAGCTGTGGATATCCTAATTAGTGGGGAACATGGAAGTATGGTTAGTGTAAAGAATGGTAAAATCACTTATACCACTTTTGAACAAGCTTCGACAGAAATACACGAAATTGATATGTCATTGTATCAATTAGCACTTAGTTTATCCATGTAGTTATTAGGAATAAAAAAATGAAATTCAAACTCGAAGGATTGTAAGTTTGGCTACTGTCTTTGTGAAACCTCTTCATTTAATTGAAGAGGTTTCATTATTAGTATTGTACAGGTGCAACTCTATCAACTGCTGGTTTGTTCTGTTCCAAAGATATCTGGTAAATCTCCCGCCATTGTTGTGAAATCTGCGACTATCTGGCCAGAACCTAGTATTGCAAGTTTAAAGTGAATGACCTCTTTCTTATGATAAATAGCGAACAAATAATTTTATTCGTTGATAAGGTTTATTCCTTCTTCTAAAATTTCCATTTGCCGTATGGTTTCCTCATCCTTAACAATTTTCTCTTTTCCATTAATGATCGATTCATATACTCCAGTGTAAATTCGCCCGTAGTCACCAACTTCAGAAATGACTTTTTCTTCATGGTAGTTTCCATCATCATCCACATAGGTTAGAACGCCATAGTGTTCTGGTAAATCAATCCCGAAATCCTTATTGGTTGGCATATAAAATAGTTTCAAGTGTTCTTCTTGTCTATCTTTTGTTTGTTTCACAAACACACCTTTTTTACCATATACGATAAAGCTAGGACGTTCTTTCAGACGGAAATAACTAGATTTAACAGAAACCTTTGTGGAGTCATAAAAGAAATCCAAATCAAAATAGTCATTAAAATGTCCTTTTCCAAGAAGTTGTCTCACATCATAAGTAATATGATTTGGATTACCAAAATAAGAGAGTACTTGATCGATTGTATGGCATCCATGTCCATACAGATAGCTGTTTTCTCTAGAAAACTTTAAAGACTTTGGTACTTCAGGTCTGAAATAATCATAGTGCATTTCCACTTCTAAAATATCTCCTAATACACCACTATTAATTACCTTTTGTACGGTTAGGAAATCTGAATCAAACCGGCGATTTTGATAGCATTGAATAAATAGATTCTTTTCTTTTGCATAGGCAAATAACTCTTTTGCTTGGTCAGAAGTCTGTGTGAATGGCTTTTCGACTAATACATGTTTACCGTTTTCAAGTGCCAATTTAGCATATTCATAATGTTCTACTGGGGTACAAATGACGACTAATTGAATTTCTTCGTCGAGCCAGATTTTATTTAAATCATGAACATAATTTACTTCTGGTATTTTATCCCAAACGCTGTTATCTCGTCGAGAGTAAATAGTTTTCACGCGAATGTTTTCGTTTTTTAATGAAAAAGGTAGGTGATAGCGGTTCGTACTTTTTCCATTTCCAATATAAGCAATCGTTAACATAAAAAAACCACTCCAATTCTCTTTTGCTAGCTTGATTATAATTGAGATGATAAGTATTGAGAACGCTTATATATCTAATAGGACCTCATTTTCAACAATACTTATATTCGGTGAAATTTGGCTGAACATAATGTTTAAAGAAGAGTTCACCATTGTGATTTGGTATATTAGTTATGAAATGAATCGATATAAATAATTATTTATTGTCAATCCAATGGAGGGAAATATGACATTATTAGATAAGCTTGAACACAAGCAAGGGTTTACTGACACTGAAATAAGAATTGCTGATTTCATTTTAATAAACCAAGAAGATGTCCCAAATATGTATATCCAAGAGCTGGCAGAGAATACCTTTACATCCCACTCTGCAATCATTAGGCTTTGTCAGAAATTAGGATTTTCTGGGTATAGAAATTTCAAAGGAGCATTGATCCATGAAATTCAAAGTAATAAGCATACTATTACACATGTTGATCCTAACTTTCCTTTTCTCCCAACTGATAGTTCTATCAACATTGCCAAAAAAATGGCTGATTTGACGATTGAAACTATAAGAAAAACGATGGGGAAATTGGATAAGGAAGAATTAAATAAAGCAGTAGAAATGATTAGGAATGCGAAACGAATTTATCTATTTGGCAATGGAGATTCCCAGATTCGTGCTCGTAGCTTTCAAAACAAATTTATTAAAATTAATAAGCACTTAATTATCGCTGATGAATATGGAGAAGGAATATGGAATACGTTAAGCATGGACAAATTGGATTGTGCCATTTTTATTAGTTATACTGGGAATTCAGTTTCACACATGAAAATAATCAAATATCTCGCTTCAATGAAAATTCCTTCAATCATGTTAACTAGTAATTCTGAATCAACAATGTCTAAACTATGTAATTTGACAATTGAGGTCCCACATGACGAATATGACAATTTCAAAGTAGGAACATTTTCTTCTCAAATATCGTTTGAGTATATCCTTGATACGCTTTTTTCAATTATCTATGCGAAAGATTACACAAGTAACCTCAATGATTTAAAGAAAAAGGAAGAGGCAATTAAAAAATGGGACCTACTTTAAGTAATTAAGAGGAATAAAATCAGAAAAACCGCCTTGGCGGTTTTTTGAAATGAATTAGATCAAGCCATATTTTTTGAAACTATTATAGATACCATCATCATCATGTGTATCTGTCACATCATTAGCTATTTTCTTAACTGCTTCATTTGCATTTCCCATTGCGATTCCGTAGTGGACGAATTCTATCATTTCTAAATCATTCCAGCTATCGCCATATCCGAAGGTATCCTCTTTTTTTATGTTTAAGTGATTAATGATCTTTTCGATACCTGTCGCCTTATTTACACCAAGAATGGATATTTCACCACAATTTTCTCCGAAAGCAGCTACTGTACTAGGAATGACCGTGAATTTAGATTCGAATTCTTCTTTTATCCTCTCGAGTGGTAATTTTGACCCAAAAAAGGAAATCTTATTAATATCATCTCTAAGTAAGTCTTCACTCTCAATAATTGTATCGAAAATAGACTCAAATCCTTTTTCTAAGTCTATTTTTGAATTAGGATCAGCTTTATGTAATTGTTCTAAAATGGAACGCATACGAGTGTTACCGTTTTTACCAGTAAATATACCGATGTTTGATTCGAGATTAAACTCGATGCCATGATGGTTAAAAAAGTCTACAACATGCTTTACATCCTCTTTTTTAACATTTACGTGTAATAACACCTCTTGGTCCATTTCTATGTACCCTCCAGCAGAACCGATAATCCCATCAAACCCAACTTCCAGTATATCAGGGGAAATTAGCGATTTTGGCCTTCCTGTACAAATAAAAACAAGGTGGCCATTTTCTTTAGCCTTTTGTACGGCAAGTTTGGCTGATTCAGGGATGATAAGTTTATCGTTAACCAAAGTTCCATCGATGTCCAAAAAAATAGCCTTTTTCATTATTTAGACCTTCCTATTCTTCATCTTAAAGTCAGCTTATTTGGTATCTCTTCTAATTTTTAGAGAGTCAGATTATATCTATTCTATTTATGTTCTGTGGATTAGAAAATAGGTCAAGCTTTTATTGTAATGGATAACAACTAAAAAAATGAGTTACAGAAATGAAACGCCTTGTGACAAAAACAAAATAGAAATATGTCAGTGTATCAAAAAGGGGTTGTATAGAATAATTGTAAAAAACAATCTATCCAAAAAAAAAACCATTAATAGTTAGAAAAGCTACGCTTCATATCCCAAACTTTGTTTTTTCTTCTTTGTTATTTCATATTGTAAAAAATGGTGAACAAACTAGTAACAATCGTATGGCTTTACATGTATTAGAAAGGAGGCAAAATCAAATAAGAAAGGTTAGGAGAGCGGCTATGATTATTCTCATTTTTTATCTACTGTATATTACCATATTCGGAATTGTTATTTTTAAATATAAACATCCACAAGTTAGTAGTGCCTATAAAGAACAGCACAAAGTGGAAAGATTCTATGGAAATGACACATTCCAGGATCGCGTGATTCTACTGGAAGAAAAAACGTTTTCAGGGATTGCCCGTGTCAACTTAATGGAAAATGCACAGGAGTCTATTGATATCGCCTATTATGCGATTCATAAAGGATACATTACCGATTTAATATTCGGAATGATTCTGGATGCGGCCGATCGCGGCGTAAAGGTACGAATCCTCTTGGATGGAATTTTCCATGGTTTTAGATTTGGTCTAAAAGATCTTCACTATGCCTTGGTCAATCATCCAAATATCGAGGTTAAATTTTACGAACCCTTCAATCCTTTACTCCCTTGGACTTGGAATAATAGACTTCATGATAAAATATTTGTTGTCGACAATAAGTATGCACTGATCGGCGGCAGAAATATCGGAAATCGTTATTTTGTTGAAGAAGGAGAAAAAAACCCTACGAATGATCGGGATGTTCTGATCATTAACACGGATCCCAAGACAAAGGAAGGCGGTGTGTTGTATCAAATGGAAGGCTATTTTAATGAAGTCTGGGACCATCCCATTACAAAGACTCCAATTGATAAGCTTTCCTCACGCCAAGAAAAGAAAGCAGAAGAAACTACCCAACAATTAAAAGAGAAGCTCGAGAATTTAAGAAAAACGGATAAAAAGTTATTCAATACCTATTATGATTGGATAAAAATGTCCCTTCCTACTAAAAAAGTCACCTTTATTCATAACCCAATACAAAGATTTAATAAAGAGCCTTGGGCTTGGTATGATTTAACGAATCTCATGAAAAATTCGAAAAAGTCCTTAGTCATCCAAAGCCCGTATGTGATTCCTACGAAAGCTATGCGCGATTATATGGGTCCGTTACAAGTACCTCCAGAAAAGACAACTATTTTAACGAACTCAATGGCATCAACAGCTAATGTGATGGCTTATTCAGGACATATTAAACATATCAACGGGATGGTCAAAAAGGGTGTCAATGTACTGGAATATCAGGGGCCTGACTCCATCCATGCCAAAACATTTATCTTTGATGATCGCTTAAGTGCCATTGGAGCATTTAATGTGGATTCCCGGTCGGCGTTTGTAAATACCGAGTCCATGGTCGTCATTGACAGCGTGGAATTTACCAAAGATCTCGGAAAGGAAATGGACCAATACTTTAAAAAGAGCTTAAAGGTAGCAAAGGATCAGTCGTATATAGAGGACCCTGACTTAAAGCCTGGTAAAGTAAGTGGGGTTAAGTCATTCGGAATAAAAGTACTATCCTATATAACGGGTTTATTTCAGCATTTATTATAGGGCAACGCTATAATCAACTCAGATAGAATAGTTAACAAAAAAGCCAAGCGATATTTGTGTATGCTTGGCTTTCAATTATATTGGTTTCTTGTTTTCTGAACATCAGGTTAAGAACCCTATCTGATAAATAGACGGAAAAATTTCGCTTAAGTTGTAAATTAAATAAAAAATAGTCCTAATAGACGGAGAGTTTCCGCCTATTGGTTCAAAAAACGTGTAAATAGGGGGTTTTGCTTTGCATAACCGGAAAATCTCCCCTTATTTGCCCCGAAATGAGCTTCATTCTGTATCTAAGCGGAAAAACTCCGCCTATTTTTGCTGGATACCTCAAATGCGTAGTGGTAAACCGGATCATAAAGTCTAAGCAAAAAAAGCCTAGCAAAGTGAAGGCCAGACCATTGAAGGGGACGCTATTTCAGTTATTGGTCATTTTTATGATTTCGCTTTGGGCTGTATGAGCACTTCGTCCTGCCACAATTGATACAGATAGATGATAAGCGAAAAACCGACCATCATAGCAACAATAGCTATTGTAGATAAGGTCGATTCACTTGAAACAAGCCCGATTCGTTGCCATACTGGATAAACGATATACATAAATGACCCGTCCAACAGTATATTGACAGTCAGATACAACCAAAATCTACCAAAGGTAAAGTGGAATACCCAGATAACAATAACTAAATATGCGCCATATACCCAAGGAACCGGGACGACTTTATCCCACCCGAACAGACTGGAACCTGTCTCTTTCCACCATCCGTAATGGTAAGCCGCTTGATATGCCAAGGTATGAATAACAGTCATAAATAGAGCGACCGGCATGTACCTCCGTACAGTATCCATTTTCAAAAAAAACAAGGACGCCCAAGGCAATATCAAGAGTGACCAGAGAATAATCTGTTTCATGTAATTAATACCCCACACTAGTTTTATATATAGTGTTACTCTCGAGTCACATATTTATTCCATTTATCCGATAAAAGTAACTGAAACAGCGATGGTTAAGTTGAATAACATTCAACACTCTCACCAATTCGCATAATACCTAATAACGCTATTTGTAGAACAAAGTTAAAAAGCCTCAAACCATGGCTATTACTGGGTTGGAGGCTTTTTTATTATTGGATGGGTACCCAAAACTTCTATTAACAAAAATATCACGTATCACAAAGTTTATTCTAAATTAGCATGCTTTCCGTACATCTTATTAGAGTCTAATCCGTTAATTTCCATAACCTTTAATATTAAAGAATCGTAGAATAACAGCATGGTCTGTTCAAATAGAGAACCCATCGGTTGGATGGAATGGTAATCACTATTTGTTTTGTCTTTCGGTGTACCGGGAAGAGGAACGATCAAATCTGCAATTCTTCCAAGAGTAGATTCGGAGGAGGTTGTTATTAACGCAACTACTCCACCTAGCTTTTTCGCTTTTTCTGCAATGGCAATTAACGTACTTGTTTCTCCTGAGCCTGAACCGATAATCAGTAAATCACCTGGTTCTAAATTCGCTGTTACCGTCTCTCCAACGACATAAGCATCAATTCCCATATGCATCATTCGCATTGCAAATGATTTTCCCATTAAGCCAGATCTTCCTGCGCCAGCTACAAGGATTTTTTTCGATTTCAAAATGGCATCTAATAACTTTTCAGCTTCCAGTTCAGGCAGTAATTCAACGGAACTATTTAATTCCTGAACTATTTCCCTTAAATATTGCGTAATATTCATGTGGACTATCCTTGTACAACTGCTTCTTGAATTAGTTCTTGCATCTTAGCTGCTACTGCCTTTTTATCCTCTTTTCCAGTAATCCCACCACCAACAATAACTAGATCAGGTTTTTGTTCAATTACCTCTGGTAGAGTTTCTAGTTTAATTCCTCCCGCAACTGCTGTTTTCGCATTTTTAACAACACTTTTTATGGTTGCTAAGTCTTCAAACGAATTTTTACCAACAGCTTGCAGGTCATAGCCGGTATGGACACAAATATAGTCAACACCAAATTCATCTAATTGTTTTGCGCGTGTGGCAATATCCTTCACAGAAATCATATCTACTAAAATTTGTTTTCCTTGTTTCTTGGCTTCTTCTACCGCTCCTTTAATTGACTCATCCTCTGCAACGCCTAGAATTGTAACGATGTCCGCTCCAGCAGCTGAAGCTTGGCTAACTTCATATCCAGCAGCATCCATAATTTTAAGATCGGCTAAAACCGTTAAATTAGGAAAAGCAGCCTTTACTTCTTTTACTGCTCTTAGACCCTCGTTGATTACCACTGGAGTTCCAATCTCAACTACATCAACATGTTCCTCTACTTCCTTCACTAATTCAATGGCACCCGGGATATCAACTAAATCTAATGCTAATTGTAATTTCATAAAATTTTACAGCTCCTTTTTTGTAGTGTTCTAGCATGAATTTATTATAAATACAAAATATCCAATAAGAGAAGTACGCACATTAATCTCATATAGTAACAAAAAGTATACTGTACAGACATAAAAAAACATGTACGCTTTAGCGTACATGTACTGATCATGATTTCAATTGTATCTCTTCGTCTATATTTGTTTCTATAAAGTCTTTATACTCTTTTCCCCATTCATACATTGCCTCTAGAATAGGCATTAATGTTTTTCCACGCTCTGTTAGGGAATACTCCACTCTCGGAGGGACGACTGGGTAAACTTCGCGATGAACAATAAAGTCGGATTCAAGTTCTCGTAGCTGGTTTACTAACATTCTTTGAGTAATAGAGGGCATTAAGCTTTTTAATTCATTAAAGCGTTTGGTACCTTCTTTCCCTAGATACCACAAGATGAGCATTTTCCACTTCCCACCAATAACCGCTAACGTTAGTTCTTTTTCACAGTTATACTCTCGATAACAAACGTGTCCCAATTTTCCCACTCCTTTATCTATAAAGTATATATTTAATGACTATATGATATTAAATAGCGTACTTACAGGAAGTATAGCAGTAATAATCAGCAGTGTATAGATTTTTCCATTCATACCCATTAGCGTTTTAACCAAAAAAAGGAGATAGATATATGGGTTTTTTTTGTAAAAAGGGAATCCATTTTGGGATGTAATTATTATTTTATTGTATCTGCGATGATAGTAGTTAATAATTAATAATTAAATATGTTTAGTTGTTTGAGAAGGGGAATTGATAGATGCTTATCAAAAAGATGAAGTTTATGTATAATTTAACGTCTCAAGAACAGTATATCGTTAATTATATTTTGGAGAATCCTTCAGTTGTATTTCATTCCACAGCAAATGAACTCGCGAAACTAACTTATTCTAGCTCATCAACTATAGTCCGCTTATGTAAAAAACTAGGATTAAAAGGATACCCCGATTTTCAACTGAAATTTGCACTCGAGTATAAATACGATCAAATAGATGAAAGTAAAAGAGAAGTTACTGAATCTGGAGATAAAAGTCTCGTTAAGGAAATTGATTTGGTTCCCGCTATTTATGAACAGGCGCTCCTTGAAACTAGGAAAATGTTTAATGAAAAAAGCATGATAAATATTATTGATTGGTTGAAAACTGCGGAACGTATAGATGTTTATGGTGTAGATATGAATTATTATGTGGCCCAACAAGCATGTGCCAAGTGGAATGAAGTAGGAGTGATGGCAGTTGCATACAATAGTGCCAATCAGCACTACTTAACGAATCTTAAAAATACTTCGTCTACTGTATCCTTTGTTATTTCACATACTGGAAAAAACAAAGCAATGATTGATATTGCTAAAAGGCTCAGAAACAACAACATGAAGGTAATAGGAATTACAGGTAGCCGTGATTCAACCATTGCTAAAATATGTGATGAATGTATTATTACTTATTCCTCCGAGGAACAATTAAATCTATCAAAAATCTATAGTATGATGTCATCACTTTATATTTTTGATGTTTTATATATGAGTTCATTTACCTTCCAGCAGGAAGAATAAAAGGAGAGCTATTTATGAAAAGCTCTCCCTTGCAAAATTACATTTCATCTGCGTCAAAAACGATATTAGCATCCTTGCGAGCATTAACCAGTATTTCCATGACAGAACGACTGTAGTCAAGAAGCTTATAACATTGATTAAAATCTTTTGTTTTGAAAATCTCGTTAAAAACAACCATTTCGTAGTATAAATTATTCATTGAAGTTTGGCTGTTTAATATCACTTCTGATTCCCCAATGTGTAAAATAATCTGTCTACAACCATTTGCACCATTTTCTACATGAATATACCCTTTTTCCCCTTGGATAAGAACAAAGTTCATACTACGGGTATCTTTCGCCCCAACACACTCTGCAATAAATTCAGGATATTCCATTACTAGTACCCCTGACGTATCTATACCATTTGTGTGTTTATTTGCAGAATAGCTTATTTTTTTAGGTGATCCAAATAAGTTCATAACAAAATGTAAGTTATAGATATTAATATCAACGAGAGAACCGCCTGAGAATTTTGGACTGAATACATTTGGTGTTTCACCAGCCAACAAAGCATTGTATTTGCTTGAGTATTGGCTATAGTTACACTGAATGAGTTTTATTTGTCCCAGTTTCTCAATATTTTCTTTTATTAATTGATAGTTTGGTAAATGAATAGTTGTAATGGCTTCAAATAACATTAAATTCTTTTGTTTTGCTAATGAAATTAATGTATCAGTTTCCTTAAGGGTTGATGTAAATGGTTTTTCACAAATCACATGTTTCCCGTGTTCAAGTGCCCGGTAAACGTGTTCAAAATGTAGACTATTAGGTGAGGCTACATAGACAAATTCTATAGTAGGATCAGCATACATAGCATTTAAGTCAGTATAAATAGTGGATATCCCATATTTTGCTGCTAGTGGTTTAGCTGTTTCTTCCTTACGAGAATACATGGCCACACATTCTGTATCTTTAATTTTATTCAATCCTGAAAGGAAAGCATCAACAATGACACCCGTACCTATCGTAGCTATTTTCATAGAGAGCACTCCAATTTATTAGAAGCGTTTTTAGCAGCATTGACACCGTCATTTAGTATTTTTAATACTGCTAGTACCTCTTCATCTTTTACTGGTTTCTCATCCCCCAACTTAATACTTTTATATAGCTTTTCGTACAGAATCCCATAATCAGTTACTTCAGAGGGCACATGCTCATTATGTTCCACTCCGTTTGTATCTACATAAGAAAGTTGTCCCCAATTACTTTCTGATTCAGTTTCAAACGTAACTTGAGTGGGTCCGTTTGGATTTTTCTTTTGATGACCGCTGCTGTATTTAATAAAGCTTCCCATATCACCATGAACGACAAATTTAGGATGATTAATTTTTACAGCTAAGCTGCATTTTACTGTTGTCTTTAATAGACCATAATGGAAATCAATATCAACATAATCATCTGATTCACCTGGGTGGTAAACACTTCTGACATCATAATGAATCTTTTTAGGTTCTCCAAACAATGAATATAACTGATCAATCGTGTGAACAGCTAATCCATGTATTAAGCCGAATCCTTTTTGAATGTGTTGAGGTTGAAAATAATCATAATGAGATTGGATTTCAATGATTTGACCTAGTACACCACTTTCAATTACCTTTTTCAATGTTAAAAAGTCCCCATCAAATCTTCTGTTTTGATTGGCCATGGCAATTAATCCTTTTGACTTAGCTAGATCAAAGATTTCTTTTGCTTCATCCACACTAGATGCAAATGGTTTTTCAACAAGAATATGTTTATTATTTTCTAGTGCCAGCTTAGCATAATAAGCATGACTGTCTACATGTGTACAAATAACAACTAATTCAATTTCTGGGTCATCTAGTACCTCTTGGAAATTGGTAGTGAATTGAATGGAAGGGTACCAAGTTTCACGTTCTGTATCCCCCAATCGATCTTCTTCTCTCCTAAAAATACTCTTTACCTTGATATTCTCTCTTCTTTCAAGATACGGTAAATGATAATTAACTACCGCATTTCCAAATCCAACAAAAGCAATTGTTAACATATGAACTCTCCTTTGCCATTTCTTAAAGTAATCATAGCACCTCATTTTCTTTTGAAAACCTTATATGAATAGTTTGGTAACCGCTTTCAAAATATCATATTTCTTTATAGAATCGTGAAATCTAATTTCATTTCCCGAGTCTTTATCGAGGCTTTAATGAATAGAAAGAATGGGGTTGAAGCTTGATTTCTTAATCTTTAGCTAGAAGAAGAGATGAATAATGGTTTTGGGGAATAATAATAGTCTTTAGGATAACACCACTGTTATGTACCAAACGTCAAAAACGATCTATGGACAATTATCTGAATAGTATCTATAATCCGAGTTAAGTAAGAGAGCGCTTTCAAAGGTTGTTGTCGACAAATAACCAATTGCATTATTAGTTGAAAATAGGGGAGGGCCTTTCGTGGAAAAACAGAAACCATCGTTTTTAGAGAAGATTTCAAACTTTGTAGTTGATCGGTTAGCTGGACCAATGGCTAAGTTTGGCGGGATTCCTGCTGTAGCCGCTGTGAAGGATGGATTAGTTGCTATTGTACCTATTGTAATTATTGGAAGTTTGTTTTTATTAATAGCAATGCTAGGATTACCTGGTACTTTTAGTGAAAATGCTCTTATACCAGCACTCTCAAGTTTTTCACCAAAATTACTTGTATTCTTTAATATCACTATGAATTTCCTTTCGTTATATGCTGCGGTTGCGATTGGAATGAACTATGCTAAACACTTTAACATTGATTCTATTAATGCTGCATTACTAAGTGTAGCTGCTTTCTTCTTGATTAATATTAACGATTTATCTAATGGGATGGAAGTTACAAATTTTGCTGCTGGGGGATTGTTTGCAGCAATCATAAGCAGCTTAATCAGTATTAGAATTTACCGGTAATTTTTAGAAAAGAAAATTACAATTAAAATGCCTGATGGAGTACCACCTAATGTTGCGAATGCATTCGTTGCGCTTATACCTTTCTTTGTAATATTTACACTCCTATGGGTCGTTCGTTCTATACTTAACTTTGACATTACTGCTTTTCTTAATTCAGTCTTGGGACCAGTGTTTAGTGGTACCGATAGTATTTTTGTATATGTTCCAAGGGTATTTATTGGTCTATTACTTTGGTCTGTTGGAATGCACGGAGATAACATGATTGGCCCTATCTTTGAGCCTTTAAAGTTGCAATGGGTAGCTGAAAATGCGGAGGCACTTGCAAATGGGGTAGACCTTAAAAATCTACCACACGTATGGACAACGGTAGTAGAACGTATAACAGTTTGGCCTGCTGCTGCTTGGGGAATTTTGTTCTGGATGTGGAGATCTAAATTAAAACAGGCGAGGACTATGGCAGGTATTGCTACACCTGCAGCAGTATTTACGATTATTGAACCAATTGTTTTTGGATTACCTATTGTATTAAACCCATTTTTCATTATTCCTTTTATCATTTCAGGAACTATTGCAGCGATCGTAACCTATGGCGCCTTTTCACTTCATTTAATTAATAGAGTGTTTGTGGAATTACCATGGGCCACTCCTCCATTTATATCGGGATACGTTGCGACAGGGGGAGATTGGAAAGGGGTACTCATGGTTTTTATAAACTTTGCAATAGGGATAATAGTTTATTATCCTTTCTGGAAAGCTTATGAAAAAGCTGAAAGACAAAAAGAAAGTATGGAAATTAAAGAAGTTGATTCAAACTCAACCTTATCCGTTTAATGAGAGTCATAAAGGCATTGATCCAAAGGGATTAATGCCTTTTTCTTTGTAGGGTTTGTCATTTAGTTTCGTTATCATATACTTCGTCTGAAACAGGTTCCAACCATTCTGGTGTACCCGCAGTGATTGCAATATGTTCAAATTAGATCAGCAACTAATGATTGAAGATAACTTTGTCCTATAAAAAATTGGCATTATATGCAGATTAAACTCCCGGTGTAGACTAGGGAGTTTTTTTAGATAAGTTTATAGAAGAGAATTTACAAAATAGAATGTCCAGAACTAGAATTCTATTATTTTTTTAAAAATCATGTTGAATTAAGTGATATTTGAAATATATTTGTAATCTATATTGTCAAATTTTGATGATATAATACTATTATCATAGGTATTTGTCGAAATGCCTAATTATACATATAAATTGTGTCGCTGCATAGAAGCAGGGAGGATTATAAATTGAAGAAAACTTCATTAATTACTATTATTACAACATTTACATTAGGATTTAGTAGCTTACTTACTGTTTCATCAGTGAATGCCGAATCCATTCAAAATATTCAAAGTAATATTGTAAGCGCTCAACAACAGCTTACTAGTTTACAAGCACAGCGTTCGGAAGTAGAAGTACAAATACAAAAAAATGAACAAGCCATTGCTGACAACAGCGCTAAAATTGAATCTGCAAATGCTCAAATTGCTGAATACCAGGCTGAAATTGACCAACTAAACAAAGTAATTTCCGAGATTGAAGAACGAATTACGGCCCGTAATGAAACATTGAAAGCCCGTGCTGTTTCGTATCAAGCTAGCGGTGGTCAGTTAAGTTATTTCGATGTAGTATTTGGTTCAAAAAGTTTTGGTGATTTTATTGACCGTGTTGGAGTAGTTGCTACAATACTAGATGCTGATCGGGATATGATAGAAGCACATGAAGCGGATAGAAAGGAAGTACAAGAAAAATACAAGGAAGTCGAGCAAAAGCTAAACGACCTGAACAGTATGAAGGTTGAACTAGAGGGAATGCAAGCTCAAATTGCTGAGCAAAAGGCAAATAATGAGGCTCTAAGAGCACAGCTAGTAAACCAAGAAAATGATAGTAAAGCAGAAATTTCAAGTCTTCAAGAGCAGAAAGCAGAATTACAAAGAGCTGCGGAGGCTGCGATAACAGCGGTTTCTGTCTCACCGAATTCACAAACTGGGACAAGTAAAGGAACTTCAGTTAGCAACTCTAATTCAATACCTGTTTCAAATACAGCAGTCTCATCTGGTTCTATTTCGACTGTAATAAATGCAGGCAATAAATATATAGGAAATTCAGTGTATGTATTTGGTGGTGGAAGAACAGCCTCTGACATCGCGAATGGACGTTTTGACTGTTCTGGATTTGTCTCTTGGGCATTTTCACAGGCTGGGGTTCGCGTTGGTGCTAGCACGGATACTTTAAAAAATACTGGTACACCTGTATCTGTAAATGAAATGCGTCCTGGTGATATGGTATTCTTTAATACATACAAACAGGATGGACATGTTGGTATTTATATCGGCGGAGGCAAATTTATCGGATCGCAAAGCTCAACAGGTGTAGCCATTGCTAATATGTCGAGTGGATATTGGGCAATTACGTTTAATGGTAGAGTTATGAGAGTTATTCATTAATAGATTAAAAGACAGGGATCTTTCCTTGTCTTTTTTTTGTGCGTCCTGGGTTAAATGATTAAGAGGTTCCTAATTTAATATTTCCCTTTAATGGCAATGCCTACACCATTTGAGGTAGAAAGGTGAATAATACATAATTGTTAAAAAATACCATTAATCGTCATATTTCCATCTCTTGCAACATCTAGAAAACAACCCAAAACTCTTATGTCCATCTATCATTCTATTAGCATATCAACAGTCAATGTTTTAGATATGCCTATTGGGAATATCACGATATAAGATATAAGTAATTGTTATATAAAAGGAATACGATAGAATAATTAACAAATGGATGGTAAATAAGGTTCATTGGAAAAGCAAGAAAGGGGCAGTTATAATATGTCAACTATTCAAGATAAAGTGGTTATATCACGGGTCCCTTAGTTGTGGAATAGGTGAGGCATCCACAACTAAGGGAACTTTTCCTATACGCCCCCATAACTCTTTGGGGGTAATTTATTTAATCGATAAAATTAAAGATAGGAGTTGTGATTTTTTGACTAAACGAAATAATTTGCTCATATGGATTTTAACTATAGGAGTTTTCGGCATTTTAAATACTGAAATGGGGGTCATTGGGTTAATGCCTTCTATTGCTGATCAATTTAATGTCAGCATAGCAACAGCAGGGTTAACAGTGAGTTGTTTTGCTCTTGCGATTGCTATATCTGGACCGACGATGCCGTTATTGTTCTCGGGTATCAATCGTAAGAAAATCATGTTACTTGTATTAGGTATTTTCACTTTAGGAAACATTGCATCGATATTTATTTCTAATTTTACGATTCTATTAATTGTTCGTATCATTCTTGGTTTGTTTCATCCACTTTATTGTTCTATGGCATTTTCCGTAGCTGCTTCCTCAGTAAAACCTGAAGAAGCTCCAAAAGCTGTTTCTAAAGTGTTTATTGGAGTATCGGCTGGAATGGTAGCAGGTATACCGATCGCAAGTTTTATCGATAGTACCTTTTCGTATGAAATGGCGATGGCATTCTTTGCGATTGTTACTGCTCTTATGTTGATTGCAACATTGATTTTTGTACCATCTATGCCCGTTAAAGAAAGACTGTCGTATGGTACACAACTTTCCGTATTAAAAAAACCGATATTATGGATGTCCATAGTGACTGTTGTTTTATTAAATGCCTCTGTATTCGGGGTATATAGTTATATTGCTGAGTATCTGGAAACTGTCACTGAAATGTCTCCGAATACCATTACTTTAACTTTATTCAGCTTCGGTGGAGCGAACATAATAGGAAACATTGTCTCTGGAAAGTTACTTACTCAGAGTCCCATTAAATCTATCCTATTTTTCCCTTTAATAATGAGTGCTCTTTACATCATTTTATTCTTCACAGGACAGTTTGCCGTACCTATGGCAATGATCACTTTCGTTTGGGGAATCGTGGCTGGAGGAATCATGGCAAATATTAATCAATATTTGATTGCGTCTGTAGCTCCTGAAGCACCTGACTTTGCCAATGGTTTATTTATATCAGCTTGCAACGTAGGAACAACAGTGGGTGCAGCTGCAGGCGGGTTATTTATTTCACAAATGGGTACACAATATGTTGTATTGGTGGGAATCCTATCATTGATTCTAAGTTTAGTAGCCATTTTACTAAGAAACTATATGATTAGTCCTACAAAACACCTTTCTAAATCTGCTATAGTCCATGAATGATACGATATAAACATTGTATCAGAGGTTAGTAAATGTTATTAGATGAGGAGTGGGGAAATTTGAATAAAGTAAAAATTGCTGGAAGGGAAGTTTTTCCCATTGGCTTAGGTACTTGGAATATGGGAGAAAAAGCAGATAAATTTGAACAAGAAGTAAATGCCATGAGGGTTGGTCTTGATCATGGTGTTCAAGTGATTGATACGGCTGAAATGTATGGGGATGGAAATGCAGAGAAATTAGTTGCACATGCTATTAAACCTTATAGCCGTGAAGAATTATTTCTCATTTCAAAAGTTCTTCCTTCAAATGCCTCAAAAAAGCAAATACCGATTAGTTTAGATAAAAGTTTAAAGAGATTAAATACAGATTATTTAGATCATTACTTACTCCATTGGAAAGGGAATATTCCTATTGAAGAAACGATTGAAGCCTTGGAGAAAGTTAAAAGTCAGGGGAAAATTAAGTCATGGGGTGTTTCTAATTTAGATGTGGATGACTTAGAAAAAATAATAAAATTGCCTGATGGAATTAAATGTGCATCAAATCAAGTGCGTTATAATTTGGGAGATCGTGGGATTGAATTTGATTTTAGTACCTATGATGAATCAATTTGAAATCCCCCTAATCGCCTATGCCCCAGTTGCTCGGGGTGATAGCTTGGGTACCAATTTAACGAAACAAAAGGTTTTAAAGGACATTGCTGAAAAACATCGTTCAGATACTTTTCAAATTTTATTAGCATGGTGTATTCGAAATGGTCAAACCATTGCTATACCACAATCTAGTAATACATCTCATGTGATAAATAATGTGAAAGCAGCCGAGATTCAATTAACACAGCAAGATTTGGAGCAATTAGATTCAATCTATCCAAAACCAAGCGTGAAACAGCCACTGGCTTTATGGTAACAAGAGAATGTAAATGAAAAATTTCATAGAGTAGCAGATGAAAATTAATAATTTAAAAAGACTTGCAGGAGTTACATCTGCAAGTCTTTTAGTCATGTAAAGAGTAAAACAAAAACCATGAAAACTTTTGCTATTTTATTAATGAATTTGTACGATATTGCAATCAATAAGTGAACAGATTAAATCAAGCATTATTGCTTCTAACCTTACCGGTTAAATATTTTATAGATGGAATAATCGCAATAGAGATTATTAGAACACGGAATAATTGAAATGCTGTAACAATGGTACTGTCAGCATGAACTGACGCAGAAATGATCCCCATTTGATCAAGACCACCAGGCACGATACTTAAAAAGCTTGTTTTAAAGTCTACCGGATAAAATTGCATCATTACTAGAGCGAGGCCGAACGCACTTGCGATATATAGAAACGACGAAACGAAAGCATAGAAAATCAGCTTTTTCGATAAGTGAAGATCCTCTTTTTTCAAAAGCAGCCCAATGTAAATCCCCATCACAATTTGTGCAACATGAAGTGCGCTCACCGGAATTTCTGGAATATCGATTTTTGCAAGTTGTAAGCCCATAAACAAAAAAACCGGACCAAGCATATAGCCGGTAGGGATTTTTATTTTCATGGCAATAAAGCCAGCAAGGTAACTTAAAACAAAAAACAATAAAAACATAAACGCGTAATGTGCGTCTGAGATAGATATGCTCGAGCTACCACTACCTACAAGAAGTAGTGGGACAAAGCCGATAATGCAGATTACACGGAGCACCTGATAAAACGTAATCATCGCAATATTTTGACTAACTTGTTCTTCAGCATAAGCAACAATTTGTGTCATACCACCAGGCACACAGCTAGTAAGTGCTGTAAGTTGGTCAACTTTCACACGTTTCACTATAAGCCAACTGATGCAGATAAATAAAATGATATATAGTACATTTAGTAAAATCATAACAGGCAAATAAAGCCTAATATCTGCAAGTGTTTCAAGAGTAAAGGCATGACCAATGGAATACCCAGCAATCACCAGACCAAAATTTCGAAAGTGCTTATTCCATTTTAAAGGAAGTTGCGTCGTTAATTTTAAAACTAATATAGTTAGCAATGGCCCAAGAAGCCAGGGCATAGGGATATGTAACGATTGAAAAACATTGGCACCAATAATACCAAGTACTGCGGTTAAAAAATAGTTTCTTGCTATTGCCATAAAGGATACCTCAATTCATAAAAAGCTAGATTTATTATTTCATATTCATCCGAGTTATTAAAGACATTGCAATGAATCTTTGGAATGCGAACAGGCTAAAGAAGACTTAGAAGGTACTATAGGCAAAGGGATGTTATGGACAACAGAATAAGTATTTGTGGTAAACCGAACAGTGTTTTTAAGAAGGGAATCTATAAATAATAAGTCTTTTTTGAGTATTTATAAAAAGGAGAAACCCTTGCTAATATGCAAGGGTTTTCGTGTATGAGCATAGGGGGCTCGAACCCCTGACCTCTACGCTGCCAGAGGAAAAACTATCGAACAATTGAGTAAAATAAATTCAAATCAATTAAATAAAATAAGTCTGTGCACACTTTTGTGACACATTTGGTCCACGAGTGGGTTTTAGTCCTATTTATTTATAGAACTTCTATTAACACTAATAGGCCTTCGTAAACATCCTTATTGAACAAACTAATCGTTATCTACAGTATCAACGAAAAAAGGTTGATAGAATGCATCTTTTATCTTTATGTACATGTATGCAAAGATAAGTGGTTAAGGACTTGACGTGGAGCCTCTGTGGGCATGATTGGTCATGAAAGGCTGAAGCCGTTGTTTCATCTGGCATCCAAGCCTATCATACCCACCTCTCCACGTAAAGTCCTATCTTTGTGTACGTTTAATACTATAAATACTTACTGTTGATAATGCGTCTACAAAGATAGAAAACTGGCATTTTTGGTATCTTTACATACGTTAAATACTGTGAAAAATCATACTGTAGATAATAGGAAGGTTAGTTGAAGAAACAACTAGAAAGTGAATTTTTACATGATATTACCCAATTTACATCAAGTAACAAGCATGCGTTGGCGTACGTAAGCCGTTCAGATGTAAAATCTAGTATTGAAAATCATCATCCATATATTAAAAATGTTTATGAACCCAATCATATGCCCTATCCGTTTTTTGATCCCACCCAATCATTATCATACCCATCATATTTACCAACTGTTACTGTTTTTTCAGGATCCAGATCAAACTTTATATCAAGAACGTTATGAAGATAAGAAGTTGTTCGCTGGAACCCTTTTGTGCTGGATGTTCTACCAAAGGGCGTGTCAAAAGCCACGGGGATTTCAAAGTTTCTTGAACTAGCAGGAATTAAATAGGAAAATACGTATGCCTTTGGCGATGATATTAACGATATGGAAATGTTCTCTTTGGTTGGAACAGCCATTGGAATGGGAAATGACATTCCCGAACTAAAAGAAATTAGTGATTTTGTTACGTCTTCTAACGAAGAAGAAGGAATACTAAATGGACTAAGAACATTGATTTAATTGAGTAAAACTAAACACTACCATTTATGGTGGTTTATCGACCAATGAGAAAGAACAGTTGGAACATGTGATTAGGAAAAATCCTAAAAAGATATTTAATATTTTTTGACATAATATATAGCATCTATTGTAATTAAATCTTTACAAGTGAAGAATAGGTTAAACAAATGCAAAAAGAGGAAAAGTAATTACTTCTTCAGGATTAACTTATTTAAGTGAGGAGAGAGAATCGTGGAATACAAAAGATTTGGTTCAAAAATGGTGATTTGCCTTGATGATGGCGATGAAATTATTACCTCCATAACCGAGGTATGCGAAAAAGAGGATATTAGCTATAAGTAGGGGGTGAACTGTTTAGTTGTCGGGTAACCTGTTAAAAAACGTATTAACCCGTTGGTATCACTGGGTTGATACGTTTTTTATTTTGTTTAAATGCTACGCAAAATTTATATTAACACTAATCATCTTTGGTAGGCATTCCCTTTGAACAACAGGGGCATTCACTTATTGATGGATTGAAATAAAATGGAAAAAATAATCGTAGGATTGGTGTCAACAGGTCATTATTGGCATTATTTAGCTCACTTCCTTAACGAATAAATTATTTAGTTTGTAGTTGTAAATCCTATGCAGGTAGAGAAAAGTAATGATTTAGATGATCATTCTCCAACAAAATGTTGTAAAGGATGCAAGAGTCTTTTGCACGGATGGTTAAAGATTTAACAGTGGGAAAAAATTTTTTTATATGATTTTATGGCTTGTTTAAAGTATTTTGTAAAACTTTTCATCTCAAAAAGACAGAAAATATAAAAAATAAAGTTGACAGCAATTATAGTGCCTTTTATTATAATAATTGTAAGTGGTTACAAATTAGAAAATTCAAAAAAATATTTTTACGTAAATGAGTAATCGTTTAACCTTTATGGGAATATGTGGACCTTCCGATTGACTGTATAATGGTTAATCGATTACCTACTTTTTCACCATTGGTTAATCGATTAATCAGAATCGCGTGGAGGTGAAATTTGAAGATTTAATACTGAGGAAAAAAACAGATCATTAAAAAGGGGAGAATGAATGATGAAAAAATTGAATCTAATGTTTGTTTTCTTGTTAATCTTTGCTTTGCTAACCGCATGTAATGCAGGACCTACTGCTGGACCAACACAGTCAGATGATAGTAAGGAATCAAGTTCAGGAGATGAAAAGATCAAGGTTGCAGTAATTTTGAAAACGTTGTCAAATCCTTTTTGGGTTTCTATGGAAGAAGGAATTAAAGAAGAGGGTGAAAAATTAGGTGTAGATGTTGAAATCTTAGCCTCACAGTCAGAGGAGGATCTACAAGGACAATTAAGAATATTTGAGGATTTATTAAACAAAGATTATGACGGCATTGCGTTTGCACCATTATCACCAGTAAACCTAATTCCACAAGCAGTAAATGCATACAAAAAAGGTATTCCAACTGTAAATATTGATGAAAAGGTAGATATGGAAGAGTTAGTTAATGCAGGCGGAAATGTAAACGCTTTTGTAACGACTGATAATGTAAAGGTTGGAGAACAGGCTGCTAACTTTATCGTAGAAAAAATCAAAACGGGTAAAGTGGCAATTGTTGAAGGGAAATCCGGAAATGCATCTGGTGAAGCTAGAAAAAATGGAGCGAGTGGAGTTTTTGAAGCAACTGAAGGAATCGAACTAGTCGCTAGCCAACCTGCTGATTGGGATCGTAACAAAGCGCTTGATGTGGTGACGAATATGATTCAAAGATATCCTGATTTAACTGCTATTTACGCATGTAACGACACGATGGCATTAGGTGCACTACAAGCAGTTCAAAACGCTGGAAAACAAGATCAAATCATTGTAGTAGGAACAGATGGAGCACCAGAAGCTGTTGACTCTGTCAATGCAGGACAATTAACAGCAACCATTGCTCAAGATTCTGCTGAAATTGGAAGAGAGAGTTTAAGATTACTAGTTGATGCGATTAAAGCTGGGAAAGTGCTAGAACTTGATAAGGAAGCAGAACTTGTTACAGTTCCTTCGAATGTAGTTAGCAAATAAAAGGAAGTGTCTACATGGATTACTTAGTAAAAATGGAGAACATCAAAAAAGAATTCTCTGGTGTCGCAGCATTAAAGGGCGTGCACTTTGAATTAGTTCCTGGAGAAGTCCATGTTCTCTTAGGTGAAAATGGTGCAGGAAAATCAACACTGATGAAAATTTTAAGCGGTGTTTACGAGCCTACATCAGGAACCATTGAAATTAGTGGATACCAGTACCCAAAACTATCGCCAAAGGAAGCTGCAACTCTTGGAGTCAGTATAATCTATCAAGAACTAAGTGTTATTAATGATCTCTCCATTGCCGAAAATATCTTCGTTGGTAAGTTACCAACGAAGGTATCCTTCGGGATTCGGACGGTTGATTATCAATATATGAATGACGTCACGGTGAAACTCTTAGAGAGAGTTGGTTTAAAAAAAGATCCTAATCAACTTGTATCTGAGCTTTCTATTTCAGAAAAACAGCAAGTAGAGATCGCAAAGGCACTTGCTGCTGACGCAAAAATTTTAATAATGGATGAACCAACTTCCTCTTTAACAGATGGAGAAATTACGAAGCTTTTCAAAATCATCCGTCAGTTAACAAGTGAGGGTGTTGGGATCGTTTATATTTCTCATAAGCTAAAGGAAATTAAGATTATTGGTGATCGAATTACTATTCTAAAAGATGGTGCATTTGTTGCAACAAGAAACTTGGCAGTAACAGAGACAGATGAGCTAATTTCTTTAATGGTTGGGCGAGAGTTACAATCCAAATACACAAAAAATCAAAATGAAAATGTTGGGTCAGATGAGGTAATTTTTGAGGTGAAAGATCTCACAAGAAAAGATAACAAGGTGAGAAATATAAGTTTTCAACTGAAAAAAGGAGAAATTCTAGGATTTGCTGGATTGATTGGTTCGGGTCGAACAGAGTTAATGAATGCCATCGTTGGCTCTGCGCCTACTAGCTGTGGTGAAATCATACTCAATCAAAGGGTGTTAAAAATAAAAAATCCTTATGATGCAGTAAAAAATAAAATTGCCTATATTACTGAAAATCGAAGGGAAACAGGATTTTTTCATAATTTTGAAATTTGGAAGAATATATCAATCTCTAATCTTATTAATAACTCTAGATTTGGTGGTTTATCTGGTTTAGTTAATAAAAGGGAAGAGCTAAAATGGGCAGAAAAGCAAAAAGAAAACCTTTCAATTAAATGTTCTTCTATTCATCAAAATATTACGGAGCTTTCGGGCGGAAATCAACAAAAAGTTATCATAGGAAGATGGCTAGCAGCTGATTCAGACCTTTTCATTTTTGATGAGCCCACTCGTGGAATAGATGTAGGGGCAAAAAGTGATATCTATAAGATTATGCGGGAGTTAGCTGAGAATGGAAAAGGGGTCCTTGTCGTCTCATCAGAGCTTCCAGAACTGCTGGCAATCTGTGATAGAATCGCAGTGTTCCATGAAGGAAATCTCAATGGCCTATTTACAAGTGAGGAAGCGACAGAAGAGAAAATAATGGCGAAAGCAACATCGTAAGGAGATGTGTGATATGGAAAAATTCAATCAAATTTGGCAAAGATATGGGACCTTTGGAATTCTAATCATCATCGTGATTGCTCTTGGAATTCTATCACCTCAATACTTTTTTACGGTCTCAAATTTAACTCAGGTAATTTTACAAAGCGCTATAAACATTATTGTTGGAGTTGGTGAGTTTTTTCCGATATTAATAGCCGGTATTGACCTTTCTGTAGGCTCTATGATGGCTTTAACTGGAATGATTACAGCAAAGCTACTAGTTGCTGGTGTACCTGTTATCCTATCTGTAATTATTGGAGGAATAGTAGCAGGGGCATTACTTGGATTTATTAATGGGTATCTTGTTGTAAAGACAAATCTACACCCTTTCATCATTACTTTAGGGACTCTTTCCATATTTAGAGGATTAACACTTATTATTTCAGATGCTCGTCCTGTATATGGGTTACCAACTGAATTTACTTTAGGTGTGGCAGGATGGATATGGTATTTACCTATTCCTATTATCATCGCTTTAGTAATTGCCATAATATTAATGTTTGTGACCAATAAAACCAAGCTAGGAAGAAATATATATGCACTTGGGGGCAATGAGCAGGCTGCATGGTTTTCAGGAATAAATATTAATTTGCATAAAATAGTAGTTTTTATGATTTCTGGTGTTTGTGCGGGGATTGCAGGTGTTGTTTTAACGGCACGATTAGGCGCAGCTGAACCTCTTGCAGGAACAGGTTTTGAAACATTTGCGATTGCTGCAGCTATTATTGGTGGAACCAGTTTCTTTGGTGGGAAAGGAAAAATTGTTGGAGTTGTAATGGGAGCATTAATCATTGGAGTTATTAATAATGGGTTAAATATCTTAAATGTTCCAACTTATTACCAACAAATCGTTATGGGGACACTCATTATTGGTGCAGTAGCACTTGACCGTTTATTTGGTGGGAAAACAGCTTAAAAATTAATTTATGACGAAAGGTCGGATCGAACATGACGAAATATTCACCTTCATTAATGTGTATGGATTTAAGTAAATTTAAAGAGCAAGTAGAAGTGTTAAATAGAAAAGCAGACTTTTATCATGTAGATATTATGGATGGACATTTTGTAAAAAATATCACCCTTTCACCTTTTTTTATCCAAGAGCTTAAAAAAATTTCAAAATTGCCCATTGATGCTCATTTAATGGTCGAAAACCCATCAGACTTCGTTGATATGACGATTAATGCTGGTGCGGATTATATCAGTTTACATGCTGAGACGATAAATGGAGAGGCATTTAGACTTGCACATCATATAAAGGATAAAGGGAAAAAATTTGGAGTTGTATTAAATCCAGAAACTCCGATTGAGGCGATTCGTCATTATATTCATCATGTTGATAAGCTGACCATTATGACGGTAGATCCAGGCTTTGCTGGCCAGAAGTTTGTTGTTGAGATGATTGATAAGATTAAAGAAGCAAAAGACTTGAAGGAAAAGCATGGCTATAAGTATCTCATTACGATTGATGGCTCTTGTAATAAAAACACCTTTCAGCAACTGTTAGAGGCGGGGGCAGAGGTATTAATCGTAGGAAGTTCAGGCTTGTTTAATCTTAATGATGATGTGGAGAAAGCATGGGATCTCATGTTAAAGGATGTAAATAATGAAGAAAACCATCTTCTCCAATCATAATTTTTCAAGTTAAACAATTTGTCGGTTAGAGGTGAGGTACAAATGGAGGAAAGTTTAAAGCAGTATGTAATAGGGTTAGATATGGGTGGAACACATATAAGAGTTGGCGCTGTTACCCAAGAGGGAACATTGCACTATTTTTCCAAGGTTAAAACAAAGGACGTTATGGATCCATTTAATCCTATTAAATCTTTGGCCAATTTTGTAAAAAACTATATTGATAGTCAGATAGTTGACGGGCAGGTTGTTGCTGTTGGCATAGGGTTTCCCTCAGTGGTGAGTAAGGATAAGAAAAGCATTTATTCAACACCTAACTTAGACTATTTAAGTAATATAAATATCGTTGATCCTCTTCAAGAGTTAGTCGAGATGCCCGTTTTTATAAATAGAGATGTAAATTTTTTAATGCAGTACGAACTTTCTCAGCGAGAACTAAACCGTGAAGAAATTGTTTTAGGTTTTTATATCGGTACGGGTTTTGGCAATGCCATTTACCTTAACCAACAGTTTCTAGAAGGGAAAAATGGTGCTGCTGGGGAGCTTGGACATATACCTATTTTACACAATGATGTGGTATGCGGCTGTGGGAATGTTGGATGTGTAGAAGGAATCGCATCGGGGAAGAAACTAGTTTCGATTCATCAAGAATTCTTCCGAGATATTCCGTTTGAAGAAATATTTGTTTCTTGTTCAAATGAACCTATTATAGATGATTTTTTACAATCACTTGCCATACCTATTGCAACCGAATTAAACATTTTTGATCCCCATGTTGTTATTTTGGGGGGGGGGGTAATTGGAATGACGAATTTTCCGAAAAAAAGTCTCGAAGAATATATCATTAAATATACTCGGAAACCTGTTCCTGCTGAAGGGATAACGTTTGAATATGCATTAGATACTAGTTCTGCAGGTGTACTTGGTGCGGCCAGTTATATCTATGAAAAATTGCGTAACAAAACTGTACAGTTCATGTAGAAGGAAATAGGCAGACCATTGCTTTTGTATGATCGCCTCTTTATACTATACATGTAGCGCATAAAAAACTAATAGCGAGGCATGTTATGGAAAATGAAAGGTTAACTATAAAAAAAATAGCTGAGCTAACTGGTGTTTCTACTGCAACCGTTTCCAAGGTTCTAAACAATACGGGTAGATACTCAAACGAAACGAGGAAGAAGATCTTGGACGTAGTAGAAAAATATGATTACCGACCAAACGCTGTTGCAAAAAGCTTAAGAACAAGTAAATCTAAAACAATTGGTGTAATTGTACCGGATATTACGAATGAATTTTTTGCTCATATCGTATTAGCCATTGAAAGGTACTGTGGTCCCATTGGTTACTCAATTTTTATCTGTAATTCAGATGAAAACGAGGAAAAGGAAATACAGTATTTAAAAGAATTAGAGAACAAAGGCGTAGACGGATTAATCTATTTGGCAGCCAGTAACCAATTAATAGAAGCAAGAACCAACCTGCCGATTGTTTGTATCGATCGGAAGCCGAATCTGGAAAATACGATGATTATTTCCTCTGATAATATTCATGGAGGTTATCTAGCAACTTTAGAACTTATCAAACATGGATGTGAAAATATCCTATTATTGAGAGATTTTAGAGATGTGTTACCGACTGTAGAAAGAAGTATTGGTTTTCATAATGCGCTTAAGGAACATGGTATAGACGTGAAGGAGAACCAAGTCGCCCTTTTAGAAGTAGGAATAGAGCAAGGAAAAGAAGCAATCCATAGTCTTATTAAAAACAATAAATTTGAATTTGACGGAATATTTGCCACAACGGACGGTTTAGCATATGGTGCTTATTTAGCTCTAAAGGAAAATAGAATATCCGTTCCAGACCAAGTGAAAATTGTCGGGTACGATAATATTAGCTTAGCCCGATATAATTCCATATCCTCGATTGATCAAAATAAGCAACTACTCGGGGAGCTTGCAGCGGAAAATCTTCTATTATTAATTGAAAAAAAGACTCCGAGACAACATAATACCATTAAAATACCTGTAGAGCTTGTAAGAAGGGGTTCAACTAGTAAAGGATAAATTATAAGAGATAGGCAAGAAAGAACATTATAGGTAAAGGTTAATCGATTAACCAGAAAGAGGAGGGAATATCGTGAAAATTGCAATTGCCACTGACCATGTAGGAATAGAACTAAAGCCGATTATCATTGATTACCTAAACGAACTTGGTCATGAAGTAGTTGATTTTGGTCCTCAAAGCACTGAACGAACTGATTACCCTTTATACGGAAAAAAAGTAGCCGTAGAAGTAATAGAAAAACGGGTAGATGCTGGGATATTAATTTGCGGAACAGGAGTGGGCATCTCTATTTCTGCCAATAAAGTAAAAGGAATTCGTGCGGTGGTTTGCAGTGAACCATATACTGCTAAACTATCAAAAGAGCATAATAATACCAATATACTAGCATTTGGTTCACGTGTGATTGGCAGTGAACTTGCCAAAATGATAGTAAAGGCATGGTTGGAAGCTGAATTTGAAGGTGGAAGACATGCCAATCGGGTGAATATGATTTCTGAGATTGAAGAAGAGTTTTTATTTTAATAAATGAAGGTGATGACTTCAAAAGAAGCCTTTTCTTTTGCTCAAAAAATTCAATTTTATTTTTTAACATAGTCTCTTCAGCTAATGAAAACCTTCCGCACATATTATTGGGTTATTGAAGAAAAAGAGTTGATAATTTCATAAATTAACTACGTAATCAAAATTTGACTGAACAACTTAAAAAGGACTAGAGATAAAGAAAAGGATCGCTGCGCGATCTTTTTTTCTTTTTGTAAAAACGGGATAGTAGGTGGACCAGGTAAAAAAAGGTCAGTATAGTCGTAGAAAAATGAATCCACAACAATTCGTATAACACCAATTAACGCTAATTACCGATTTAATGTAAACCGCTTAAACCTATCAAAGGATTTGGGCGGTTTTTTCTGTGCTTAGGTTCTTCGAGAAACTTCTATTAACACTAATCGACCTTACCAAACATCCTTATTCAACAAAAGAAGCAGGTTTATGCAACAAGGACATCCAATTTAATATTTATTAAGTGTTAAAGTATTGGTATAATTTGGTTAAGGAGAGATTATTTTATATACTTAAGGGCTTGTTCAAATGATTAAACAAAACAATGCTTAGTGGATTAATTATCTTTATTGCTCTCTTACTTAGTTTTTCAATGGGGAATGTAGTATCAATACTATCTTATTGGTTTCTGTCTGCTTTATTGATTTACAGTGTATTTCGGGATAAAGATATTGAAAAAAAGGAATAATCATAACTTATATCTAAGAATATGGGTCTTAATCTTAAGGATTATGACCTTTTATTTTGTACTTTTTAAAACACAGGTTATCGTACAAAAGGTACATTTACTTGAATAACCAACAATATTGAAATGCAATGAAGAGATAAAAGTCGATTTAACAAAGAGGGTGATGAAATTAGGGATGTACTCAGAAATTTTAAAATAAATGATAAGCCAAAACGTACTGAAAAACATTCTTTCACTTATTTAGGTGTTTATTTTATTTTTGGTATTTTCTTAGGAACGATAGCCAAATACAGTGATACTGTGTCATTCAATAGTGAAAGTGGAATGGTTTTTACTATCATTAGTGACATTACGACTAGTATAGGTATGTGGGTTATTTTGGCGACTCTCATTTCCGTGAGTAGTAGAAGTCCTAAATATGCTGCTATAAAAGTACTCGCATTTTTTGTAGGAATGTTGTTATCATACTATATTTATTCACAAGTGTTGTTTGGATTTTTCCCAACCTATTATTTTTTACGTTGGTGTGCTATTGCACTTGTTTCGCCTATAGGGGCTTACATCGTGTGGTTTAGTCGAGGTGAGGGGTGGGGACCAGCAATTTGTGCTTCGCTACCTATTGGTTTCTTGCTCACACAAGGATATTCATTCTTTTATGTATTTTCAATGGTGACGGGTTTTGATTTATTTGCTGCATTATTTCTACTAGTAATAATGACAAAATCAAAACCACAATACTTAAAGGTCATTCCAATAGTGATACTTATTTTTATCATTCTTAGAAATACATTCCTTTTATCATATTTGTTCGGTGGTTTATAGTTTTCCAGTAATAACAACGTAGCCGTATAAGGAATTGCACTCTTTGTATCAGTTCTTGAACAAAAGGATAGGTTAGTGGAATAATGGCTTTTATATATCTGGTACACATACCATTTCTTAAAGGAGATTTGGAATTCCTTTAAAAACCAAAAAAGCTACCTTACTTTGGTAGCTTTATTTCTTTAGTCTTGAGCAAGCTTATCCCTATTTAGTGCAACAGGAGGTTTCTCCATCCATTCATTTTTTATCATAAAGGTTTTTATATTTTCTTCATATTGATACACATCTGCAATTATCTTTGCATATGTAGTTTTTAAATCTTTTCGGATACTTACTGCTGCACTATACCCATAACTGGCGATACCATCACGATTAAGTTCATCCAATAGATAAGATATTAATTTATCTGAAAAAGGCGATGTTTTACCGTCCAAAACATTCGTATCCCAAGTCATTGAAATAGGTAAATCGTTTTGAACTAAAATATCACCTAATTTGTCTATAATATTTAAAGATAATTCTTTTCCATGTTGCAATAAACGCATTAATTGCTGATTAGATGTAGATTGTATAAAACCAATTAATAAGTTTTTACCAATATAATTCATAAAAACATTTTTGTGTAGCTCATTTGCTTCTCTTGCAGTTAATTCTCTATTATCATTAAAGAAGTTACCCAAAAATCCTTTATCTGTAATTGGGTTTGTTTCATGGGTGGAGGTAATTGAAGGAGGTCTTACAAATACTCCCTTTTCCAATAGAATAGTTGTTGTACGTTCATATAAACTTGAAACGTTTTTTAATTGCACGTGGAAAAAATTGCGGATATCCTCCCTTACTGAATCGGATAGTGCCATACTTGTTAAGGACATTCCAATTTTAGACATATTATTTAAATAAAATAGTATAAAAACATCTGTATATATCTTAGGGGCATTTGGGTTTAAATCATCTTTAATGTTAAAGCCTTTGGGGATTGGATAGTTTTCACTTCGTAGTACAGATTCAAAAAATTGTACAGCAGATTTAGAATTAGAACCCGCCTCATTACAAAGAGATTTAACTTCTTCTAGTTCTGATGTTAATGTAAGATACTCCAAAACAACATTTAACATACTATTATTCATTAACTGTTCCCAACAGTGTGCTAACTCACCAGCAGTTAACTTGGCAGCCTTTTTATTATCCATATAATCAATTCCTTTTTAAGATTAATTTTATATTCTTTAACAAGTATCTGGAATTTTTTTATCAAATATGTAATATTGCATGGAAAATTAATAATTTTTGGTTTGTCAAGGGAGAAATCATAACTAAAAGGGCTTCAAATATTCAGCATTGGGGGACTTTAGTTGAACAAAAAAGGATGGATGAATACAGTTATGAAGCTCCAATACCATTTCCATTTTTTATAGTGAATCAATTTTGTGTACTTTAGAGCGATTACTTCAAAAAATATTATTAGAGAAGTATGCAACCACTAGTGTTGCATAAATAATTTCGTAATTTTCAGTTTAATTATATTCTCTATTTAGAGCCAAAAAAGTAAATACCCAACAAAGGTGGCTCCATCCATTTGGAAATTTATTTACAATTAGACCTGTGTGACGACGACAACTTTCTTATCAAGGAATGGCTTTTCCTTCAATTTTTCGGAGCCAAATATGGGCTGGTTTCCAAAGGGCAGCCCGTAGATAACGGCTAATTTTTAAGGTTTTTCGCTTACTATTTGTCTCAAGTTGAACAAGAACATGTAGGCAAAAAACGATAAGTGCGATAAACACTTGATTTTGAATGGCCCATTCGCTTTGTCCGTAGAACTTTTTGATGCTAAGGTGCTGTTTGATCCATTTAAAAAACAACTCAATGGCCCACCTTGATTTATACATCTCTGAAATTTCTTCAGCGTTCAAATCAAAGCGATTGGTGATTAAATGGAGTTCATTTCCTTTGGAATCAAGCACTTTTAGAAGGCGAAAGTAATTTTCAGCACGGTTTTGGGTTGTACCAATCAGGACCATTTGATCTGATAAAACAGCGGAATCCTCGGGTAGTTTAAAATCATAAACCTCCCGTATAACGGCGTTTTTTCTTAGCCTTGATAGAAAAAAGTAACCGCCATCTGTCATGCGATCAAAGCGCTCGTAGTCTAGATAGCCACGGTCAAACACATACATGCATTCCTTGTCATCGACCATGATTTCAAGTTGACCACGATCATGTTCGTTTGCCGTTGTTATGACTGCTTTTTCTGGATAGGACGCACCTTTTTCCATAAACACAAGGCGTAGATGCAACTTCACACCGGCTTTTGTCTTACGGAACTTTGCCCATTTATGATTGGTCAAATTAAGTGGCAATGTGCTTGAATCAATGATTTTTAACGGCATGACCAGTTTCGTATAGTGTGTCTTGGCATGAATTTGTACGACCAAATCAAGGAAAAGCCTTTGAAATAGATCTGGGTTCATGCCATTTAATCGCCGTGACAGCTGAGAAATACTGATCGAATCAAGGTCAATCCCTTTTTGAAGTTGGTCATCGAATAGACAATCACCTAGCGCATGCAGGCTTTCGATTTCTTCTAGCTGGGCAAAAAGTAGTAATTTTAGGAAAGACTCTGTCGTTAATTTTTTCGTATAGTAATCTAATTTCATCGTTTTCACCTGTTCTTCAAATAATTGAATATTAATTGGTGAAAACCATTGTCCAAATGAAGTTTTTCGTGTAATCTTGTCCATGAGATGTGTCCTTTTTAGTGGATTTGGACGGGTTACCACCTGACTTATCCATTATAAAGGACTTTTTCTTTGCACAATATAATAAAGTTGAACATTTTGAGTATTTTTAATAGTGAAATTAAATTAATGCAACACTAGTGGTATGCAACAAATAATATAATGCCTTGATATAAGTATTTTTGTTTTCAGGATAAAGAATGTTGAACAATACATTCCATGCAGGAAAAATAAAATATTCAAAAGTAAAATTGCTTTTTATTGTTTTTTTGAAGAAGGTTCTGATGGGATATTTTATATTACCTTTTTCAACAACAAGTGCCCCCATTAACCAGGTGACTACCTGTGTAAACAGGAAAACTACATGTGCTTCACGTATTTTTTTCTTCGGTACAAATTTGATTAACAACATAAACATTATTATCCAAGAAGATATTTCAATGATTTTTTCTTTCTTAAATGTCATCCCTTTTAGGGAAGTTTTTCCTATAAAAATTATTGCTATTCTAAAACAAAGAAAAATGAGACTTTGATGAACAATTCGAAAATGCTGAGCACTATTAAGCTAAAGAAGCAGTTTAGAACAAGGATGCTTTTCTAATAAGAAATCGAAGGGGATGACTATGGAAAATTGGTTAACTGATATTATTAGTGAGTTTAGGTATGTAAGATGACCGTTATTCAAACTTGATAGATCTACATGAAACTCTTCACAGGCTCGTACATCTGAAAGATATTAATAAAATTAATTCTATTCTTGATGATTTACAACTGAACAGCAAACAAAAGGGAAAAGTAAATGAACTCAGAAGTTTATGTAAAAACTATACGATTTGATTGAGATTAAACTAATTTCACTTGAGTACATAGAATTGAATGAATTGGATTAGTTGGAACGCCGTATACGGTGAAAGTCGCACGTACGGTGTGAACAGGGGGAAAAGGGAACGATTCTCTCAAACCCTTACCTATCTGTTTCAATAAGACAATAAAACCAAACAGAACTTCCGGTTTTATGAAAGTTCTGTTTATTATATTTATATCAACATATATAAATTTGATTGATTTTCAATAAGACAGTTTTCCGTAATCGGGACATTTAATGAAATAACTTTATTATTCATTATGGTTAGTAAGAACAATATGGGAAACATATGTTAATAAAAGATTTAGAAACGGTTCTTCTAATGAAGAAGGACTCGTTTCGTTTATAACTCTATCAAATCCAGCTAAATAATGGTCACTTAACTATTTAGTTTTATTGCTTCCCCAATTGTCAGTATAAATTAAATTGTCTATTGGTATTCGTTTTCCCCATCCGACTGTCTCTAATACAGGTTGTTCTTGAAACTGATGTGTATACCCAACTGACATCAAACCGATAGGCTCGATATGTGGCGGAATATTAAGTATTTTTCGTATGTCTTGTTTCTTATAAAAGGAAACCCATCCAACTCCAAGCCCTTCAGCCCGAGCAGCTAACCATAAGTTCTGCATAGCACATACTACCGAATAGGCATCTGTTTCTGGTATCGTATTGCGTCCCAGTACATGATCCCCGTTCCTTGTCGGGTCACACGTAAAACAAATCGTAACAGGTGCCTCAAGAATACCTTCAAGTTTTAGCTTAGGATACAACAAAGACCGATCATCTTCAAAATATTTTCCTGCTACTTGTATTTCTTTAGAAACAACGTCATGTAATTGCTGTTTAATTTCGTCTGAGCGAACCGCAATGAAATTCCACGGTTGCATAAAGCCAACTGAGGGTGCATGGTGTGCTGCTTTTAAGATTCTGTACAGTTTTTCCTCCTCAATTGGTTGCTTTATAAATGAACGAATATCCCTTCGGCTATAAATTGCATTATAGACACCTTGTTTTTGTTGCACATCAAACTCATGAAGAGTTGCTATTTGCAATGTAGGTTCTGTAGGTAATATTTCAGATGTCTTCGCTACTTCTGCTGTACCTTTTACCGAACCATCAGTTGAACCAGAAACGCCTGCTTGCTCGAATGTAGACATTTCATTTGCAATTTTAATAGCTGATCTCACAATGGGAAGTGCAATTGCCGTCCCACTTCCTTCTCCAAGACGAAGGTTTAGATTAACAAGTGGCTGTAATCCTAAAAGTTTATTTACAAAGATATGACCCGGTTCCACTGATTGATGTGATGCAATAAGATAATGCACACATGCGGGAGTCATTCGAACCGCTGTCAACGCAGCCACAGCTGTGATGAAGCCATCTATTAAAACAGGGACTCGTGCTGCTGCAGCACCCAACACAATCCCAGCAAGTCCTGCTATTTCTAATCCCCCGACTTTTGCCAAAACGTCAATCGGATCAGCTGGATTGGGTTGATTTATTTCAATTGATCTTTTAATAACGTTGGCTTTTTTTACTTTTTCATCTGTATTTATTCCTGTTCCAAACCCAACGACTTGATCAACAGATAACTGCCCGAGTACGGCGACCATCGCACTACTTGCTGTGGTATTTCCGATTCCCATTTCTCCAAGTGCTAAAAGTCTCGCACCTTTCTGTATAGCTGACTGTGCTACCTCAATTCCTACTTCTATCGCCGAAACTGCTTCTGTCCTTTCCATAGCTGGTCCTTGCACCATGTTATTTGTTCCAAAGCGTATTTTTCTGTTGATTAAACCTGGAAGTTGCAACTCTCCATTAATACCTATATCAACAACCTGAACTGAGGCATTTGAAGCTCGGGATAAAACATTGATCGCTGCTCCACCTGTAATAAAATTTCTAACCATTTGCTGAGTAACTTCTGATGGATAAGCTGAAACTCCTTCTGCAGTTACACCATGGTCTGACGCCATTAACACTACCATTGCTGGGTCAATATTAGGTTGTGCATTTCCAGTTATACCTGCTATTTTAATCGCTAGTGATTCTAACAAGCCTAAACTTCCGAATGGTTTAGTTAGTGAGTTTAAATGTTGTTCCATTTGTTCCTGAGCTTTTGTGTTCAAACCATCAATTAAACTAATTGTTTCCTTTAATTTTTTCATAATTAACTTACTTCCTCCTTTAATGGTAATTCCCGACCATACAAAAAAAACCCAGCTTAAATAAGCTGAGGTCTTGCCATAACCACATTGTAGAACTTCTCTTAGGCAGGTCTCCTGACTCCGATTCATCACATGCTGCGCCTTCCCAGTTTCCCAGTGGCATTGCAGCAGCTCCTCGACTACAGTGGCGGGCTCCGCGTTGTTTTAAACTTCCCTATTCTCCTATACTTAGGCACCTAATGAAGACATTCTATAAAACTACGTATTAGTAAACCATAGAATAGTTAAAATGACAATCTTTTCATGAATCGTATTTTTATCGCAAAAAAATATAGTTATTTTTTCTAGAACTTGTGGAGAAGATTGGAGGTACACAAAGTGGTTACATGGTAGCACTTTGCCTTTAATAAGATTGTAGCGGAAATTGAATGACAGATAATAAATTTGTTAATGTTCGTAGTGAATTATGAAATTGATTATTCAATTAAAAAACTTTATTTTATTAAAAACGCGGTCCTCACGAAATTGTTAGGTGGTGCATTAGGAGCGAAGTTCACAGGCTTTTCTTCACCCACATCGTTTATTATAGGGGCTGGGATGGTATCAAGAGGAGAAGTTGCTATAATTATTGCAGCAACTGGACTACAAGAAGCTCTGTTACAACCATAATACTTCACTTCAATTATTATTGTAATAATATTTACGACTTTAGTTGCACCTCCAATGTTAAAGTATTTAATACAAGGGGAATAAAAAAGGAATATATTTGTTCAGGTCACTTAATAGTTGTCACTGGCAACTGATTTAAAAAGGAGGGCATTCCTGTAATAAAGCTAAGTTTGTGAACATGAACATATGCACTTATACTATAGGGGGCTTATCTACAGTATGATTTTTCACAGTATTTAACGTATGTAAAGATACCAAAAATGCCAGTTTTCTATCTTTGTAGACGCATTATCAACAGTAAGTATTTATAGTATTCAACGTACACAAAGATAGGACTTTACGTGGAGAGGTGGGTATGATAGGCTTGGATGCCAGATGAAACAACGGCTTCAGCCTTTCATGACCAATCATGCCCACAGAGGCTCCACGTCAAGTCCTTAACCACTTATCTTTGCATACATGTACATAAAGATAAAAGATGCATTCTATCAACCTTTTTTCGTTGATACTGTAGATAAGCCCCCTTTAGTTGAAGAAGGTAATAAAATTGGACCACACATATTAGATATGTGTGGTCCTTTTAGTGTCAACTATTTCACTTTCCTAACCTAAATATAATCATGTTCTATAAATATATGCACGATCGAGATGTTACTGGACTAGTAGCTGAGTAAACAAATCGGATATTTTTACAGCGTTACACAAAAGTGAATCAAAATCGGCAAAAATAGGTGCTTAAAGAGGAATTTAGGGATATGTCAAAATAGGAGTGGATGTTAACTGAAGGAATTTATTAGAGGTTTTATAACGAAATCACTTAAGGATGCCTTTGTATTAGTGTTTTGGGATAAAGTCAAAGTGTAGAAATTGAAGAGTTTTATGTCAGGATAAGGAGAGAAGGGTGATTCTCTTCTTTTTTTGAATAGAGGTTCTCGTGTATTTTTATATTCTTGGAAAAAATTATATAATAAAGTTAGCGAATATTGTCATGAGGAGGCAAATTATGTCGGTTAATCCTGTTAATAATCATTTAAAATCTTTAGCTAGTAAACTGGTTTTATCAGAGAAAGAAAAGGCAAGTATTTCAACATCAATAATCACCTTATCAAGAAGGTTAAATCTATATTTTGAAGGTGGGGAACTACATACTCATTTTCAAATCGGATCTTATATAAGAGGTGCTTTCGACATAATTCGACCTCCTTTTAGGAAGTATTTCCAAAAAGAGAAAAAATAAAAACAAGCGAGTTTTTAATGAACTTTGAAAAGATCTCTATTTTGATTTGCACTAAAGACATATATACTGTGCAACTAGTTTAATCCAACAAAAAAGCATCCCTCTTAAGGAATTGAACTTAAACTAATTTCTTAAGAGTTGGTACTAACTCATTAAAATAGGGTTTAACTACAAAATCTTTTGCTCCTTGGCCCAGTGCCTCGATGATTATTCTTTGTTGTCCCATAGCAGAACAAATGACTACCTTAGCATTTGAGTCCATATTTTTAATATTCTCTAATGCGTTCATGCCATTTTTACAGGGCATATTTAGGTCCATTATCACTAGATCAGGGTAAACATCTCTATAGAGAGACACAGCTTCGCAACCATCTGAAGCTTCAGCAATTATTTTAAAATCACTATCTTTAAGATGTTTTTTGAGGAGGTCTCTCATAAATCGAGAATCGTCTGCAATAAGTACAGTTTTGTTCATAATTTTTACTCCTTTCATTTGTTAGGCAAATTAGAAAGGGAAAATATGAAATAACGAGACTCAATAAATCTCAGCAACCCGGCTACCGTGGCAAAATGCTGTAGGCCCGTGGCTTTGCGTCTTTTACTTTCGTAAAATTTGCCTATTTAGGTCTTTAATTATATCAGAATTTGTCGAAAAATAGTAGAAATATGCATTTTGACCTAAAGTTTTGGTGTTGAATTGTTTTTTACCCCAAAAAACCTGCATAAATGTAAAGTACGAGAAAATTACGTATTCAGTATATGAAGTGAAAAATAAAGAAAAAGCACCCATATTTTATGAATACCTTTCTTATTCTCTATTCTGAGTTGAGAATTTAGGTTTATGTAATTTATGAAATAACCAGGTTATCACTTTTGCTATCAAAAGTACAAATACGTATCCAATAAATAAGTGAAAATAATTAATTTCACCGTACATTCTAAAAAGACCAGTAATTACTAAAATTGGCTTTAAAATAAATGCAAATATAGCAGCTGTTATTATAGCGTATAGGTAATAATTTTTATGATTGTTTAATGTCCATTGGTATATGAGCATGAAAGCCACAGGGACGATGGAGGTGTCCATTGAGACGCTCGGCAGTGCAGGGATAACCTGATAAGGGTAATGCCAATATCCTCTATTTATACCGTATATATCGATAAATGTAAAAAAAACATGAACGTTATATCCATAAAAACCTATTAGAAATACTTTACTTCGGTCAATTTTAATGTAAAGAATAACCAATGGGACTAAAAGAACAGCAATCAAAACCCAAAACTGCCACGTAGAAGGGTTGGAATAGTCTATCCAATAATTAATTAAAGAATCGGTATTCTCTTTTCTACCGTATAGAATCTTGTCAAATTCACGTAAACGCTCCAATTATGTTCCTCCCTATTGTTTGACAATTATACCGTTAGAATAACCTAATATATTTAGTTTATTAGTAATTAAATAAATAAGAGAATGATTGGCATTTCAAGAACAATGTGTAATAAGATCTCCTTCTCGTGTTAATAAAAAAATCACTCTTAAAGAGTGATTTTAAAGCAAGATGTTTTAAAAACGGAAAAATTCTAAGAAGTCTCTTCTTCAACTTTTTTTTCCTTCGATAGAAACCATCCTAGTATAGCGATGAGTAACAACACTGCCCAAAATGTTAGTTTCCATTCAGTAGATTTTGCGAATCCTTTAGGTAAATATGCTAAGTCAGGATGAGACAAAGTATATACCGCTAATTTAACACCAACCCAACCTACAATAAGAAATGCTGCGGTTTCGAGACCCGGCTTTTTGTTCAAGATTCCAACAAAGAAATTAGCTGCAAAACGCATGATAACAAGTCCAATTATTCCGCCTGCTAGTATAACCAAAAATTGTCCTCCATCTAAACCACCAATTTGGGGCAATCCAGTCTCGGGCAATGCAACAGCAAATGCAACTGCAGCGAGTATAGCATCCACGGCGAATGCTAAATCGGCTAATTCTACCTTCAATACTGTCATCCAAAAGCCGGATCCTTGTTTTTCAACACCTGTCTTCTTATTTTCTCCTTTTCTTAATACAAATTTCTTAATAATGTGGGTAATAGAGATAAACAATAAGTACAAGGCACCGATTGCCTGTACCTGCCACACATCAACTAAAAAAGAAATAATAAAAAGGGAACCGAATCTGAAAATAAATGCACCTGCAAGTCCATAGAAGAGTGCTTTTTTTCTCCTTTCCTCCGGCAAATGTTTAACCATTATTGCAATAACCAATGCGTTATCTGCAGCCAAAATACCCTCTAAACCAATTAATACGATTAATACCCATAGATATTCTAGTATAAGGGCTGTATCCATTAAAAATAGCCTCCTTCAAACAGTCCTATTGCTACTTTACCCAGAGCAGATTTTTATATTCCGATTACCCATTCAACTACAGGGTACGAAGATCCCAGAAGGGATTGAGGCTTTTTGTTGAAGTTATTGTACTCCCATGGTAAGACGAATATCTAAACGGGGCAGGTCTGCTTAATAAAAAAACCATTATCACCGCCCGCATTTTGTAGAAGGTTTTTAGTGAAAACAGTTTCTATGAATTAGTTGTTCATGAAGCCTGAAATCAGAGAGAAAAAGAGGTCGTAAATAAGAGGTCAATTCTACTAAAAAGAGGCAGGTTTCAACATGAATCCGGCCTCTCCTTTTTATACGGTAATATTGGTGGTGATACTCTTGTAACCGGTATAATCAAGCTAGTTAAAAGTACTTTTGAATGGCATATGGAGGATCTTGACGATAAGCCAGTTTCCACACCTTTAGGATATTTTCTTTTGTTACTTTCATCGCTGGTACAACATAGAAAGGAGCTACTTCCTTACCTAGTAATGAATATCCCGTAATAATTGCTTGTGCCACTCCATTTTCATAAGGTAATTGTGCTCCAAGACCTTTAATATTTCCTCCAGAAGCAATTTGATATGCCGCATTACTTCCCAAATCAACGGTCGTAATGACTATATCCGTTTTCCCTGCTTTACGTGCTGCAGCTAGTGCTCCTTCCGCGGGTTCATCCCAAATAGCAAAAATACCATCTAAATCTGGATTTTTTGCTAACATATCAGAAGCTGCTTTTTCCGCATCGTTTGGGGTGGAAATTCCAGTACGTACAGCAATTTTAATATTTGGATATTTTTCTTTAATCGTAGTTTCGAATGCTTCTACACGCTGATTATTTACAAAGAAATCAATACTGTGGAAAATAACACCAATATTACCTTTTCCTTTAAGTTCTTTTCCCATAATCTCCGCTGCAAATATACCATTTCCATAGTTGTCAGATGTAACAACGCTCACATAATCTTTGCCAAATTCTAATCCTTCAGGCATGCTATCCATAAAAATTAGTTTGATTCCTGCTTCTGCAGCCTTTTTAAAAGCGGGAGCAGTTGCAACTGGATCAACTGGTAAGCTAACGATAACATCTGGTTTTTTAGCCATGATAATTTCGATATCTGAAAGTTGTTTTTCAGGCGTAAATTGTGCATCCGTAACAGCAACAACTTCAATACCCATTTTTTCAAAAGTATCTTTCAAACCACGGATGATCGCAGTTGAAAAGTCATTATCTGTATAATGCATCGCAATAGCTGCCTTATAATTCTTTTCCTTAAGCTTTTTCAGGTCTTTTAAAGATAACTGGAGTGTTTTGGCTGAAACAGCCTCCTCTCCATGCGGCCCTGTGCTTAAAATTTCATCAATGGGAAGATTTTGGTTAATCGTACTATTCAGCGTTTCTCTTATGACGGTCAAAAACTCTCTTACATTAAAGGGTTTTGTTACATAATTATCAAACCCCTTGTCCAATGTATATTGAATGTCCTGCGGAAGCGCATTGGCACTTACAGCAATTACTGCAATATCTTTCGTTTGTTTTATTGTTTTTAACCTATCAAATATTTCATAGCCATGGATATCGGGAAGGTTTGTATAAGAAAGCTGAGATTTCATGATTTTCCTTACTAAGTTCAAGTTCGACTCGTTATCTTCAATATATAACAAATGATAGTCATCTTCCTTACGGATATTTCTCTCAGTAAGTTCAACCTCTTCACCCCATCTCATGACAGGCTTTAATTCATTTGGAAGCGGCACACTAAAGAAAAAATCACTACCTATTCCTTTTTGGCTCGTTACACTAATTTTGCCCCCCATTAGCTGGACGAGCTGTTTTACTAAAGACAATCCAATACCTGTACCTTCTTCTTGTGTCCCTTCTATTCGGTAAAAGGGAATAAATATCTTTTGATATTCTTCACCTGAAAGTCCGATCCCTGTATCCGCAACATGAATGATCTGCTCGTTTCCTTTGAAATAAGAGAAGATCATAACTTTGCCGCCTTCCCGATTATATTTGATCGCATTATCGAGAAGATTAAGAAAGATTTGTTTAAGACGAATGGGATCGGCAAGAACAAATATGTTTTGCCATTGATTCAATTGGTTATGTATACTGATTCTCTTCTTGTTGGCCTGCGGCTGCACGATATTGATACATTCATTGATAATCGTCAGAAGATCAATCTCTTTGATCGACACTTTTATCTGGCCCGATTCGATTCTTGATAAATCTAAAATATCATTAATTAAATTTAATAAATGTCTCCCTCCACTTAAAATCTCTTGGACAAAATCACGCTGATCATCATTTAAGATTTCTTCCATTTCTAATAGCTGTGCAAAACCAAGGATTCCATTCAATGGTGTACGGAGTTCATGACTCATTTTAGAAAGAAAGTCAGATTTCGCCATATTTGCTTTTTCTGCCTCTTCTTTAGTTTGAATTAAGGCATTTTCCATGTTTTTTCGTTCGGTGATATCAGAAATGGTAACAAGGGCAGCCTGTTCTTCTTTATCACAAATTTTAAGTGGCGTTGAATTGACAGAGATCCATTTAGGTTCCTTATTCCTGTCGTTAATACCTAATATGAAACCATGGAAAGGAATACCATCCTTAAGTGTTATTATTCCTGGTAACTGAGAATAGGGTAACGGTGATCCGTCTTCATATATATATTCTAGTTGCATCAAGCTGGATTCAGTTAAGAACTCTGATTTAATCCCCAGTATTTTTTCTACATTTGCATTTAGAGCAACCATTTTCCCCGACTTTTCAAGAATAATGACACACTCGGACATGGTCCGAAGAACTTCTTTATATAAATTATCTTTATAAAAGATTTCCATTTTTTCTCCACCATTCCCTTTCGATTCGAAAAAACTACCTAATCCAGACGTCCTGTCTTATACTGAAAGCAGTTAGATTGCCTACTAACAAAAAATAAGAAGCCATTTATTTCATTTTTTCACATATTATCTAGTTAATATGTATGTGATATAGTTTAAACCAAACCTAATTACATGAGGGATGATTTATGAAAATTTTGATTGCAGAGGACAATGCACCATCTTTAAAATTGTTAAAGCATCTGATTAAATCTGCTCCGAACTATCAAATTGTCGGAGAAGCAGTAAATGGTGAGGATTTAATCAACAAGGTAATGATGGAAAAGCCCGACATCGTGTTAGTTGATATTAACATGCCTTTATTGAACGGAATGGAAGCGGTTAAATCGTGTAAAAAAATTCTGCCAACCTTGCAGGTTATTTTTATCACAGGCCATGATGAATATGCGCTGGAAGCCTTTGGGGTGAATGCAATCGATTACATTGTGAAACCGGTTGAGCGAGACAGGCTTTATTCCGCTTTAGAGCGGGCAGCAGCGTTTTTGAAGAAAACCGGCATGGTTCCGCCATCTGCTCCTGTCAAAAAGGATTTAATGATTAAGCAACAAAATCAATATTCCTTTATTTCGTTAGACGAGATTATTTTTATTGAAAAAGCAGACCGAAAGTCCGTCATTCATACGATTGATAAAAAAATGGAAATAAATGAGGCATTAACCAATCTGGAGGAGCTCCTTGATTCGCGATTTGTTGTTTCTCATCGTTCTTTTATTATCAATTTGCAGTATTTAACGAGAATTGAAGTGGCTGGCCAAACGTATATAGCCCATTTTAAAAATTACGAAGAAACTGCAAGGGTCTCTAAGCATAAGCTAGTTGAACTACAAAAATGTAAATCGTTGTAAAAAAGTAAGGCTCAGTAATGAATAATTATTGGGTCTTATTTTTTTAAAAAAATGCTTTTTTTGTTCGAATGAATGAAAGGGCTTTCTGAAGGAAAGAAACTAGCAGACAAATGGACAAAAAACATGCCTAAAGGCGATTAGACGAAAAAAATGTAAACGATTACAATCTAAGTATAGATACAGGAAAGGAAAAAACAATAATGGTTGGGATTGTCGATGTAGCAAAAAGGGCTAATGTTTCTACTGCAACAGTATCTCGAGTTTTAACAAAGCCTGAAACAGTAAAGGAAACGACGACGGAAAAAGTGTTAAAGGCGATTGAAGCATTGAATTATCAGCCTAATCTCTTAGCGCGCCAGCTAAGAAGGCTCGAAACGAAGACGATCCTAGTTGTTGTACCTGACATTACAAATCCCTTTTTTTCAAAGGTGTTAAGGGGGATTGAAGCTGTCGCTGTTGCAAAAGGATATCAGGTTTTACTGGGTGATACAGGCAATGATGTGGAACGAGAAAAGGGGTATTTAAACATCTTGCAGCAAAAAAAAGCAGATGGAATGGTTTTATTAACCGCCAGAATGGATGCAGCAGCCGTTGAAGAGGTGGCCCGAAGTTTTCCAGTGGTACTGGCATGTGAATATATTGAAGGCTCCAGGATCCCAACTGTTTCGATTGATAACATCAGTGGTGCCAGAAAGGCAACGGAATATTTAGTCGATTTGGGACACGAAAGAATTGGCTGCATCACCGGACCTCTCGATATCGTATTGAGCCGTGACCGTCTCAAAGGATTTTATCAGGCGATGGCAAGGAAAAACCTTATCGTTGACCCCGTGTTAGTCCAGGAGGGGGACTTCTCATTTGATAGCGGATTTAATCTTATGATGAAGTTTTTCGCTCTTGGCCAACTCCCAACAGCGATATTCGCTGCAAGCGATGATATGGCAATGGGAGTCATTAAGGCGATTAAATCAAAGGGTCTTAAGGTTCCTGAGGATATTTCGGTTCTAGGTTTTGATAACCTAAAATTTTCCTCCATATTTGAACCGGCTCTTACAACGATTGCACAGCCAGCATTCGAAATTGGTGAGAACGCAATGGAATTACTGATGAAGCTCATCAACAAAGAGGAAGTCAAGCGCGAGCAAATTATCTTAGCTGACCAGTTGGTTGTAAGGGAGTCTGTCAGAACTATTTAAAAATTTTTAATAAAAAATGTAATCCTTTGCATTTTTTTAAAGTCCATGAGATTCCTATTCTACTTCTAAAATGTAAACGATTACTAGATAAAATTTACTAAACCTTTCAATTTATGAAAAGGAGGTGGTGCCACACTTAAGATTTAAGGTGGTGCCAACAAAATAACGAGCCTAAAGTAAATAACAAACATTGTGGGGGTTATGACATGAAAAAGAGTTTCTCACTTTCGGTATTACTATTATTCATTATAAGCATTTTCCTAACCGGTTGTGGTAATAAATCCACTTCTGGTGAACAAGCAAAGACACAAAAGAATGAAAACTATTCAGAAGCAGCATCAGGGCCATTAACGATCAATCCAGCTATTCCTGATTTAGAAGTACAAGATAAAGGACCAAATGGCGAACAAGCTGTTTCTGCAAAATCCTTACAATTAAATGAAGAAGAACTTAAAAAGATTAAAGATGGAAAATATAAAGCAGCTATTGTTATGCATTACTCCGGTACTGACTATATGAATGCAGCAGTAGGTGCAATGCAAGATACATTTAAGAAGATGGGAATCGAAGTAGTTGCCGTTACAGATGCACAGTTTAAAGCAGAAAAGCAGGTAAACGATATTGAAACCGTTTTAGCGAAAAAACCCGATATTATGATCTCTGTTCCAGTTGATGCAGTATCGACTGCACCAGCTTATAAAAAGGCTGTCGCACAAGGGGTTAAGTTAGTATTCATGGATGGAGCGGCAGAAGGCCTTGTCGCTGGAAAAGATTACATTAGTATTGTATCCGGTGACAACATGGGTAACGGCGCAACAGCGGCCGACATTATGGCTGAAAAACTTGGTGGAAAAGGTAATGTTGGGATTGTGTATCACGATGTAAACTTCTTCGTAACCAAAAACCGCTCTGATGCATTCGAAGCAAGAATCAAAGAAAAATATCCAAATATTAAAATTGTAGCAGAAGGCGGTATTACCGGTCCAAACGATGCTGAGAAAGTAGCTTCTGCAATGCTTACAAAAAATAGAGACCTTGATGGAATCTTTGCCCCATGGGATGTACCGGCTGAAGGCGTTATGGCCGCTGCCCGTACTGCTGGCAATAACGATTTAGTTGTGACAACTGTTGACTTAGGAACGAACGTAGCAATCTCGATTGCACAGGATGGACATGTAAAAGGACTTGGAGCACAGCTACCATATGACCAGGGTGTAGCACAAGCGATTCTCGCTGGTTATGGCCTATTAGGAAAAGAAGCACCTGCTTATGTGGCATCACCATCGATTAAAGTAACAAAAGAAAATGTATTGGATTCTTGGAAGCTTATCTACGGGGCAGATGCTCCAAAAACAGTTCAAGATGCAATGAAATAATTACAATCCGATAGGGGTTGTTTGTAAACAGCCCCTATCACGAAAAGAAGGTGAACTTAGATGGATCAATCTATTCTTGAAATGAAAAATATCAATAAAGCATTTAATGGGATTCCCGTACTGAAGGATGTCAATTTCTCCGTCAAAAAAGGTGAGGTTCACGCTTTGATGGGGGGAAATGGGGCCGGAAAATCGACGTTAATGAAAATCCTTACGGGCGTTTATACTGCCGATAGCGGCGAAATTTTGATTGAAGGAAAGTCTGTGAGCATTAAGAGCTATGAAGAGGCTCAAAAAAATAATATATCGATGATTTTCCAAGAGTTTAGTTTAATTCCAACTCTTACAGTAGCCCAAAATATCTTTCTTACTCGTGAGAAGAAAACAGGGCTGGGATTTTTAGATGATAGAGATTGTGAAAAGAAAACAGAAAAGCTGCTAGAAGAATTAGGCGTAGATATTAAACCTTCTGATATTGTCCAAAACTTAGGCGTTGGCTATTGGCAAATGACAGAAATCGCCAAAGCGCTATCGCAAGAGGCAAAAATACTGATCATGGATGAGCCAACCTCTTCCTTAACGAAAAATGAAACAGAAGTGCTATTTGGTTTTATTAACAAATTGAAAGAAAAAGGTTATTCCATCATCTATATTTCTCACCGGATGGATGAAATCTTTCAAATATGTGACCGAATCACGATTTTACGAGATGGCCGCTACATTACAACGGAAACTTGCAGTGAAACAACTCTTGATACCGTTATTCAACATATTGTCGGTATGGAGTTTGACCAGGCCTTTGAATGGAAGGAACGTTCTTACGCAACTGACGTGCCGCCGATCTTTGAGGCAAGAAACGTAAGTGCTGGCAAGGTTCAAAATATTAATCTTAAAATTCAGCCAGGCGAAATCGTCGGCATTGCCGGGTTGATGGGAAGCGGTAGAACAGAGCTAGTTCGAGCTCTTTTCGGGATTGACCCGATTGAGAACGGAGACATCTATGTGAATGGGCAAAAACAAACGATTAAGAGTCCTAGACATGCGATCGATGCCGGTCTTGCTCTGATTCCAGAGGATCGGCGCATGCAAGGGTTGGTGCTTGAACATAGTGTCAAGGATAATATGATTCTACCCATTCTTTCGAAGGTGAAAAAAGGAACGTTTATTGATAATAAAAAATCCAATGACATTAGTAATGAATTTGTACGAAAGCTCAATATTAAAACCGATCATATTTTTAAACAAGCCAGATTGTTGTCGGGGGGGAATCAGCAAAAAATCGTTCTTGCCAAGTGGCTTGCGAATGATCCTACCGTCCTTATGTTGGATGAACCAACCATCGGTGTGGATATTGGTGCTAAAACGGAAATCGTTGAAATTATCAGAGCAATGGCCGAAAGCGGCAAGGCGATCCTTGTGGTCTCCTCCGAACTCCCAGAGCTGCTTGCCTTAAGTGACCGTGTAATCGTCATGCATGATGGGAAAATAAAGAAAGAGATTACACGCAAAGAGATTAAATCAGAGGAGGAATTACAATATGCAATCCAAGGTTTCTAATTTACAAAAGCCGGAAAATCCGGTATTGAAAGGCTTCGAGTGGCGCAATTATATTGTTTATTTCGCTTTTGTAGGAGTATTAATCTATTTTTCTATCACCTTAAGTGATGATGGGTTTTTAACATCAGGAAACTTGTTAAATATTGTTAGACAAACAGCGACGATTTCTTTAATGGCGTTGGCAATGACATTTGTTATTAGTACAGGAGAAATTGACCTTTCGGTTGGATCAATTGCCGCTCTATCTTCATTAGTCGGAGCATTAGCACTTCAAGCAGGGTATGGCATCATCGGCGGACTTATTGGCGGTGTTGGAACAGGACTAGTAGTTGGATTAATCAATGGTTTACTTGTAACAAAAGTAGCGATTCCTTCCTTCTTAGTAACGCTTGGAACAATGGGAGCGATCAAGGGGTTTGCAATGTGGGTAACTGACACGGCTCCAGTTCCAATTGTAAATGCTAATTTCAACTTCATCTTCGGTTCAGGTGACATTGGTCCGATTCCGGTTCTTCTTCTTTGGACAGTTGTATTCACTGTGATAGCTCATGTGTTACTTCGTAAAACATCATTTGGCCGTCAGGTTCTAGCGACAGGCGGAAATGAAAATGCTGCAAGGTTCTCTGGTGTTAAGACAATGAAAATCAAGTTAATGGTTTTCCTAGGTACAGGATTAATGGCTGGTTTAGCTGGTCTTCTCTATGCAGGTCGTATGAATGCCGGACGTTTTTCCTTCGGTGAAGGAGATGAGCTTTCAGTTATCGCTGCGGTTATTCTTGGCGGAACAAGCTTGTTCGGTGGTGTAGGAACGATTATCGGAACGATTGTAGGTTCCCTCATGATTGGTACGATTAATAATGGTTTGATCATTATGGGTCTGGATGTCAGTCAGCAAATGATTATCAAAGGAATTATCATCATCTTGGCGGTTGCATTTGGTAAGAAAGCGATGAAGCGATAGGTTTGTGAAAACCAAGAACGAAACAGTCAAAATGCAGCACGAGTAGATTTTTCGAACAGGAGGAAGAGCAGTGAAGAAGATAAAAGTTGGTATTATCGGGACCGGTTTTATCGGGCCAACTCACATTGAAGCGATCCGAAGACTTGGATTCGTTGAAGTAGTAGGATTGGCGGAAACCCGTCAAGAAGTCGCTGACCAAAAAGCAGCCGAGCTTGGAATTCCGAAAGCCTATGGTGATTACCGTGAAATGTTGAAAGACAGCCAAATCCAGGTTGTCCATAATTGCACCCCGAATCACCTTCACTTTGCGATTAATAAAGAGATTATTTTAGCAGGAAAGCATGTCGTTTCCGAGAAACCACTGGCAATGAACAGTGAAGAATCAGCAGAATTGCTGGCATTAGCAGAAAAACATGGAGTCATCCATGCGGTGAACTTTAATTACAGACAGCATGCCAGTGTTCAAAATTTACAAGCTAAAATCGTAAACGGTGAGCTTGGGAAAGTAAATTTGGTACACGGTAGCTACCTGCAGGATTGGTTATTGTATGAAACAGATTTTAACTGGCGCTTAGCCCCTGAAGTAGGTGGCAAATCCCGTGCTGTAGCAGATATTGGTTCCCACTGGTGCGATACGGTTCAATATGTAACCGGGAAGAAGATTGTGAAAGTGTTTGCCGATTTGGCAACAGTCATTCCGGTACGAAAGAAAGCAAAAAATGCAATGGCTACGTTTAGTACACAGACTTCATCAGAGCAAGAATTTGAAGATGTTCCAATTAATACAGAGGACTATGCATCCGTTCTGGTTCACTTTGAGGATGGATCAAGAGGAGTCTTTACGGTATCACAAGTAAGTGCTGGCCGGAAAAATCGATTAAGCTTTGAAATCAATGGAAGCAAAAGCTCTATTTTTTGGAATCAGGAAGAACCTGAAAAATTATGGATTGGACATAGGGACCGTGCCAATGAAATTCTGTTAGCGGATCCTGCCTTGTTTAATTCAGAAGCAAGGTCTGCCATCCACCATCCAGGTGGACATAATGAAGGCTGGCCGGATGCCTTGAAAAATATGATGTCGAATTTCTACTCCTTTGTTCGCGATGGCAAGAGTCTGAAAACAGACAAGCCTAAGTTTGCGACGTTTGAAGATGGCCATATTTCCATGTGCATTACCGATGCCATCCTGGAAAGCCACAAAAAGCAAAAATGGGTGAAGGTGCAAGCAGCCAAGGAGGTTCTTACATGAAACTAGGTGTATTTACTCCGCTGTATCAAAACCTTCCATTTGAAGAAATGCTCGACAAGTTAGTGGGAATGGGTGTCGAGGCAGTTGAATTAGGGACTGGGAACTACCCAGGAAACCATCACTGTAATCCGGATGAATTATTGGAGTCTCCGGAAAAAGCGAGAGCCTTTCTGCGAGCGCTTGAAAGCCGAGGGATCACCATCAGCGCACTAAGCTGTCATGGGAATCCGCTGCATCCCGATTTAAAGTTCGCTGCCAATTCTCATGAGGTATGGAGAAAAACGGTATTACTTGCGGAACGCTTAGAAATACCGGTTATTAACGGATTTTCTGGATGTCCAGGTGACAATAAGGACGCTAAAAATCCTAACTGGGTCACATGCTCGTGGCCGCCGGAATATTTGGATGTCCTTAACTGGCAATGGAACGAAGTCGTGATTCCTTATTGGAAAGAGGAAGCGAAATTCGCGGAGCAGCATGGCATTAACCAAATTGCTTTTGAAATGCATCCAGGATTTGTGGTCTATAATCCAGAAACATTGTTGAGGTTAAGGGAACACGCGGGCGAAAACATTGGGGCGAATTTTGACCCGAGCCATTTAATTTGGCAGGGAATCGATCCTGTTCAAGCTATCAAAAAACTTGGTCGTGAAAATGCGATCTTCCATTTCCATGCGAAGGATACTTATTTAGACCAAGCTAATATACAGATTAATGGAGTACTAGATACGAAGCATTATAGCAAGATTTTAGACCGCTCATGGACGTTCAGATCCGTTGGGTATGGCTCGGATGAAAAAATGTGGAAAGACATCGTCAGTGCGTTAAGAGCAGTGGGCTATGATTATGTGATTTCCATCGAACATGAAGATATGCTAGCTTCAACGGATGAGGGATTAAAGAAGGCTATTTCTCTTTTAAAAGGAGCTATGTTTAAGGAACAGCTTACAGAAATGTGGTGGGCTTAGTTTTTTTCGAACAAAGTGCTAAGTGGAGCACGGGTTGGACGTTTTTTTAAAAAATAACTTACCGGAGGAACGATTATGTCAACAATGCAAGCAGTATTTTTTCCAGGAGACAAACAAGTAGAAATTCGCGAGATTGAAATCCCAACACCAGGACAAGGAGAAGTACTCGTTCAATTGAAGGCATCTGCGATTTGCCGCAGTGATATGAGCTTGTATTATGGAACATCTGTATTTGAAGGAACAAAATGCGGATGCACGGTTCCAGGTCATGAACCTGCAGGTGTTATTACTGAACTTGGTGAAGGGGTAAGCAATTTCAAGCCAGGTGACCGTGTAGCGGTTTACTTAGCTTTAGGCTGCGGCGAATGTGAATACTGTAAATCAGGCTACAAAATGTTCTGTAAAGAGTTTAAATGCATCGGCTTTGACTCTCATGGCGGTGACGCTGAGTACATGGTAGTTCCGGCAGAAAACTGCATGAGGCTGCCTGATAGCATGAGTTTCGTAACAGCAGCGGTTTCAACAGACGCAGTGGGAACCCTTTATCATGCGCAAAAGAGATTAGGCATTTCTGGAAGAGACTATCTTGTTATTTTTGGAATGGGTCCAATGGGCGGTGCGGGTGTGATGATCGCCAAAGGACTAGGTGCAACCGTGATCGCGGTTGACATGCTTGATGAACGTTTGGAGCTTGCGAAGGAATTAGGGGCAGATTACACCATCAATGGTAAAACAATGAATGTTCAAGAAGAAATTTCCCGCATTACCAACGGATTAGGAGCCACTGCTGCGATTGATTGCTCTGGAAGCCCTTATGCAGAAAATGATGCATTAGATTGCGTGAGAGCCCATGGTCGTGTAGCGTTTATCGGCGAAAGCAAAGAAACAACAATTAAGCCAAGCCAGCAGTTCATCCGTAAACAAATTACCGTAATTGGATCTTGGTACTTCCCGATTCAAGAATTCGACGAAATCGCTGAGTTCATTGTTAGAAAGAATCTGCCTGTTGAAAAATTAGTCACACATCGATTTAAATTGGATGAAGCTGCAACTGCCTTCCAAATGTTTGATGAAAGAAAAACTGAAAAAGCAGTGTTTGTTTGGGAATAAGAAAGTGGTAGTACTCTGTAAGTGGTTATAACTGTCGAATCACTTGCTATAGAGAAACCAATTTTTATAAAAGAGCAAAAAGGAGCTGTAAACAATGAAAGGAATTTCATTTAATACATGGGTTTATAGTAGTTTTCCAAACTGGCTTTCTTCTTACCCGTTAGAGGAAGTCATCAATCGTCTTTCTTCTTTTGGTTACGATGCGATTGAAATTGGCTGTGCCGCTCCACATGCGTGGCCGGACTATTTATCACCTGAAAGAAGACAAGAAATTAAAAAATTGCTCAAGGAGAAGAACTTAAAGGTTTCATCTATGCTCCCAGCACCAGGCGGAGGCCCGGGAATGAACCCAAGCTCTCCATTAAAGGAAGAAAGAGAATTTACGATTAAACATTATAAGGAAGTCGTTCGCTTAGCACATGAATGGGAATGCCCTACAGTTATGTGGATTGCAGGCTGGGTGGTTTTTGGAACTTCACAGCAAGAAGCATGGAACTACAGCTTAGAAGGCTTAATTGAAGTAGCAACCTATGCAAAGGATCTTGGCGTGACACTCGTGGTGGAACCAACTCCTGCGGACAGCAATTTAATCGAAACTGCGGACGATGCTCTTCTATTAGCCGAGCAATCTGGTATGGACAATGTAAAAGTTATGTTCGATACCTTCCATGCCTTATATCGAAATGAAGTATCAAGCGACTATGTATACCGCATGAAGGATAAGCTCCACCATGTTCATATCGCTGATAGCGACCGCCTGCCACCAGGTCAAGGCCGTTGTGACTACGATGCTGTTTTAAGAGCATTAAAGGATATCAACTATGATGGATATCTATCAATGGAAGTCGGATTCCATGCTAGACAATCTGAGCCGGATTGGTATGCTAAACAATCGATTGCTTACTTGAAAGAAAAGTTAAAAGAAATTGGCTGGGAATACAAATAATCTTGGACAAAATCCGGGCGATAACAGGTACCTGTAGTCGCCCGCCATTTCTTCTTTAAAGGGGGCATTCGCCGTGCAAAAAACCTCCATTCTACTAGAAACTCCTCGATTAATATCTGCATCAGAAATCAATCCAAAAAATCCTCTGCGTTATAAGAAAAATGCCGACTCTGACTATACAGAGATTATCTTTATAGAGCAAGGACGAGGTGATTTTATATTTGAAGAAAACCATTTTGAGGGAAAAACAGGAGACCTTATCATATTAAATCCATTAAGTGATCTCGAGGTGAAATCTTGTATGGACGATCCTCTTAATGGGATTTCCATCTGTTTTTCCAATCTCCATATCAATGGGAAGCAGAAAGGTTGTTTGATAGAATCCACAGATCTTCCTATTATTAATTTGCAGGAAGAAAAGAGGGAGATTCATAATTATTTAAAGGTAATATTAAGTGAATATGATAAAAAGCATGCGGGTTACCAAGATATCATTTCCTCAATATTACAAACGGTAGTGATTAAAGTTACTCGTCTATTGAAAAATGCCAATCCTCATCCTTCCCTTTCATCTGTGTGCCTTGAAGTAAAAAAATATATTGAAGAAAATTTTCGGCAAGAGCTGACCTTAAACGATTTAGCCAACCTCGTTTATGTAAGCCCCTACCACTTAGGACACGTTTTTAAAGAAGAAGTGGGCCTGCCGCCCATTCAATACATAATTCAGTGCCGTATTGAAGAGGCAAAAAGGCTGCTGGAGCATTCCAATCTTTCTGTGAGAGAAATAGCCTCGTTAATAGGCTATGAAAATGCTAATTATTTCAATCTACTTTTTAAAAAAATGACAGGGAGCCCGCCGGGGAAATTCAGAAGAATGAAAGTATAATGCTCTAATCTTTCCAACACTTTAGGGAAAGATTAGAGTATTTTTTTACTATAATATATAGTTTTCCTTTTTGGAAAACTTTTAGTCACTCTTTGTAAACGTCAACAGAAATGTGTATTTTAATTCACAATTTTATTAATTTTCCGTTAACTATATTAACTGTATTATAAATACGAATCCATTGAAAGGCTATTTAACAGCAAAAAATTAATTGATTAATTAAAATATAAAATTTTGAGTTTATTTTAGAAGTAGGTGTTTGCATGGTTCCATTAAAAGATATTGCTGAAAATTCTAACCAGTTACAATATGTACTGATCCTTAAAGGGGGTGGTTGCCTTTAAATTGATTTTTATACATATGAAATCAAGAGGGGAGGAAACGCACGAAAGCAATTTAATAGGTTTCTATTTTTGAAGGCAATCGTTGAAATGATTCTAATTACAATGGAGGTAAAAAATGAGAAACTTTTCTAAAAAGCGCTGGCTGCTGGTAACGGCCAGTCTGGTGTTAACAACATCTCTCTTCACATTCGATTGGGCCCAGGCATCTACGAAAAGCTCCAAAGAAGATCCCTCAACCAAGAAAGTGACATCAGTCGCCATACCGAAGGTTACTGGACCTATTTCGGTTACGGAAAATTCCCAGCCATTTACTGTAGGTGGAACCGACCTTGAGGGTCATGGTTATCGTTTAGACGAGTATTTTGTTAGCGGGAAAGCTAACGTTTATGACTGGGGTTCAGACGGTAAAGCGTTAACACCTCAAGTACGGACCGCTAATGCGCCATATACCACACGTATTGTCGTTAGGAAACCGGAAAATCCTAAAAAGTTCAGCGGCAATGTCTGGGTGGAACTGAATAACCCATCACGCGGCTGGGATGTTGAAGTCCAGTGGCCAGTCGTTCAGGAAAAGGTCATGCGCGACGGGGATATTTGGGTAGCTGTGACTGTTAAACCGAATGTCATCGCTTCACTCGAACGAATCGATCCAAAACGGTATGAACCTTTATCGATGGCAAACCCGTTGAAGCCTGAGCAGCAAGTATGCGGTAAACTGCCTGGCGAACCAGGTTATGATGAGAATCTTTCCAAGTTATATGAGAACGGACTTGCATGGGATATCATCTCCCAGGTAGGATCTCTTGTCCAAAGTAAGGACAAAAGCAACCCACTACACAATTACAAGGTGAAGCACGTATTCGGGACAGGAGAGTCTCAAACTGGCTTTTATATTAACACGTATGCCGCCAATTTTGCGGAAGATGCGAAACTTTCAAATGGAGAAACCGTATATGATGGCTTCGTCTCCGCTTCTGGGGCGGGCAGGACTGTACCGATTAACCAATGCGTAGCGGCAACAGATGAAAAAGACCCTCGAAGCAAACTGCCGAGCAAGCATGTACCTTTTATGAGGATTGATGCACAAGGTGATATTTTCCAGTTGTCCAGCTATAAATGGCGCCAAGCCGACAGTGACACTCCAGGAGCAGGCTATCGTATGTATGAAATTGCTGGTGCCGTTCATGGTCCGGCACTCATTGTAAATTATCAGCCACCTGCTGAACAAATCGTAAAAGCTGGAAACCTTCCGACCCAAGTGCCATATGCTTACGGTGGAGTAGAGCCGAAGGCCAACCAACTGCCACGACATTATATTGAAATGGCAATGTATAAAAATATGGAGCGCTGGGTCATTAAAGGTATTCGTCCTCCGCATGCAGAGCCGTTGAAGGTACAGGCGGGAGTCGGAACTTCGGAAAGTCTTTTTGGAGAGACCTTCAATGCATCGTTTGTAAAAGATCAATATGGAAACGTTCTTGGCGGCGTACGCAGCCCACATGTTGACGTTCCGACAGCTACTTACTACGAGTATGCGACGTTAAAAGAAGGTTATGTGTATGCATGGTCGTTTGGCCATCAAGAAGATTTCTCCAGCGAGAAACTGCAGCAAATCTATGGAACTGTCGCACCGCATCAAAATTACGTCAAGCAAGTTAAAGCCTCTGTCGAAAAGCTGCAAAAGGAACGCTGGCTTGAGCCGGAAGAAGCACAAAAAATTATTCAGCAGGCAGAACTTACACCGATTCCATGATGACAACGGACAAGTAACAATTAAGGAAAAAGTGTCAAGCGGATGCACCAAAAGTTATTCAAGATGCTGATAAGTAGTTTTATGTAACGTGAACTTTAAAAGCTCTAATCGTTCTAGAAATGGGGAGATTAGAGTTTTTTTGTTAGCAAGAATGTGTATTTAATTTCGCAATTTTATTGATTTTACCTTTACCATATACCATGTAGTATAAGGAGTGAAAATACTACTTTGTCAATGTAATGGATTACATTATTTCTCATAGAAAACAAAAAATGATTTTTAAAAACCTAAAATTGTAATCGATTACAAACTGAGGATTATTTTCGATGGGTCAAGAAGCTACATAGTATAAAATGGAGGGGAAATGATGAGACTAGGCTATCAAACGAATACGTGGGGAGGCGTGGTTGGTCACCCGGCTGGAGTTACTTCTGTAAAGGATCTCTATTACCTTACAAACGGCTCAACAGAGGATGCACTCAAAGAGATTGCTGAAGCTGGCTATAAAGGGTTTGAAATTTTTGATGGAAATCTGATGCAATATCGAGATAAAAAAGAAGAATTTATAAAACTCACCTTAGATCACTCTTTATCCTTCATAGGTGTTTATACCGGCGGAAACTTTATTTTTCCTGATATTTTAGATGAAGAATTAGCAAAAATTGAAGAGGTAGCAGCTTTCGCTTATGAATTAGGAGCAAAGCATCTTGTTGTCGGTGGCGGAGCAGTCCGGACTAACGGTATCGAAGAAAACGATTACAAGAATTTAGGAAATGCCCTTAATAGAGTAGTAGAAATCGCAGATAAATACCACCTTATTCCTAGCTACCATCCGCATTTGGGGACGAATGTACAGTCACCTGAACAGCTGGATAAATTAATGCCTTTAACAACTATTAACCTATGTCCTGACACAGCACATATTGAAGCAGGTGGGGGAGACCCGGTTGAAGTGATTAAAAAATATGTTGATCGCATCAAATATATTCACTTTAAAGACTATGAAAATGGTGAGTTTTTGCCATTAGGGGAAGGCCATCAGAAGTTTGATGAAATGCTAAAAATACTAGAGGAAGCAAATTATGACGGCTGGATTACAGTGGAATTGGACAGCTGGGCGAATCCAAAAGAGGGTGCCGAAATCAGCCGGCAATTTCTTGCCCAGTATGAAGCATTAAAGACAAAATAAGTTTTTCAATAGATAGGGGGACCAATATGAAAAAGGTTTTATCGATTATTACTATGATTCTATTTATTACTAGTATTACACTAGCCGGTTGCGGCGAGAGAAGCACGAGTACCGAAAAAAGTGATGGGTCAGAGAAGTCCAAAACGGAAGAAACAGCGGCAAGTTCCGGTCCAATCACCATTAATCAGGAGATCCCTGACCAAGAAATTTTAAGTAAAGGTCCTAGCGGGGAAGCGGCTGTTTCAGCTAAAACACTACAGTTGACTGAAGAAGAAGTGCAAAAGATCAAAGAAGGAAAATACAAAGCGGCTCTTGTTATGCACTATGCAGGAAACGACTGGGCGACTGCTCAAATCGATGGTTTAAAAGCCACGTTTGAGAAAATGGGAATTGAAGTAGTAGCCGTTACCGATGCCCAATTTAAGGCTGAAAAACAAGTATCTGATATCGAAACTGTTTTAGCGAAAAAACCTGATATTATCGTAGGGATTCCAGTTGACCCAGTTTCGACTGCTTCTGCTTTTAAGAAAGCCGCAGATGCAGGAGTAAAAGTCGTGTTTATGGATAATAAACCAAATGGTCTGGAAGCAGGCAAGGATTATGTGAGTGTAGTTTCTGCCGATAACTATGGAAATGGCGTTCAGGCAGCGGAAATCATGGCTGAAAATCTTGGTGGAAAAGGAAAAATCGGTGTAATTTATCATGATGCCGATTACTTCGTAACCAAGCAGCGTACAGAAGCATTTGAAAAAACAATCAAAGAAAAATATCCAAATATCGAAATCGTTGAACGTGGCGGCATCATCGGCCCTAACGATGGCGAGAAAGTGGCTTCTGGAATGTTGACGAAGAATCGTGACCTTGATGGAATGTTTGTAGTATGGGATGTTCCGGCAGAAGGAGCTTTAGCAGCCGTACGTACGGCTGGCAAGAAAGATTTCGTGATTACAACCATTGATTTAGGGACAAACGTAGCGTTGGATATTGCGTCTGACGGAATCATTAAAGGGCTTGGCGCTCAGCTGCCGTATGACCAGGGGATTTCAGAAGCCATTTTAGCCGGTTATGGATTACTGGGTAAAGAAGCCCCGGCATATGTAGCCGTACCAGCATTACAAGTAACGAATAAAAACGTATTAGAAGCTTGGAAACTTGTTTACCATCAAGATGCGCCAGAATCTATTCAAAGTGTTGCAAAATAATGAAACGTTCATAAAAGGGAGGATAAAAGAGTGAAAAAATTGAACGTAGGCATGATCGGCGGAGGATTTATGGGAAAGGCGCATTCACTTGCCTATGCAGGAATGCCAATGTTTTTTTGGCCAGCACCAGCGATTCCTCATCGTCATACTGTAGTGGATGTAACAGAGGATTTAGCAAGGGAAGCCGCAGCAAGATTAGGATTTGAACATTATTCAACCGATTGGAGAGAAGTTGTTAACAATCCGGAAATCGATGTTATCGATATTGTAACTCCGAATAATACCCATGCAGAAATAGCGATTGCAGCAGCAAAAGCAGGCAAGCATATTATCTGTGAAAAACCCTTAGCATTAGGTGCTGAACAAGCGAAAGAAATGCTGGAAGCAGTTAAAGCAGCAGGTGTTAAGCACGCGGTGGCCTTCAACTATAGAAGAACACCAGCCGTTGCTCTAGCAAAAAAATATATTGAAGAAGGAAGAATTGGAAAAATTCTAAGCTTCCGCGGAACCTATTTACAAGACTGGTCAGCTGATCCCAATTCTCCTTTATCATGGCGCTTCCAAAAGAAAATTGCAGGATCAGGTGCTCTTGGAGATATCGGTACACATGTCGTTGATTTTGCCCGTTACCTTGTGGGTGAAATTACCGATGTGAATGCGATGACAAAAACATGGATTCCAGAAAGACCTATCCAATCTGGCGGTCTTGACAAGTTAGGTACAGTTAAAGCTGGTGGAGCTGATGTTCCGAAAGCGGCTGTCGACGTTGATGATGAAATGATTACTATGGTTAAGTTTGATAATGGTGCGATTGGTACAATTGAGGCAACACGTAATGCCTGGGGCCGCAATAACTTCTTAACTTTTGAAATTCATGGTGAAAAAGGTTCATTATACTTTAACTATGAGCGCCGCGACGAGCTTCAAGTTTGCTTCGCGGATGATCCAAGTGATGCGAAAGGCTTCAGAACGGTTTATACTGGACCTGCCACTCCATATGGTGAAGGATTATGGCCAATTCCAGCTCTAGGTATTGGTTACGGGGAAACAAAAATCATTGAAACCTATGATTTATTTAAAGCAATCACTGATGATACAGAGTTTTCTCCAAACTTCAATGATGGCTATCAGATCGAATTGATCGCAGATGCTATTCTTGAATCTGCTGAAAAAGGTGAATGGGTAAAACTTGAAAAAACTGTAGTGGATGTAAAATAAAATAATAGGAGGCTTCTCTTTGAGAAGCCTCCTTCATACTGTAGACAAGTCCCTTAAAAAGGATTTGCCTACACTTTTTTTTTGTATAATAAAGTTACTATCTAAATTAAATTAATTTAAGTGGAAAAACCGTACTATTTTGATGCTGATTTTGATAAAATGATTGAATCTCTTATTGTAATCGATTACAATAAATACTAAAGAAACACTGAAAGGGAAAGAAATGCATGGTGAGAATTGCGGATGTTGCAAGAATGGCAAATGTTTCAACAGCCACAGTATCCCGAGTGATAAGTAATGCAGGGACTGTAAAAAAAGAAACAGCTGAAAAGGTCTTAGAAGCAATAAAGAAACTAAATTACCAACCAAATATGCTGGCAAGACAATTGAGAAGATCTGAAACAAAAACTATTCTTGTTGTTGTTCCTGACATAACCAATACTTTTTTTTCTGCGGTGCTGCGGGGAATTGAATCGGTTGCAATAGAAAACGGATATCAGGTGCTTCTTGGAGATGCTCGAAACAATGTAGAAACTGAAACCAGTTACTTAACTATTTTAGGTCAGAAAAAAGCAGATGGTTTGATCTTATTAACAGCAAGGACAGATCAAAAGATATTAGAAGAATTATCGCAGGATTACCCTGTGGTATTGGCATGTGAATACTATGAGGGCACCGTGCTGCCTACGGTTTCAATTGATAATGTTAGCAGTGCAAGAAAAGCAACAGAATATTTAATTAGCTTAAAACACAATAGAATTGGGCATATCTCTGGACCCTTAAATGTTGTCGTTGGCCGGGACCGATGTAAAGGATTTCATCAAGCGATGTCAAAACATGGCCTATTAGTAGATCCAAGTTTGGTACAGGAAGGCGAATTCTCTTTTGAAAGTGGATTTAATTTAATGATGAAATTTTTGTCACTAGAAGAACCTCCAACAGCCATTTTTGCTGGAAATGATGAAATGGCAATGGGGGCAATAAAAGCTGCTAAATCTAAAGGCTTTAGAGTTCCAGAAGATTTATCTGTTGTTGGCTTTGATGATATTAAATTTGCATCGATTTTTGAACCTGCCCTTACAACGATTGCTCAGCCAACGTTCGATATGGGCCAGAAAGCGATGCATCTACTGCTAAGATTAATTAATAATGAAGAATTAGAAAAAGATCAATTTATTCTTCCTGATAATCTAATTGTGCGTGAATCATGCAAAGAACTTACCATAGATGGGTAGTTCTTTGATTTTTGTTAGAAGCAATAAATAAAATTTAATGAAAAGCAAAAGGGGAGTAATTCTTGAAAAGGGATCACTCCTTTTTAATCGTTGTTATTGTAGTATGGGAAACGAATTTAAATCATTCCAAAATAGATTCTTTCAAAATAGAATCAAAGAAGTTTTAAAAAAATATTGAAGTCTATTCTGTAATCGATTACAATAAGGGTGTCGAAAAAAGAGTTAAAAATCAATAAATAAGAGTAATTTTTTCGGCATAAATGTAATGGATTACATTTAATTAATATATTAGTTAATAAACTTTTCAGTTGTTTAATGGTTTTAATAATAAAAATACTATTTTTTTACTCAAGTATGTAATCGATTACAGTGATTTTAAATATATTTCGATTTTGGAGGATGAAGTAAAATGAAAAAAATAAATGTAGGAATCATAGGGACAGGTTTTATTGGCCCGACACATATTGAAGCAATCAGAAGACTTGGATTCGTGGAAGTCGTTGGATTAGCTGAAACTAGTCAAGAACAAGCCGATAGAAAGGCTGCTGAACTTGGAATTCCCAAAGCCTACGGCAACTACCGCGAAATGCTGCAGGATCCTGAAATTCAGGTTATTCACAATTGCACACCAAACCATCTTCATTTTGCGATTAATAAAGAGATCATTTTAGCAGGTAAGCATGTAGTATCAGAAAAACCACTGGCGATGAACAGCAAGGAATCAGCAGAATTGTTGGCTTTAGCTCAAAAACAAGGTGTGGTACATGGTGTGAACTTTAATTACAGACAGCATGCAAGTGTACAAAATCTAAGAGTGAAAATCGCTAATGGTGACTTTGGGAAAGTGAACTTGGTACACGGAAGCTACTTGCAGGACTGGTTACTATATGAGACCGATTATAACTGGCGTTTAGCACCGGAAGTGGGAGGCAAATCAAGGGCTGTCGCAGATATCGGTTCTCATTGGTGCGACACCGTTCAATTTGTTACTGGAAAAAAGATAGTTGAAGTATTTGCCGATTTAGCAACTGTTATTCCGGTAAGAAAGAAACCAAAAGCAAATGTCGCTACTTTCGGTGCGCAAAGCACTGAAGTAACAGAGTATGAGGATGTTCCAATCAATACAGAAGACTATGCATCCGTTCTTGTTCGTTTTGAGGACAGCTCACGAGGAGTATTTACCGTTTCACAAGTAAGTGCCGGACGAAAAAATCGACTAAGTTTTGAAATCAATGGAAGCAAAAGCTCTGCTTTCTGGAATCAAGAAGAGCCTGAAAAATTATGGATGGGACACAGGGATAAGCCAAATGAGATGCTTCTTGCTGATCCAGCCCTGTTTTCACCGGAAGCTAAACATGCGATTCATCATCCAGGTGGGCACAATGAAGGCTGGCCGGATGCATTAAAAAATATGATGTTTAATTATTATACATTCATTCGTGAAGGCAAAGATCCTTTGAAGGATAAACCTAATTTCGCAACATTTGAAGACGGACATATTTCAATGGCCATTACGGACGCTATTCTAGAAAGCCATGAGCAGCAAAAATGGGTGAAAGTTCAGACGAATCAGGAGGTACTAGTATGAAGCTAGGTGTATTTACTGTACTGTATCAAAATCTTCCTTTCGAGGTAATGCTCGATAAATTGTCAGAAATGAGAGTTGAAGCCGTCGAGTTAGGGACAGGTAATTTTCCTGGGAACAGCCATTGTAATCCGGACGTTCTACTAGATAACCCTGAAAAAATCAAATCGTTCCAACGGTCCATTGAAAGCAGGGGATTAACCATCAGCGCTCTAAGTTGCCATGGGAACCCCCTACATCCTGATGTAAAGATTGCAAGAGAGGCCCATAACGTTTGGAGAAAAACGGTGATGCTGGCCGAGCAGTTGGAGGTACCAGTAATTAATGGATTTTCTGGCTGTCCGGGAGATCATCTAGGTGCTAAGCATCCAAACTGGGTGACCTGTTCCTGGCCGCCTGAATATGCGGAAGTCCTTGATTGGCAGTGGAATGAAGTTGTGATTCCGTATTGGAAAGAAGAGGCTAAATTCGCAGAGCATCATGGAATCAATCAAATTGCATTTGAAATGCATCCGGGCTTTGTTGTTTATAACCCGGAAACATTACTAAAACTAAGAGAGCATGTAGGATCAAGTATCGGCGCCAACTTCGATCCAAGTCACCTTGTTTGGCAGGGAATTGATCCGGTTGAAGCGATTAAAAAACTAGGTCGGGAAAATGCCATCTTCCATTTCCATGCTAAAGATACCTACTTAGATCAATCGAATATCAAGGTGAATGGTGTATTAGATACGAAACACTACAGTAAAGTTTTGGATCGTTCTTGGACATTCCGCTCGGTTGGGTATGGTCATAATGAAAAAGTTTGGAAGGATATTGTAAGCGCTCTGCGTGCTGTGGGATACGATTATGTTCTCTCTATTGAACACGAAGATATGCTTGCATCTATCGATGAAGGCTTAATGAAAGCGATCACGCTGTTGAAGGGAACCTTGTTTAAAGAGCAATTAACGGAAATGTGGTGGGCTTAATCTCGAAAATATGATTAGGAGGGGACTCCTCCTAATCGCCCAATAATAAAAAAATATAAATAGAGGTGTTAAAAATGAAAGCGGTTGTAGGTGGGGAACGTACTCTCGGCGGCCTCCCTATGGGAGTGGTTTGGGGATTTGTTGCAATATTAATTTTTATGGCTGGTGACGGTCTTGAACACGCATGGTTGTCTCCATATCTTATTGAAAAGGGTTTGACTGTTCAACAAATTGCTACTATTTTTGCAGTCTATGGAGCGGTGTTGGCGATCGCATCTTACTTTTCTGGTGTACTCACCGAAATGTGGGGACCAAGGAAAGTAATGATTATTGGATTGGTCACTTGGTTAATTGGTCAGGTTCTATTTATTGAATACGGTTTAAAGCTAAACAGTTACGCTATTATGTTACCAACTTATGGTATTCGCGGCTTGGGTTATCCTTTATTTTGCTATTCTTTCTTAGTATGGGTCACTTATCGCAGTCCAGATCGCATTTTGGCTACAGCTGTTGGTTTGTTTTGGGCAGCTTGGAGTGGTGGTCTCTATGTAGTGGGCAGTTATTTCCCAGCCTACATGCTTCCAAAGATCGGATATATCGGGTTGATGTGGAGTGCAATCGCTTGGGTATTAGTTGGTGGTATTATTGGCATTATCGTGGTAAAAGACGAAGGAATAAAAAAACAAGCAAGAGATCCAAAGGAAAAATTAAAAAGCTTAATGAGTGGATTTACGATTTGTATCGAACAACCAAAAGTTGCGATAGGCGGCGTTGTACGGATTATTAATTCGACAGGTATCGGTGCACTGCCTATCTTTTTCCCAATGTATTTGTCAAGTAAATATGGATTCACCACTGAACAGTTTCTGCAAATGTGGGGAACCATGTGGTTTGCAAACATCATATTTAACCTAATCATTCCTTACATTAGTGATAAATGGTTAGGCTGGCGCAAAACAATTCAATGGCTTGGCAGCTTCGGCATGGGTGTCATGTTTCTGGTTATGCTTTACATCCCGCAAGTTTTTGGCAGTAGTTTCTTGGTCTTGAATATTGTTGGTATTATCATGGGAATTGTTCTTTGTGGTTTCGTCCCACTTTCAGCTTTGGTAGCGGCGCTGGCACCTGAGAAAAAAGGATCTGCGATGGCGATTGTAAGCTTTGGTGCAGGGATGTCCTACTTTATCGCACCGGCAATCGTTGGGTTATTTATCGGAATTATCGGTGCAGAAGGGGTTATGTGGATATTTGCAGGAACGTATTTCCTTGGTGCCTATTTAATGAAATTTATGAAGCTTCCTTCTGAAGAGGAACAAAATGAAAAAAGAATTCGATTAGAAAAACAGGCAGGTTAAATCATTTTGAATAAGGAACATGTTAAGGGGGGATAAACCGTGATTATCATTCATGCAAACATTAAAGTGAAATCCCAGTATCGCGAAGCATTTCTTGAAGAGGTCGGACTTAAATGGAATAAACCTTCGAGTGATGGTGGATCAGTTGCAAGCCTCTAAGATAAAAGTTTCTTTATACCCTGCTGAAGAAGGAAGAGAAACGACAATTGTGGTGGAATAAAGCAACCTAAAAAATGTTTGGTGAAGATTGTGTGACAATTGAAATATAGGGTTGCATTTTTGATTGTAATCGATTACAATTATTCGTGTAAGGGGTACAAAAATCTTTGTTCTTGTTAGATGATTGTTTGCTTTAAATAAAGCGAGAATAATTCATTGTTTCCTTTAGAAGGCAGTTGCTAATCTGTATAGAAAAATGTAATGGATTACATTATTAAGTGATTAATAGTTTGGTATTAAATGCAAAAAAAATAGCCTGGTGTTATAATTGTTAGAAAAAAAGATAAGACATTTTCATCAAATAATGTAATCGATTACTATTCTCAGAGATGTACTTGCTTCGATTTATCTACTATGAAATATGGCATACTAAATTCCAACATATATGGAGGTAAATTGTATGAAATTAGGTTATCAAACAAATACATGGGGCGGCGTAGTTGGTCACCCAGCAGGTGTTACTTCTGTTAAAGATCTTTACTATCTTGCCAATGGTTCAACAGAAGAAGCATTAAAGGATATTGCTGCAACTGGATATGCTGGTTTTGAAATCTTCGATGGAAATTTGATGCAATACAAGTATAAAAAAGAACAATTCTTAAAATTAATGGCTGACCATTCTCTATCTTTGGTGGGTGTATATACGGGTGGGAATTTCATCTTCCCGGATATTTTAGAAGAAGAATTATTGAAAATTGAAAGTGTAGCAGCATTCGCTTCAGAAGTAGGTGCTGAACATCTTGTTGTCGGCGGTGGGGCTGTGCGAACAAACGGCATTCTTGAAAGCGATTATGAGGCGCTTGGTAATGCTTTAAATAAAGTAGTAGAAATCGCTGAAAAATATAATCTGATTGCTAGTTATCATCCGCATTTAGGAACGAACGTTCAGGCTCCAGAACAGTTAGATAAATTAATGCCATTAACAACGATTAATCTTTGCCCGGATACGGCGCACATTGAAGCTGGCGGAGGAGATCCAGTGGCGGTCATCCGAAAATATGTGGATCGTATTAAATATGTGCACTTTAAGGATTATGCAAATGGCGAGTTTTTACCATTAGGGGAAGGCCATCAAAAATTTGATGAAATGGTCAAAGCATTAGAAGAGGCAAACTATAAGGGCTGGATTACGGTAGAGTTGGACAGCTACCCTGATCCAAAACAAGGGGCTAAAATCAGCCGCGACTATTTAACTCAGTTTGAAAAAGTAAATCAAGCTTAATCGTAAATAATCATTTAGAAAAATTAGCCACAGGATGTAACGATTTCTGAAGAACTGATTTAATATACTAGGGAGGAACTTAAAATGAAAAAATTAAATGTAGGTATGATCGGCGGAGGCTTTATGGGGAAAGCGCATTCTCTTGCATATGCAGGAATGCCAATGTTTTTCTGGCCAGCACCAGCAATCCCTCACCGTCATACAGTAGTAGATGTTAACGAACAATTAGCAAAAGACGCAGCAGCAAGATTAGGATTTGACAATTATTCGACAGATTGGAGAGCTGTCGTTAACGATCCGGAAATTGATGTTATTGATATTGTTACTCCAAATAATACGCATGCTGAAATTGCAATTGCAGCAGCAAAAGCTGGTAAACATATTATCTGCGAAAAACCATTGGCATTAGGTGCTGAACAAGCGAAGGAAATGTTAGAAGCAGTAAAAGCAGCAGGTGTAAAACATGCAGTTGCATTCAACTACAGAAGAACACCGGCGGTTGCACTTGCGAAAAAATATATTGAGGAAGGAAGAATTGGAAAAGTTCTTAGCTTCCGTGGAACGTATTTACAAGACTGGTCTGCTGATCCCAATTCACCATTATCATGGCGCTTCCAAAAGAAAATCGCTGGTTCTGGTGCTCTAGGTGATATCGGAACACACGTAGTTGATTTTGCCCGTTACCTTGTTGGTGAAATTACAGATGTAAATGCGATGACAAGAACATGGATTCCAGAAAGACCGGTTCAATCTGGCGGTATTGATAAACTAGGTACAGTGAAAACGGGTGGAAATGATGTACCAAAAGCGGCAGTGGATGTAGACGATGAAGTGATTACCATGGTTAAGTTTGATAATGGTGCGATTGGTACAATTGAGGCAACACGTAATGCATGGGGGCGCAACAACTTCCTTACTTTTGAAATTCATGGTGAAAAAGGTTCTTTATACTTTAACTATGAGCGCCGCGACGAGCTTCAAGTTTGCTTCGCGGATGATCCAAGTGATGCGAAAGGCTTCAGAACGGTTTATACTGGGCCTGCCACTCCATACGGTGAAGGATTATGGCCAATCCCTGCTCTAGGAATTGGTTACGGAGAAACAAAGATCATTGAAACCTATGATTTATTTAAAGCAATCGCTGAAGATACTGAATTCTCACCAAACTTCCAAGATGGCTATCAGATCGAATTGATCGCAGATGCTATTCTTGAATCAGCTGAAAAGGGTCAATGGGTAAATCTTGAAAAAACAGCAGCGGCAGTAAAATAAATAGAAGCTTCTCAATTGAACTATACCCCGAATAACGGACACTATTATAAAGGTGCCCCTTATTCGGGGATTTTTTATGTTTTAAGAAAAAATCCTAAGGATGTTCAGTCAATGGAAAAACAAACATTTTACTGGGGAAGAATTCAAAAGGAGATAGCGATTGCCTATAAAAACGAGTTCCCCTAATCGAAATAGGGTATCTCGATATAAATCATTGTACCTACAACCAGAATATGGAGCTCTTTTTAGAAATATACAGTTTTGAAATACTCTCTCCAGTCGATGCTGTATTATGGCTAAAAGTAAGAAACCCAGAATTAATTTTATACATTGATTACGGTGTGAAGGGGTAACAAGTTACAGGCGGCTTCTCTTCTTCAACTCACGGGCAGGTTGAAGATTTACCTGTGTAATATATTGAAAGGAAAAATCAGCTGATTAATAGCAGCTGATTTTTTATTGCATAAAACATACGATAGTGCCCCTATTGATCTTTAAGATTTAAAGCGGTTTGTGCATCCTGCAGTCTCACATTTATTTGGTCCCCTAAATGATTAGGGTGATAATACCCATTGGCAGTCATAAAATCCGTTATCTTGGCATGTGTATCCACTGCATTTCTTAATTGCTCGCGAAGAGCTGATTTCAGTTCAGGTGTAGCTGTTTCCGTAATAGCAAATGCGAGATTTCTGACGGCAGATTTAGATGAAATCAGAAAATCAGAGGCGATTGCCTGTTCTGTTAATCCTCCCATTCCAGCCATATTTTGCAGAACATTAGTCATTGTGAGTCTCCTCCCGGTTTGTAATAAAGGTCTGAAGTTGCTTAAGACTTTGACTTCCTGATTCTAAATCACCAGAAAGGATCGTTTTAAGATCTCCATCAGGAAGCAATTTGCTCATAGTTATAGCTTTAGTTAAACATACTGTTTTAAATGCAATTAACTCGAGTGTCTCCAGTGTTTCATGAAGTCCTAAATATTTTGTCATAGTATCTCTCCAATCTTTAAAAACTTCTCTTATCTTGCTTCAAACACGAGATTCACATTACGCCAAAAATATTCCATTGAATAATATTCGCATTTTAAAGGGATTTTAATTTCAGGAGGTGAAGTCATGGAAAAGGAAATCTTGGCTTATCATGAAACAATGGAAACACATGAGATATTAAATCTGAAGACTGTAAGCTTATTGAAATCAAAGCTTATGCAGGGCCTTTGTTTCGATAATGATTTAAAAGCACTGATGGAAAAAGAGGTTCAACAGTCAATCGCAGCGATAAATGAACTTAAAGAATTTTATAAAGGTGCAAGAACTAATTAAATAGAATGAGGTGAAAAAAATGGAAATGGATTATTTGGATCCCCAAGGGGCTGAACATATGCCAGAGATGGCAGATTCAGGCATTGCATTGGAGTTTCTTCTTTCGGTGAAAACGGGCATTCATACATATGCCATTGCGTTAACTGAAACATCGAGCGTGGAGTTAAGAGAGGCATTATACAGGCAAATGGAACTATCTATTGATTTACACACCGAGATATCTGAATTGATGATAAGCAAGGGTTGGTTATATCCGAACGACGTTGGCAAGCAAGTTGAGTTGGATCTTAAATCTGCCGAAAATGCTTTAATGATTGCCGGAATGAACTTATTCCCGAATGATACGGATAGACTTGGAATGTTCGCAACGCCTAATAAATAAGGGAGGTTAGAGAAAAATGAAAGCTGTCACGTACCAGGGGAGTAAAAATGTCCAGGTTAAAGAAGTAAAAGACCCAAAAATTAAAAATGGTGATGATATCATTGTAAAAATAACAACTTCTGCTATATGCGGATCCGATTTGCATTTGATTCATCAAATGATTCCCAATATGCCCACTGATTACGTAATAGGCCATGAACCGATGGGGGTAGTCGAAGAAGTAGGACCGGAAGTAACAAAATTGAAAAAAGGGGATCGGGTAATTATTCCCTTTAATGTAAGCTGCGGGCATTGCTGGTACTGTAACCATGATATAACCAGCCAATGTGATAATTCAAACCCTCATGGTGAAATGGGTGGTTTCTTTGGATATTCAGAAACAACCGGTGGATTTGCTGGCGGACAAGCTGAATATATGCGTGTTCCATATGGAAACTTTACTCCGTTTAAAATACCGGAAAACTGCGAAGTAGAAGATGAAAAGTTAGTGTTACTTGCAGATGCAGCCTCAACAGCTTATTGGAGTGTAGACCACTCTGGTGTCAAAGCTGGTGATACTGTTATCGTTTTAGGATGTGGTCCAGTAGGTCTCCTTGCTCAAAAATTTGCTTGGTTTAAAGGTGCTGAGCGTGTTATTGCGGTCGATTACCTCCAATACCGGCTTGATCATGCGAAACGGACCAATAAAGTAGAGACTGTAAATTTTGAAGAACATGAAAACGTTGGCGAATATTTAAGAGAGATAACACAAGGTGGAGCAGATATCGTTATTGATTGTTCAGGTATGAGCGGCAAGATGACGCCTCTTGAATATCTTGCATCCGGAATGAAACTTCATGGCGGTGCAATGGGTGGGCTTGTCATTGCATCACAGGCTGTGCGAAAAGCTGGGACCATCCAAATTACTGGTGTTTATGGGGGACGTTATAATGGTTTCCCGTTAGGAGACATTTTCCAAAGAAATGTTGACATTAAAACAGGTCAGGCCCCCGTTATTCCTTATATGCCTTTTCTTTACAATCTTATATCTGAAGGAAAGGTTGATATTGGTGATGTAATTACACATGTACTCCCATTAGACCAGGCAAAGCATGGATACGAAGTTTTTGACACAAGGACCGATAATTGTATAAAAGTCATTTTAAAACCTTAAATTGATAAATCCAAGATAAAAGATTACCTTTATTTCAAAAATAAATTTGCAGAAGAATAAAACAATCATTTAAGGCGGTGATCATCCATCGTCTTTTTTGATGAATCAATAATTCTTCTAACGTATAGAGCTTGCTTATGTATCCTATTGGATTCCTGATCCCTCACCTCCCGGAAGTAATGCTTTACGCTAAAGACACTTTTGATATAGTGGTTGAAAAGCAATGGCTTGAACAATCTCCTCTAGTTACAAACATCTTACGACAATCGCATAAGGCACTCCTAACATCCATAAACAATGCATGTCTTAGTCTGCTCAAACCACTTTTGGTAATTCAATTTAAAGTACCTTTGAATGTACCAGATTCAAAGACACTTGGGTCAATACTTACAAAGGCCACCAGTTTCTTAGAGTGATTAAACCGATCAATTTCCTTGTTTTCAGATTTAGAATTTCAAGCTCAGGCCATGATGTTTTGCAAAAAATTCTGCCTCTTTAATTCTCCCATCTATGAAATACTGAATAGTTTCTCTTCCAGTTCTTGGCTTTTCATTAATATCACCAGATAAGTTTACTTTCATAAAAAAGGATAATTTCTTAAAGCTAAAGATAGGACCCAATAGAAACACGTAAGTTAACTAAAGTGTTTCTATTGTGCACATTTAGGTAAATTTTTTAACTTAAATATTCCAAGAAATAATAAAAACCCTTGCTACGCAAGGGTTTTTATATATGGAGCATAGGGGGCTCGAACCCCTGACCTCTACGCTGCCAGCGTAGCGCTCTCCCAGCTGAGCTAATGCCCCGAATATCTGAAGCGATATAAAAATATTATACTACATCATTGTATTTTTACAATACCTGAAAACGCATTTTTTTGCCTAAGCTAAATATTGTAGGAGGCATGTAATATCAGGGCTTCATAGGGCAGTTATGAATAACTCGTAACCTTTATACGATAACTTCCGAATCTTTCATAAAGTGGTTCTGAATTGTGGTCTTTTATAACTATTCAGGAAAATTTACCCTTCCATTTCCTATGGTTTCATGTATAATAAATGTGAATTGAATAGCAATAACTAGGGGAGTCCAATAGTTTGGGCTGAGAGAGAGACACGTTTAAGTTTCTTGACCCTTTGGACCTGATCTGGATCATACCAGCGTGGGGAAGTTAATAACAATCTATTAATTTAGATTACACTTCTACATATTAAGCCGGGTCCGTCTGTTTTTGGACCCGGCTTTTTTATTGTGTATTTCTTACTTCGATCCCCCGTTTTTTCTAGATCTCGTCCTTTTATTACATTATATAAAAGGAGAGATTTACTATGGCATCAACCTCATTAAACGAAAAAAGCATTTCGATCATGTCAAGTTTTTCAGGAAGTAAAAAGGTATATGTAGAAGGTTCGAGACCTGATATTCAAGTGCCTATGCGAGAGATTGCACTTAGTCCCACATCTGGAACTTTTGGTGAAGAGGAAAATCTACCTGTTCGTGTGTATGATTCAAGTGGTCCATACACCGATAGTCAATTTACAGTTGATATAACCAAAGGCCTACCTAATCTAAGACATAACTGGATACGAGAAAGAGAAGATGTAGAAGAATATGAAGGAAGAGAAATAAAGCCGGAAGACAATGGATTTAAAGATGATCATGACCCAAGAGCGAATCATAAAGTCTTTCCGGGGCTCAACCGAAAACCGTTGCGAGCGAAAAAAGGTCAGAATGTAACTCAGCTTCACTATGCAAAAAAGGGAATCATTACTCCTGAAATGGAGTTTATCGCCATTAGAGAAAATATGAAACCAGAGTTTGTTCGTGAGGAAGTGGCAAAAGGAAGAGCTATTATTCCATCGAATATCAATCATCCAGAGATGGAACCAATGATCATCGGACGCAATTTTCACGTGAAGATTAATGCGAACATCGGAAACTCAGCTGTTTCCTCTTCGATTGAGGAAGAAGTGGAAAAAATGACATGGGCTACACGCTGGGGCGCAGATACGATTATGGATTTATCAACAGGGAAAAATATTCACACTACAAGAGAATGGATCATCCGTAATTCTGCCGTTCCAGTAGGTACGGTTCCTATTTATCAAGCACTTGAAAAAGTAAATGGTATTGCAGAGGATTTAACTTGGGAAGTTTATCGTGACACATTAATTGAGCAAGCGGAGCAAGGAGTCGATTATTTCACCATTCATGCCGGGGTTCTTTTAAGGTACGTGCCTCTAACGGCGAAGCGATTAACGGGCATTGTTTCAAGAGGTGGATCGATCATGGCTCAGTGGTGCTTGTATCATCACCAGGAAAATTTCCTTTATACTCATTTCGAGGAAATCTGTGAGATTATGAAGGCATATGATGTTGCGTTCTCCCTTGGGGACGGTTTGCGTCCTGGTTCTATTGCAGATGCAAATGATGAGGCACAGTTTGCAGAACTAGAGACATTAGGAGAACTAACTCAGATTGCATGGGAACATGATGTTCAGGTAATGGTGGAGGGGCCAGGGCATGTACCGATGCATCTGATAAAAGAAAATATGGATAAACAATTAGAGGTTTGTAAGGAAGCGCCTTTTTATACATTAGGGCCTTTAACGACTGATATCGCTCCTGGGTATGACCATATCACATCGGCCATTGGTGCTGCGATGATCGGTTGGTATGGTACGGCCATGCTTTGTTATGTTACACCAAAGGAACATTTAGGCTTACCTAATAGAGATGATGTTAGGGAAGGGGTAATCACGTATAAGATTGCGGCGCATGCGGCTGATTTAGCTAAAGGACATCCAGGGGCACAAAAGAGAGATGATGCTCTATCCAAAGCAAGATTCGAATTCCGCTGGAGAGATCAGTTTAATCTATCTTTAGATCCAGAACGAGCGTTGGAGTATCATGATGAAACCTTACCTGCAGAGGGAGCTAAAACAGCCCATTTTTGTTCCATGTGTGGACCGAAGTTTTGCAGCATGAGGATTTCGCACGATATTCGTAATTACGCAAAAGAAAATAAACTTGACACGAATGAAGCAATGGTGAAGGGTATGAAAGAAAAAGCTGAAGAGTTTAAACAGACAGGTGGAAGTATCTATCAATAATATATGCAAATAAATAATATAGAAGGAAGTCGTTCCAATAGACTTCCTTCTATTATTTTGTATATTAAATTTATTTGTATGGAAATTCGTTTTTTGTGTGTTATATTTCATATAATATATTGACGTGAATGAATGGAGCTTGGATGGAATACGTATATATGATATACGCATCGTTTCCTTTTCTTTTACCAAAAATATATCTACATAATAAAGGGGGATAATAAATGAAAGAACTATTTATAGAATTTACACGTTACGATGTTCTTTTTAAATTATCTTTTGCGGCAGTTGCTGGGATTGTCATCGGGTTAGAACGAGAACTAAAAGGGAAGCCATTAGGATTGAAAACTTGTCTAATTATTTCAGTAATGGCTTGCTTGTTAACAACGGTATCATATGAATCCGCCTTTTTATATGCTAAAGAGTATTCAAGGCCAATGGATCCAGGTAGAATTCCCTCATATATCATTAGTGGTATCGGGTTTTTAGGAGCAGGGGTAATAATGAGGAGAGGTAATGAAGCCATATCAGGTCTTACAACCGCGTCATTGGTACTTGCATCTGCTGGGATTGGAATTACGATTGGTGCTGGTTTTTACATAGAGGCTCTTGCTGGCATATCATTCTTAATTTTCGGTATTAAAGTCATTCCATTTTTATTTGATAAGATGGGGCCGAAAAAGTTAAAAGAGAAAGAAATTAAAGTAAAATTATTTTTAGAGAAATCAACTAACTTAACAGAAATGATTAAAGAAATAAAAGGTAGAAAGTTAGGGGTAAAACACTTAAAGGTCAAAGAAGAGACAGATGATATTTTGATTAGTTGCTTAGTCACAACCTATAAAGGTATTTACACAACCGATATTTACTACGAGTTGAAATCAATTAATGGTGTCAACCAAGTTGAGGTCGAAAGTGTTGAGTAAATGGTGGTACCTTTGAGGAATTAATAAGGAGAAATAAATGAATCGTACAATTGCAAATCCGTATTTTGCATTAATCGTTGGTGTGATTGCCGTATCGGCTTCAGCCATTTTCGTAAAGTTTTCTGATGCTCCTTCGGGGGTAATTGCTTTCTACCGACTACTTTTCTCTGTTTTGTTTATGCTGCCGGTCTTTTTAATAAAGTATGTAAAGGAATTGGCGTTTATTTCGAAGAGGGATTGGTTATATGCTACTTTTGCGGGAGTGTTTCTAGCCTTTCATTTTATATTATGGTTTGAATCTTTAAACTACACATCTGTGGCAAGTTCTACAGTACTTGTCACTCTTCAGCCGTTGTTTGCATTTGTGGGTACTTTTTTGTTTTTTAAGGAGCGTTTTTCATTAAAAGCCATACTTTGTGCGGTAGCAGCGATTGTAGGGAGTGTCATTATTAGCTGGGGAGATTTTCGAGTAAGTGGAACAGCTTTATATGGGGATATTCTTGCATTACTGGCATGTGCACTTGTTACTGCGTATTTAATGTTTGGACAATCAGTAAGAAAGAGAATTTCTCTAGTTACCTATACGTTTGTTGTATATAGTATAAGCTCGATTGTTTTATTGTTTTATGTACTTATTGTTGGTGAATCTCTTTATCCATATCCGAAAAATGAATGGTGGAACTTTATTCTATTAGCTCTTATTCCTACCTTATTAGGGCACTCCTTATTTAACTGGGCAATCAAGTGGATTAGTACTTCAATCATCTCGATGGCAATCTTATTCGAACCGGTGGGAGCAACAATTCTTGCATATTATCTTTTATCAGAAAAAGTTTTATTTACTCAGATATTAGGGGGAAGCATTGTTATCGTGGGGATCTCCTTGTTTTTATTAGATGAGAGAAGTGGAAAACAGAAGAAAGCAAAAAAAAGATGCATTAAAAGACATCGTATAAAGTTAAAAGGAGAACCTTTGATATGAAGGTTCTCCTTTTTTTAGAGGGTGTAAGTAAATCCAGAAAAAATAAATGCTGAGACGAGTGTGAAGATAAATGTACCACCGTATACTTTACCTTCGCTATTTGCGATTCGAATTCCCTCCCAGTAAGCATAGTAAAATAAGAAGATGGCCATAACAAGTGAAAGGTATAAGGAGAATGATTCTAATAGCATATGTTGCTCCTTTCTATTATTTTATATCGTATATATATGCTAGTGAACCCAATCTATTACTCCTATTAAGAGATTCTACTTTTAAAAGGAAAAACTTTTTTAAAATTATATTGAAATTGGATATTATTCGTGATATATTATTCCTTGTCCTCACGAGGAAGCAACGATTTGAAAAAATAAAAGTAAAAAAGTTGTTGACTCCAAAATGGGCGATGTGATATATTAAGGAAGTCGCTTTTGAGCGGTAACCTAACGAATTGTTCTTTGAAAACTAAACAAATCATACGTCAACAAAAATGATTAGTGTTGAAAAATACACTAGCCAACGTTTTAACTTTAAGAGCTAATCTTACTCTTTATTGGAGAGTTTGATCCTGGCTCAGGACGAACGCTGGCGGCGTGCCTAATACATGCAAGTCGAGCGGATCTTTGGGAGCTTGCTCCCAAAGATTAGCGGCGGACGGGTGAGTAACACGTGGGCAACCTGCCTATGAGACTGGGATAACTCCGGGAAACCGGGGCTAATACCGGATAATTCTTTTCTACACATGTAGAAAAGCTGAAAGATGGTTTCGGCTATCACTCATAGATGGGCCCGCGGCGCATTAGCTAGTTGGTGAGGTAACGGCTCACCAAGGCGACGATGCGTAGCCGACCTGAGAGGGTGATCGGCCACACTGGGACTGAGACACGGCCCAGACTCCTACGGGAGGCAGCAGTAGGGAATCTTCCGCAATGGACGAAAGTCTGACGGAGCAACGCCGCGTGAGTGATGAAGGTTTTCGGATCGTAAAACTCTGTTGTTAGGGAAGAACAAGTACCGGAGTAACTGCCGGTACCTTGACGGTACCTAACCAGAAAGCCACGGCTAACTACGTGCCAGCAGCCGCGGTAATACGTAGGTGGCAAGCGTTGTCCGGAATTATTGGGCGTAAAGCGCGCGCAGGTGGTCTCTTAAGTCTGATGTGAAAGCCCCCGGCTCAACCGGGGAGGGTCATTGGAAACTGGGAGACTTGAGTGCAGGAGAGAAGAGTGGAATTCCACGTGTAGCGGTGAAATGCGTAGAGATGTGGAGGAACACCAGTGGCGAAGGCGACTCTTTGGCCTGTAACTGACACTGAGGCGCGAAAGCGTGGGGAGCAAACAGGATTAGATACCCTGGTAGTCCACGCCGTAAACGATGAGTGCTAAGTGTTAGAGGGTTTCCGCCCTTTAGTGCTGCAGCAAACGCATTAAGCACTCCGCCTGGGGAGTACGGCCGCAAGGCTGAAACTCAAAGGAATTGACGGGGGCCCGCACAAGCGGTGGAGCATGTGGTTTAATTCGAAGCAACGCGAAGAACCTTACCAGGTCTTGACATCCTTTTGCCTTCCCTAGAGATAGGGCGTTCCCCTTCGGGGGACAAAAGTGACAGGTGGTGCATGGTTGTCGTCAGCTCGTGTCGTGAGATGTTGGGTTAAGTCCCGCAACGAGCGCAACCCTTGATCTTAGTTGCCAGCATTTAGTTGGGCACTCTAAGGTGACTGCCGGTGACAAACCGGAGGAAGGTGGGGATGACGTCAAATCATCATGCCCCTTATGACCTGGGCTACACACGTGCTACAATGGGTGGTACAAAGGGCAGCAAAGCGGCGACGCCAGAGCCAATCCCATAAAACCACTCTCAGTTCGGATTGTAGGCTGCAACTCGCCTACATGAAGCTGGAATCGCTAGTAATCGCGGATCAGCATGCCGCGGTGAATACGTTCCCGGGCCTTGTACACACCGCCCGTCACACCACGAGAGTTTGTAACACCCGAAGTCGGTGGGGTAACCGTAAGGAGCCAGCCGCCTAAGGTGGGACAGATGATTGGGGTGAAGTCGTAACAAGGTAGCCGTATCGGAAGGTGCGGCTGGATCACCTCCTTTCTAAGGAAAATTGAGGCTTATGACCTTCGGTCAAAGCTAACAACCGTTGATGATATGATTTGTTTAGTTTTGAGAGAGCAATCTCTCTATGATAATCGTTCTTTGAAAACTAGATAATGATAAATGAAGAAAACCAAGAAATACCGAGTAATCGCCATTTTAGTTTTCTCTCTATATTATATAGAGAAACTTTTTAACTGTAGGTTAAGTTAGAAAGGGCGCACGGTGGATGCCTTGGCACTAGGAGCCGATGAAGGACGGTACTAACACCGATATGCTTCGGGGAGCTGTAAGTAAGCTTTGATCCGGAGATTTCCGAATGGGGAAACCCTCTATCCGTAATGGGATAGAATCTTTACCTGAATACATAGGGTATTGAAGGCAGACCCGGGGAACTGAAACATCTAAGTACCCGGAGGAATAGAAAGCAAACGCGATTCCCTGAGTAGCGGCGAGCGAAACGGGATTAGCCCAAACCAAGAGGCTTGCCTCTTGGGGTTGTAGGACACTCTATACGGAGTTACAAAGGAATGAAGTAGACGAATCGATCTGGAAAGGTCAGTCATAGAAGGTAACAACCCTGTAGTTGAAACTTCGTTCCCTCTTGAGTGGATCCTGAGTACGGCGGAACACGTGAAATTCCGTCGGAAGCAGGGAGGACCATCTCCCAAGGCTAAATACTACCTAGTGACCGATAGTGAACCAGTACCGTGAGGGAAAGGTGAAAAGCACCCCGGAAGGGGAGTGAAAGAGATCCTGAAACCGTGTGCCTACAAGTAGTTAGAGCTCGTTAACGAGTGATAGCGTGCCTTTTGTAGAATGAACCGGCGAGTTACGATTACATGCGAGGTTAAGTTGATAAGACGGAGCCGTAGCGAAAGCGAGTCTGAATAGGGCGCTTTAGTATGTGGTCGTAGACCCGAAACCAGGTGATCTACCCATGTCCAGGGTGAAGTCCAGGTAACACTGGATGGAGGCCCGAACCCACGCACGTTGAAAAGTGCGGGGATGAGGTGTGGGTAGCGGAGAAATTCCAATCGAACTTGGAGATAGCTGGTTCTCTCCGAAATAGCTTTAGGGCTAGCCTCATGTAGTAAGAGTCTTGGAGGTAGAGCACTGTTTGGACTAGGGGCCCTCATCGGGTTACCGAATTCAGACAAACTCCGAATGCCAAAGACTTATCCATGGGAGTCAGACTGCGAGTGATAAGATCCGTAGTCGAAAGGGAAACAGCCCAGACCACCAGCTAAGGTCCCAAAGTATACGTTAAGTGGCAAAGGATGTGGAGTTGCTTAGACAACCAGGATGTTGGCTTAGAAGCAGCCACCATTTAAAGAGTGCGTAATAGCTCACTGGTCGAGTGACTCCGCGCCGAAAATGTAACGGGGCTAAACGTATCACCGAAGCTGTGGATTGGCGTCACACGATGTCAGTGGTAGGAGAGCGTTCTAAGGGCGTTGAAGCTAGACCGGAAGGACTGGTGGAGCGCTTAGAAGTGAGAATGCCGGTATGAGTAGCGAAAGATGGGTGAGAATCCCATCCACCGAATGCCTAAGGTTTCCTGAGGAAGGCTCGTCCGCTCAGGGTTAGTCGGGACCTAAGCCGAGGCCGAAAGGCGTAGGCGATGGACAACAGGTTGATATTCCTGTACCACCAAATTACCGTTTGAGTGATGGGGGGACGCAGGAGGATAGGGTAAGCGCGCTGTTGGATATGCGCGTCCAAGCAGTTAGGCTGATCACGAGGCAAATCCCGTGATCAAAAGGCTGAGCTGTGATGGCGAGGGAAATATAGTACCGAAGTTCCTGATTCCACACTGCCAAGAAAAGCCTCTAGCGAGGTAACAGGTGCCCGTACCGCAAACCGACACAGGTAGGCGAGGAGAGAATCCTAAGGTGAGCGAGAGAACTCTCGTTAAGGAACTCGGCAAAATGACCCCGTAACTTCGGGAGAAGGGGTGCTCTTCAGGGTGAATAGCCCAGAAGAGCCGCAGTGAATAGGCCCAGGCGACTGTTTAGCAAAAACACAGGTCTCTGCGAAGCCGCAAGGCGAAGTATAGGGGCTGACGCCTGCCCGGTGCTGGAAGGTTAAGAGGAGGGGTTAGCGCAAGCGAAGCTCTGAATCGAAGCCCCAGTAAACGGCGGCCGTAACTATAACGGTCCTAAGGTAGCGAAATTCCTTGTCGGGTAAGTTCCGACCCGCACGAAAGGCGTAACGATCTGGGCACTGTCTCAACGAGAGACTCGGTGAAATTATAGTACCTGTGAAGATGCAGGTTACCCGCGACAGGACGGAAAGACCCCGTGGAGCTTTACTGTAGCCTGATATTGAATTTTGGTACAGCTTGTACAGGATAGGTAGGAGCCTGAGAAGCCGGAGCGCTAGCTTCGGTGGAGGCGTCGGTGGGATACTACTCTGGCTGTATTGAAATTCTAACCCTCACCCCTGATCGGGGTGGGAGACAGTGTCAGGTGGGCAGTTTGACTGGGGCGGTCGCCTCCTAAAAAGTAACGGAGGCGCCCAAAGGTTCCCTCAGAATGGTTGGAAATCATTCGTAGAGTGTAAAGGCACAAGGGAGCTTGACTGCGAGACCTACAAGTCGAGCAGGGACGAAAGTCGGGCTTAGTGATCCGGTGGTTCCGCATGGAAGGGCCATCGCTCAACGGATAAAAGCTACCCCGGGGATAACAGGCTTATCTCCCCCAAGAGTCCACATCGACGGGGAGGTTTGGCACCTCGATGTCGGCTCATCGCATCCTGGGGCTGTAGTCGGTCCCAAGGGTTGGGCTGTTCGCCCATTAAAGCGGTACGCGAGCTGGGTTCAGAACGTCGTGAGACAGTTCGGTCCCTATCCGTCGTGGGCGTAGGAAATTTGAGAGGAGCTGTCCTTAGTACGAGAGGACCGGGATGGACGCACCGCTGGTGTACCAGTTGTCTTGCCAAAGGCATCGCTGGGTAGCTATGTGCGGAAGGGATAAGTGCTGAAAGCATCTAAGCATGAAGCCCCCCTCAAGATGAGATTTCCCATAGCGCAAGCTAGTAAGATCCCTGAAAGATGATCAGGTTGATAGGTCAGAGGTGGAAGCGCGGCGACGTGTGGAGCTGACTGATACTAATCGATCGAGGACTTAACCAAGAAAAGCGGAAGCGCCTTGAACAGACGCGACAAGCATAAGACGAATCACGCAAGAAGGCCTGCCTTCTGGAGGGATTTGGCTTATGACCTCGAGCGGCTAGGCGCTGTAGCTGGACAATGATGAAACGTATTTCTTTCTTCTTCATTCATTATCTAGTTTTGAGAGAATGGTTAAAAATTTCTCTTGAAAAATTGTGAAAAACTATTATAATAAATAGTGTCGCATAAATAGTCTGGTGGCGATAGCGAAAAGGTCACACCCGTTCCCATACCGAACACGGAAGTTAAGCTTTTCAGCGCCGATGGTAGTTGAGGGTTTCCCTCTGTGAGAGTAGGACGTCGCCAGGCGTTAATGGAGGATTAGCTCAGCTGGGAGAGCACCTGCCTTACAAGCAGGGGGTCGGCGGTTCGATCCCGTCATCCTCCACCAACACTTTTTTCACGTAGTGAAAAATAGTCATCCTTTAAAAATTCACATAGTGAAAATTTTAATATTTCTCGCCGGCGTAGCTCAATTGGTAGAGCAACTGACTTGTAATCAGTAGGTTGGGGGTTCAAGTCCTCTCACCGGCACCATTTAGTACGAGCCATTAGCTCAGTCGGTAGAGCATCTGACTTTTAATCAGAGGGTCGAAGGTTCGAGTCCTTCATGGCTCACCATTTATTATTAAGTAACATAACTTTCCTTTATGCGGGTGTGGCGGAATTGGCAGACGCACTAGACTTAGGATCTAGCGCCGCAAGGCGTGGGGGTTCGACTCCCTTCACCCGCACCAAAGTTTTTCTCTAGCAAAACAACTTATTATTTGCGGAAGTAGTTCAGTGGTAGAATACAACCTTGCCAAGGTTGGGGTCGCGGGTTCAAATCCCGTCTTCCGCTCCAAGAACTTCTTTTGCCGGGGTGGCGGAACTGGCAGACGCACAGGACTTAAAATCCTGCGGTAGGTGACTACCGTACCGGTTCGATTCCGGTCCTCGGCACCAAAGCTTTTTGCAAAGCAAAATAGGTTTCAATATTACGAAGTAAAATATCCAATGCTTTTTACGAAGCAAAATAGCGATCTTTATCAATTTGATTGAAAAATATGCGCCCGTAGCTCAATTGGATAGAGCGTCTGACTACGGATCAGAAGGTTATGGGTTCGACTCCTTTCGGGCGCGCCATATTAGATTTAAACGGGGAGTAGCTCAGCTTGGTAGAGCACTTGGTTTGGGACCAAGGGGTCGCAGGTTCGAATCCTGTCTTCCCGACCATCTAACTTTATTATGGGGCCTTAGCTCAGCTGGGAGAGCGCCTGCCTTGCACGCAGGAGGTCAGCGGTTCGATCCCGCTAGGCTCCACTTAGATTTTTTCACGAAACGTAGTGTAGTGAAAAAATCTTCATTAAATTAAATTTGGCGGTGTAGCTCAGCTGGCTAGAGCGTACGGTTCATACCCGTGAGGTCGGGGGTTCGATCCCCTCCGCCGCTACCAAAATTACTAAATTAGTTATCCTTGGACCTTTAGCTCAGCTGGTTAGAGCAGACGGCTCATAACCGTCCGGTCGTAGGTTCGAGTCCTACAAGGTCCACCATTTACGATATTTGGAGGTATACCCAAGTCCGGCTGAAGGGATCGGTCTTGAAAACCGACAGGCGGGTCAAACCGCGCGGGGGTTCGAATCCCTCTACCTCCTCCATATAATTTAATATCGTCGCGGGGTGGAGCAGTCTGGTAGCTCGTCGGGCTCATAACCCGAAGGTCGCAGGTTCAAATCCTGTCCCCGCAATTAAAAAGTTATTTTCAAGGAAACTTGAAAAAACTCTGGTCCCGTGGTGTAGCGGTTAACATGCCTGCCTGTCACGCAGGAGATCGCCGGTTCGATCCCGGTCGGGACCGCCATTAAATAATTCAAAGTTGGCTCAGTAGCTCAGTCGGTAGAGCACGATGAATAAGCTACAAAGCAAAACAGCCAGCGTACCGATTGAAAATCGGGACGAAGGACGAAACATAACTTTATCTAGGGTATTATCTTAAGTATGGCTCAGTAGCTCAGTTGGTAGAGCAAAGGACTGAAAATCCTTGTGTCGGCGGTTCGATTCCGTCCTGAGCCACCATTTATTTTCAATATAATTATGGCGATTGTGGCGAAGTGGTTAACGCACCGGATTGTGGTTCCGGCATTCGTGGGTTCAATTCCCATCAGTCGCCCCATAATATTTTTGCGGGTGTAGTTTAATGGTAAAACCTCAGCCTTCCAAGCTGATGTCGTGAGTTCGATTCTCATCACCCGCTCCATTTAAGGGCCTATAGCTCAGCTGGTTAGAGCGCACGCCTGATAAGCGTGAGGTCGATGGTTCGAGTCCATTTAGGCCCACCAGAACTTTTTGCACTACCTAAAAAACTTACCAATATTCCACAGTAGCTCAGTTGGTAGAGCATTCGGCTGTTAACCGAACGGTCACAGGTTCGAGTCCTGTCTGTGGAGCCATATGGGGAAGTACTCAAGAGGCTGAAGAGGCGCCCCTGCTAAGGGTGTAGGTCGGGTAACCGGCGCGAGGGTTCAAATCCCTCCTTCTCCGCCATATGGCCCCTTGGTCAAGCGGTTAAGACACCGCCCTTTCACGGCGGTAACACGGGTTCGAATCCCGTAGGGGTCATAAAAAACATTGAACATTTGTTCAATGTTTTTTTCTATTTGGTAAGTTCTTCACTAGTTAATGATATCAGAAGTAATTAACTAACCATATTAAAGAATACCTCTTTGCGTCTTTTTCCAGGTGCAAGGGTATCTGTTCTTAACTCTTCTACTAACCCTCTATTGATGACAATTTACTATCAATAGAGGGTTTATTTATCTCTTCTATTAAATGTCCTCTAACCAATTGTTAAGGTTTCCAATTTTCGACAAATGAATGAAAACCCTTTCATTTTTCAGCATAAAAATGACCTTTTCACACAAAGAAATCCTCTTAAATATATTATTCTACACTAGTGTTGCATGAATAATATTTAAATTTTCAGTTTAATTATTTTCCTTATTTGGAGCCAAAAAAGGAAATACCCATACAAAGGTGGCTCTATCCATTTGGAAATTATTTTACAATTAGACTGAGGTGACACCGACAGTTTGGCTGATTAAGGAACAGCCTTTCCTTCTATTTTTCGAATCCAGATCGTAGCCGGCTTCCACAATGCTGCCTTTAAATATCGGCTAATCTGCAGAATTTTCCTCTTGCTGTCCGTCTCGATCTGCGCGAGAACATTGAGACAATAGACGATTAACGCGATGAACACCTGATTCTGTATCGCCCACTCGCTTTGGCCGTAGAACTTTTTGATGTTTAAGTGCTGCTTGATCCATTTGAAAAAAAGTTCAATGGCCCAGCGGGCCTTGTACATCTCTGAAATTTCTTCTGCGCTCAAATCAAAACGGTTTGTGATGAGGTGAAGCAGATTCCCTTTTGAATCAGCCACTTTTAGAAGACGGAAGTAATTCTCTGTACGGTTTTGTGTGCTTCCGAGCAACACCATTTGATCAGACAAAACAGATGAATCATCAGGTAATGGAAAATCACTGACTTCTCGGATCACAGCGTTTTTGCGTAGTCTAGAGAGAAAAAAGTATCCATCATCCGTCATACGGTCAAAGCGCTCGTAGTCCAGATATCCTCTGTCAAACACATACATGCATTCTTTGTCATCGACCAGAACCTCCAACTGACCTCGGTCATGTTCACTGGCTTTGGTGATGACGGCTTTTTCCGGATAGGAAGATCCCTTTTCCATGAAGACAAGACGAAGATGTAACTTTACGCCTGCTTTAGTTTTCCGAAATTTTGCCCACCGATGATTCGTCAAATTAAGTGGCAATGTACTCGAATCAATGATTTTCAAAGGCATAACCAGTTTTGTATAGTGGGTTTTGGCGTGAATCCGCCCCACTAAATCGAGGAAAAGAAGTTGAAACAGATCTGGATTTAAGCTGTTTAACCGTCGAGATAACTGAGAAATACTGATCGAATCTAGTTCAATTCCCTTTTGAAGCTGTTCGTCAAAAAGACAATCACCAAGAGCGTGCAGGCTCTCGACTTCAACTAGCTGCGCAAAGAGCAGCAGTTTCAGGAAGGACTCTGTCCTTAACTTTTTTGTATAATAGTCTAATTTCTTGATTTTCACCTGATCTTCAATTAATTGAAGATTCATGGCTGAAAACCATTGCCCAAATGAAGTTTTTCGTGTAATCTTGTCCATGCGTGTGTCCTTTTTAGTGGATTTGGACGGGTTACCACCTGACTTATCCATTATAAAGGACTTTTTCTTTGCACAAAATAAAATTAGTGAAGATTTTGAGTCTTTTTAATATTGAAATTAAATTAGTGCAACACTAGTGATTATTCTAAATTCAATTATTTCATAATTCAAAATACACATTTTATTCATTACAACCAAATAATTAGCATATATCTCTATATCTGCATCATAAAATTTATTATCTATTAAAAAATAATTTCTATCATTTTTTGCAGTTTGCTGCGTTAAATGGATGAATGCCGTCGAAATCATATGTCTAATAGCTAATTGTGTCGAAATGGAGAGTTAATTGTCAGAAAAATTAAAAAGGGATTTGAAAGATTGGCAAGAATTATACAGTAAAAGTAATGTACAAAACTAATGAATAGGTAGGGAGTAGAATGATTTTGGATTTGATTCATCCAACTGAATACCAGCTTCATTTATTTCATGAGGGTAATTTCTTTGAATGTTACCGTTTGTTTGGAGCCCATGTTCTTACTATTGATGAAAAGACATGCACGAGATTTTGCGTGTGGGCACCAAACGCAACAAAAGTATCTCTTGCTAGTGATGTAAACAATTGGAATGGAAGTGGTTATGAATTTAAAAAGGTGAATGATGAAGGAGTTTGGATGCTCATTGTTGAGCAGGATTTAACGGGCTGCCTTTATAAATATGAAATTCATACATCCACGGGAGAAGTATTATTGAAATCTGATCCTTATGCGTTTTTCTCTGAAGAACGGCCAAAAACAGCATCCATTTGTTACCCCTTAGATGGTTTCCAATGGAACGATCAAAAATGGCTTCAGAAAAAAGAGAAAAACAAAGTGTATTCAAGTCCTACTGTTATCTATGAGATGCATGTTGGATCATGGAAAAAGAAAGAGGACGGCAGCTTTTTAACGTATCGTGAATTAGCTGATGAGGTCATTCCTTATGTACTTGACCACGGATTTACTCATATTGAGCTATTGCCATTAGTGGAACACCCTTTAGATATATCTTGGGGCTATCAAGGAACAGGATATTTTTCCGTTACTAGCCGTTATGGAACCCCTCATGATCTGATGTATTTTATTGATCAATGTCACCAAAATCATATTGGAGTAATTATGGATTGGGTACCAGGTCATTTCTGTAAAGACGCCCACGGATTACACCGATTTGATGGATCTTGGGTTTATGAATATGAGACAGAGATTGATCGTGAAAATTACACTTGGGGTACTGCTAATTTCGACTTAAGTAAAACAGAGGTACAGAGTTTCTTAATTTCTAATGCATTGTTTTGGATGGAATACTTTCATGTGGACGGATTTCGCGTAGATGCAGTTTCAAACATCATTTATTGGCCTAATTCAGATGGTCAACGAGTAAATGAATTTGGTATTGCATTTTTAAAGAAGTTAAATCAAATTGTATATCAATATGATTCAAACCTATTGATGATTGCCGAGGACTCTACTGATTGGCCACAGGTAACTTCCCCAACTCACTACGGTGGATTAGGTTTTAACTACAAATGGAATATGGGCTGGATGAACGACATGCTTTCCTATATGGAAAAAGGGTCAAATGAACGCTCACAATTTCACGATAAAGTCAGCTTCTCCCTTCTTTATGCATTTTCGGAGAATTATATCCTTCCATTTTCACATGACGAAGTTGTTCATGGAAAGAAATCGTTACTTGATAAAATGCCAGGAGATTATTGGCAAAAATTTGCTCAACTAAGGCTACTATTAACATATATGTTTGGACATCCAGGGAAAAAACTTCTGTTCATGGGATTTGAGTTAGGTCAGTTCTCTGAATGGAAAGATGAAGAGGAATTGGATTGGCATTTATTAGATTATGAGATGCATGGAAAAATGAATCTTTTTGTAAAAGAATTGATCAAGGTGTATAAGCGCAATAAACCTTTATATGAGCTTGATCATTTACATGAAGGATTTGAGTGGATTGATGTAAATAACCGTGATCAATCGATTTTCTCTTTTGTTAGAAAAGGGGAAGAAGGAGATCCATTGGTCATCGTGTGTAATTTTACAGAAAAGACATATGAAGATTATAAAATCGGTGTTCCAAAAGAGGGAACGTATCGAGAAATATTGAATACAGATGCGGTTGATTTTGGAGGGTCCGGTGTAATTAATAAAAAGCCACTAGAAGCGATTGATGAAGAGTTTCATGGAAGAGAGCATCACATTATGATGAGGATACCTCCATTTGGGGTTTCTATATTGCGTCCAGTTAAACATCGAAAGGAGAGAAAAGGAAATGGCAAAGAAGAAGTGCGTAGCTATGCTGTTAGCAGGAGGGCAAGGAAGTAGGTTACATTCCTTAACTTCAAATTTAGCAAAACCAGCTGTACCGTTTGGAGGGAAGTACCGAATCATTGATTTTACTTTGAGCAATTGTACGAACTCAGGAATTGATACGGTGGGTGTCCTTACTCAGTATCAACCACTAGTGTTAAACTCGTATATTGGAATTGGAAGTGCATGGGACTTGGATCGAAAAAATGGTGGGGTGACTGTTCTTCCACCTTATAGTGAGTCCAAGGAGATGAGATGGTATACAGGTACTGCTTGTGCCATCTATCAAAATTTAAATTATTTAATTCAATATGATCCGGAATATGTACTCATTCTGTCCGGAGACCATATATACAAAATGAATTATGAGTTAATGCTAGATTTCCATATTGCTAGAGATGCTGATGCTACCATTTCAGTGATTGAAGTGCCTTGGGATGAAGCAAGTCGATTCGGTATTTTAAATACGGATAGTGATATGAAGGTTGTCGAATTTGATGAAAAACCTGCGAATCCGAAGAACAATCTAGCCTCTATGGGGATTTACATTTTTAAATGGTCTGTTTTAAAAGGGTATTTGGAAAAGGATGCTGTTCTTCCTGAGTCAAGTCATGATTTTGGAAAGGATATTCTCCCAACCTTATTATCAGACCAGAAGAAATTATTTGCTTATCCGTTTAGTGGTTATTGGAAGGATGTTGGGACTGTACGTAGTCTTTGGGAAGCAAATATGGATCTCCTAGATGATAAATGTGGATTAGATTTATTTGATTATACTTGGAGAATTTATTCAGTAAATCCAAATCAACCACCACAGTTTATCTCAAATGATGCACTCGTCAATGATTCACTCATTAATGAAGGTTGTGTAATTGAAGGAGAGATTGAAAAATCGGTACTTTTTCAAGGAGTAAAGGTTGAAAAAGGAGCCTATATTAAAGAATCAGTTATCATGCCTGATGCAGTGATTGGAAAAAATGTGTTTATTGAAAAGGCGATCGTCCCGTCGGAGATGGTTATACCAGATGGAACAATTATTCGTGCTTTGCCAGATGCGGAGGATGATATTGTTTTAGTAACAGAGGATATGCTTCAAACCCTTTAAATACAGAGAATAGAGAACAAATAAATGAGGAGATGAGGGGTAAGGATGGATAGAAAGCTGCTTGGAGTAATAGATGCAACAACATATCAAAAAGGATTAGAGGATCTAATCCAACATCGTTCTTTAGCTGCAGTACCATTTGGAGGACGTTATCGATTAATAGATTTTGTTCTTTCAAACATGGTCAATTCTGGAATAAAGAGTGTGGCGATTTTTCCGAAGAATCAATACCGTTCCTTAATGGATCATTTGGGGTCTGGAAAGGATTGGGACTTAAATCGTAAGCGAGATGGGTTATTCTTTTTTCCTGCTCCTGCAGAAGAAAAAGAAATAACTTCATTTAATCATTTTGCTGCCAATAAAGATTACTTTGATCGTAGTAACCAACAGTATGCCCTCATCTCAAACTGCTTTACTGTTTGTAGTATGAATTTTGAACCTATTCTCGATTGGCATATCAAGAGCGGCTGTGATATTACAGAAATAAGAAAAGACGGACGATCTCTTCATATGTTTTTAATGAAAAAATCTCTTTTAGTAGAACTTTTTGAGACAAGAGAGCAAACGGGATATACATGTATGAGAGATGTTGTAACAGATATTAACAGTCCTTATCGTCAATGCCATTATGAATTCAAAGGATACGCAGTGATGATCGACTCGATTACAACGTATTTTAATGAAAGTATGAAGCTATTAAATCCATCCATTTGGAAGGAGCTCTTTTTAAAGAATCAGCCAGTGTATACAAAAGTAAAGGATGAGCCACCTACTCGGTACTTTACAGGAGCTACGGTGAAAAATTCAGTCATTGCCAATGGCTGCTTAATTGAAGGAACCGTTGAAAATAGTATTATTTCTCGTGCTGTAAAAATTGGCAAGGGAACGGTAATAAAAAACAGCATCATCATGCAAAAATGTCAAATTGGTGAAAATTGCGTATTAGATTCGGTTGTTTTAGATAAAGATGTTAAGGTAAATGATGGAACAATGATGTATGGAACAAAGGATTTACCATATGTGGTTCGTAAAGGAACAGTACAAGGGGCGTTGATGAATTCGTGAAAGTTTTATTCGCAGTTTCGGAATGTGTACCTTTCGTTAAATCCGGAGGGTTAGCAGATGTAGCAGGATCTTTACCTAAAGAATTGAAAAGACTTGGTACAGATGTAAGAGTAATGATGCCGAAATACGGTACCATTCCTCAAGCAATACGTGAAAAGATGACTAAAAAACATGAGTTGATTGTGAATGTTGGCTGGAGAGAACAATATTGTGGTATTGAAGAGTATGTCCATGATGGAATTACTTATTATTTTATAGATAATGAATACTATTTTAAGAGAGATTCCTTGTACGGTTATTTTGACGATGGTGAGCGGTTTGCTTTCTTTAACCGTGCCGTGCTTGAAGCGGTGCGTATACTAGATTATTATCCAGATGTCATTCATTGCCATGATTGGCATACAGGAATGATTCCTTTCTTACTAAAAACGGAATATCAAAAGAAAAACGGCTATGGATTTATGAGAACAGTATTTACGATTCATAATCTTGGATTCCAAGGTATTATGCCTAAGGAAGCTTTAAAGGATTTATTTGATTTAGATGATTCATATTTTAATACCGATCAACTTGAGTTTTATGGAAACATAAATTTTATGAAAGCAGCACTTATTGCGTCTGATCGAATTACTACCGTTAGTCCTACATATATGGACGAAATACAAACGGAGTACTATGGTGAAAAGCTGGATGGATTGCTAAGAAGTCGTTTAAGTGATCTTGAAGGAATTCTAAATGGAATTGATGATGAATTTTATAATCCAGAAAAGGATTCGTTTCTTGTAAAAACATACGATGCCAATCATCGTAATCAAAAACTAGTAAATAAAAAGGCCATTCAGAAACAATTTGGCTTACCACAGGCTTCACAAATTCCATTAATGGTTATGGTCACACGTTTAACAAAACAAAAAGGATTAGATCTTGTTAAACATGTGTTTAATGAAATTATGGCTGAGCCGATTCAATTCCTCATTCTTGGAACGGGGGATGACGAGTTTGAAAATTTCTTTCGAGACATGGAGCGGCAGTATCCAGATCGATTTAAAGCATATATTGGTTTTGATGAAGGTCTAGCTCACCAAATTTATGCAGGTGCTGATCTTTTTCTCATGCCTTCAAAATTTGAACCATGTGGGTTAGGCCAAATGATTGCGATGAGATATGGCGCTATCCCTATCGTTCGAGAAACTGGGGGTCTAAATGACACCGTGTTTGCATATGATGAATTCTCAGGAGAGGGAAATGGTTTCTCCTTCAAGAATTTTAATGCGCATGATATGTTGTATACCATTAAACGTGCCATCCATTTTTACGAAAATGATCGGGTTTGGAATAATCTTGTTAAGCATGCAATGAGCATTGATAACAGCTGGGCACAGTCCGCCTTTAAATATAATCAATTATATGCTCAACTTTTATCCAGGAGTGAAACTCATGTTTTCTAACAAAGAAATGTTCACGGAAACGTTTTTACAACGTCTCGAAATGACTTGCGGAAAAAGCTTTCAAGAAAGTACGAAGAGAGATCACTACCATACTTTAGGAATCATGATCCGTGAATACGTAAGCTCAAATTGGATCAAGACAAATGAAAGTTATCGAGCGGAGAAAGAAAAACAAGTCTATTACTTATCTATTGAATTTTTGCTTGGAAAGCTTTTGAGGCATAACCTCCTTAACCTAGGAATTGATGATGTAGTGGAAGAGGGACTAAAGGAGCTAGGAATTGAGCTTAGCGACTTAGAGGAAATGGAAGCAGATGCAGCACTTGGTAATGGCGGCTTAGGACGTCTTGCAGCCTGCTTCATGGATTCTCTTGCAACTTTAGATCTTCCGGGTCATGGATGTGGTATTCGTTATAAGCATGGCTTATTTGAGCAGAAAATCGTAGATGGATATCAAGTAGAATTACCTGAACAATGGCTTCGTCATGGCCATGTATGGGAAGTAAGGAAAGCTGATTTAGCTGTAGATGTTCCTTTTTGGGGAAGAGTAGAAGCGATCAATAATAATGGAAAGTTAGAATTTCGCCATCTTGAAGCGGAAACGGTGATGGCTGTACCATATGACCTTCCAGTGGTAGGTTATCAAACAGACACAGTTAACACGTTACGCCTTTGGAGTGCTGAAACTACTCCGTACCCAATAAATCGAGATATTATGAAATATAAGCGCGATACGGAGCTTATCTCAGAGTTTTTATATCCCGATGATACACATGATGAAGGAAAGATTCTACGTTTAAAGCAGCAATATTTCCTTGTCTCTGCAAGTATTCGTTCGATTGTGAGATCTTATCGGAAACAACATGCTAGTTTAATAGATTTTCATAAATATGTGGGTCTGCATATAAATGATACGCATCCCGTATTAGCCATCCCCGAATTAATGAGGGTACTTATTGATGAGGAAGGGATGAGTTGGGAAGATGCATGGCATATTACGACAAACACTATTTCATATACGAATCATACAACTTTAGCAGAAGCTTTAGAAAAATGGCCGGTTCGCATTTTCCAACCGTTGCTTCCACGAATTTTTATGATTGTAAATGAAATCAACGAGAGATTTTGCCAAGACTTATGGACACAGTATCCAGGGGATTGGCGAAAAATTGAGGATATGGCAATTATTGCTCATGACCAAGTAAAGATGGCTCATTTGGCGATTGTCGGTTCATACAGTGTAAATGGAGTAGCCGCCATTCATACAGAAATTTTAAAACAAAGAGAAATGAACCAATTTTATCAAGTATTTCCTGAAAAGTTTAATAATAAGACCAATGGGATTACCCACAGACGTTGGCTGATCAAATCCAATCCGAAACTAACAAGTTTGATCAATGAGGGAATTGGGACGAAGTGGGTCAATCACCCAGAGCATTTAAAAGAGCTTCAATTTTTCCAGCAAGATTCTGCTTTTCTAGAGCAGTTGTATGAGATCAAGCAGGATAATAAGAAATCACTTGCAGAAAAAATTAAAGCAAAGACAGGTATAGTCGTTGATCCTCTTTCTATATTTGATGTTCAAGTAAAGAGATTGCACGCTTATAAACGACAGCTCTTAAATGTTCTTCATATTATGTACTTGTATAATCGCTTGAAAGAGGATTCGAGCTTTCAGATGTATCCAAGAACGTTCTTGTTTGGAGCGAAAGCATCACCTGGTTATTACTATGCAAAGAAAATTATTAAGCTCATCAATACCATTGCAGAAAAAATAAATAATGATAAAACGGTATCTGACAAGTTGAAAGTAGTATTTCTTGAAAACTACCGTGTATCATTAGCTGAAGAAATCTTTCCTGCATCTGATGTGAGTGAGCAAATTTCGACTGCTAGTAAAGAAGCCTCGGGAACAGGTAATATGAAGTTCATGATGAATGGTGCACTTACCTTAGGTACACTTGATGGAGCTAACATTGAAATCAAGGAACATGTAGGCGATGACAATATATTTATTTTTGGATTAACAGCGGAAGAAGTTATGAATTATTACCAGTATGGCGGCTATACGTCAGTCGACTATTATCACCATGATAAACGTATTCGCCAAGTGGTGGATCAGTTAACGAACGGATATTTTGGCGATCTTGATAATGAGTTTGAGCCGATCCATGATTCGTTATTAATGGAGAATGACCAGTATTTTGTTTTACGTGATTTCTCATCTTATATAGAAGCCCAAAGAGAAGTAGGGAAGGCTTATGCTGATCAAAATAGGTGGTTAAAGATGAGTTTAGCCAATATAGCGAATTCAGGTTTTTTCTCTAGTGACCGAACCATACAGCAGTATGCGGATGACATTTGGAATATTTCTTCTGTAAAAGGTAAAGTTAGGTAAATAACAAAGAGGAGACCATTTTTATAGGGTCTCCTCTTTTGTTTAATTGTTTAAGAAATGTCCTAAAAATAGTCCGATTGATAACAAAAATCCAAATATCGTATTTGTTTGGGCAGTCGCTATCATGGCTGGAACCATTTGAATCGGTTTTGTTTTTCCGATGAATCCTTTGATCGCTTTGATTGCTTTTGGTGAGCTTAGCAACACGATCGCTAACCAAGCAGAAGCATAGTCTAAACCAATCAGAGTAAATACCCAAGCATAAGAGACAAGGAACATTCCTGCTAAAAGAAAGATTGCTCTTTTTTGACCAAGTAGGATCGCTAATGTTTTTCTTCCATTTTCTTTGTCACCATCATGGTCACGTATATTATTGGCAAGTAGAATGGCACCTACAGTTATGACGATAGGTACAGATATTAATACACTTATCATAGTAACAAAACCTGTTTGAATGTAAAAGGCAATCAGTATGATGAGCATTCCCATAAAGAAACCGGCAAAGATTTCTCCAAAAGGAGTGTACGCGATCGGAATAGGTCCTCCCGTGTATAGATAACCTACTGTCATTGAAACTAGACCAATCGCAGCAAGCCACCAGCTAGAATTCATACAAATATATACTCCTAACAGCATGGAAATACCATAAAGACTAAGAGCTATTTTCATAACGGTCGCAGGTTGAATTCCTTCGCGAACAATGGCTCCACCTATACCGACAGAGTGCTCGTTATCAAGACCACGTTTGAAATCATAATATTCATTAAACATATTTGTTGCCGCTTGTATAAGTAAGCAAGCGATAAGCATGGCGATAAATAAACCAAGGTCAATAGATGTTAATGGTAAGGCTAATGCGGTTCCTAATAATACAGGAACAAAGGCAGCTGTTAACGTGTGTGGTCGTGTAAGTTGCCACCAGACTCTCCAATTTTTCCCCTTAAAAGTAGGCGAAGGACCCGTTTGCATTTGTGGTTGCATCGTACCTCTCCCCATTTCTATATTTATTTGTCAAAACTATATAAGTTTAAAATAATTTATATCCAAATTCAAGTGTAGGAAAAACGAAGGAGTGTGTCAATTAAATTTTCCTCCTAATGAAGGAGACCATTTCCATATTTTCTACAATAATTTTTTGTGCAGGAATGACAATTATGGGCATAATATCTCAAAATAGATTGAAATAGCGTATAATAAGGAAAGATATAGGTTTTCGAAGGTTCCTTTTGTTGACATGATCTTGGATTGAGGTGTATCTTAAAATAAGTTTATAACGTTATTTAACAGGAGTTGTACGAATTTGGTTACCATTCAGAATACGGAGCTTAAAGAAGGGATCATTGAAGCAATTGAGAAAGCACGCAAGCTTTCAATGCCCGTATTAGTTAGCGAAGTCCAAAGGATTCATCCGGTTCAGCCTCTGTCTGTATTTGCAGCTGGAAGAGACCAATTTGTTGGCGAGCGCTTTTTTTGGAAAGATCCCTCTGATGAAGTAGTTATGATTGGCATTGGAATATGTAAAGAAATACAATCGGATCAGGCTTCTGGCCGCTTTTTTCATGTGGAGAAGCAATGGCAAGAGCTTATGAGTCATAGCATCATGCTAATGGAAGAGAAACCAACTGCTACTGGACCCATTATGTTGGGTGGATTTTCCTTTGATCCATTGAAAGAGAAAACCGATCTTTGGGCACAGTTTCCACATTCCCTTTTTCATATACCAAAGTACCTAGTTAGTGTAATTAAAGGAGAATACTATTTAACGACTAACCTTCTTTGTTCGGCTGAAGATGATGATTCAATGTATGAGCTAGCTGAACAAGAGAGAAAATCGTTATTTAATGGAATAGAAAAGCAAGAATTGCCACAGTTGACCAACTTATCACAGGTAAATGAAGTTTATCCTGAAAATTGGAAGAAACGTGTGAGCGAGGTCGTAGAATTACTAAAGGCAGGAACCATGAAAAAGGTTGTTCTTGCTAGAGAGCTCAGACTTCAATTCGAAGAGCAAATTCCAGTAGAGCCTGTGATTATGAATCTTTTAGAGGAACAGAGAGACAGTTTTATTTTTGCCTTTGAGTCTAGAGGGGACTGTTTTATTGGAGCATCACCAGAAAGATTAGTTAAAAAGGTAAAAAACAATGTGTACTCCACCTGTTTGGCCGGTTCCATAGCCAGAGGGAAGACTATAAAAGAAGACGAGTTACTAGGTAATGAACTTCTATGTGATGAAAAGAATTTGAATGAACATCAATTTGTTGTTGAGATGATTAAGGAAGCGATGGAAAAGGTATGTCATGAGGTTCGAATTCCGTCTCACCCACAGTTGTTGAAAAATAAGCATATTCAGCACTTATACACACCAGTGGTTGGAATAGCTGATGAGGAAAGTTCGTTACTTCAGCTTGTGAACCTGCTTCATCCCACGCCTGCTTTAGGTGGGGTTCCAAGAAAAGAAGCAATAGAGAGCATCCGGTTAATGGAAGACTTAGATAGAGGAATGTATGCGGCACCGATCGGTTGGATTGATTTTGAAGGTAATGGAGAATTTGCGGTTGCGATACGTTCAGGATTGTTACAAGGAAACGAGGCTTCTTTATTTGCCGGTTGTGGAATCGTTAAGGATTCGAATGTAGACAGTGAGTATCAAGAGACGAATATCAAGTTTCGTCCTATGCTTTCTGCCTTAAGGGGGAAAGAGTAATGAATCACCAACAAGCATTAACGAAATACATTGCTTCTTTTGTAGCAGAATTAATACATGCAGGAGTGAAGGACGTTGTTGTTAGCCCAGGGTCAAGGTCCACTCCTATTGCGATGATTATGGCTGAACACCCTGATCTTCGTCTGCATATTCATGTAGATGAAAGATCAGCAGCCTTTTTTGCGTTGGGAATGGCCAAGGCTTCCCGAAATCCGACCGTCTTGCTTTGTACTTCGGGAACAGCAGCAGCGAACTATTTCCCTGCAATAGCTGAAGCGAATTTATCAAGGGTACCTCTTCTAGTTATCACAGCGGATCGACCACATGAGCTTCGTGATGTTGGTGCACCACAAGCAATGGATCAGGTGAATTTATACGGGAAGCATGTAAAATGGTTTATCGAAATGTCTCATCCGGAGGGCTCCAAAGAGATGCTTCGTTATGCGCGCACTGTTGCAGGTCGTGCTGTTGCAACCGCTTTATCTTCTCCAGCTGGTCCCGTGCATTTGAATTTTCCACTTCGTGAACCACTTGTGCCTGATTTAACAAGTGAAAATATATTTATCATGCCAGAAAGAGAAAAGGGATATGTTCACATTGAACAAGGTCGTCTGGCCCTGAATGAAAATCAATTAAGATCCATTGCGAACGAGTTGAATGAACATAAAAATGGATTGATTGTTTGTGGTGAAATCGATCATCCCACCTTTGCTAATGCCATTACTATGCTAGCTGCAAAGTTACAGTATCCGATTATTGCGGATCCCTTATCGCAGTTACGAAGTGGAAACCACGAGTTTGTACATATAATAGAAAGCTATGATACATTTTTAAGAAATGACGATGCCGTAAGTCATTTAGCACCAGATGTAATTATTCGATTTGGGGCGATGCCTATTTCAAAAGCATTTTCATTATTTATGAAAAAGAATGAGCAAGTCCCTCAATTTGTGGTTGATGGTGGGGAAGGTTGGAGAGACCCATCCTTATTAACCACAAACATGGTTTATTGTGATGAAGTCGAATTTTGTGAATCTCTTCTTCCTCTTTTAAAAGAAAATCAGGATACATTGTTTCTTGAAAAGTGGCAACAAATGAATGAGATAACAAAAGCAGCTTTGTTCCGTGTAAAGGAAAATGAATCCCTCAGTGAGAGTCGTTTATTTTATGAATTAGTAGAATTGCTGCCTGATGGAGCTACTTTGTTTGTTGGGAATTCCATGCCAATCCGTGATGTGGATACTTTTTTCTTTAATAATCAAAAGTCGATCAGAATCATGGCAAATCGCGGTGCAAATGGTATTGATGGAGTGATTTCATCTGCTCTTGGTGCTGGGACGGTTCACAAGCCTATGTATTTAGTACTTGGAGATTTAACTTTTTTCCATGATTTAAACGGTCTCATTGCTTCTAAGTTATATCATATTGACCTAAGTGTTATTGTGCTAAATAACAATGGTGGTGGGATTTTTAGTTTCCTTCCTCAGGCAAGTCATCCGCAGCATTTTGAACGTCTATTTGGTACTCCGTTAGACCTTGATTTTGAACCAGCTGTCTCCATGTACGGCGGGACTTTTAGCCGAGTTTCTACTTGGATGGAGCTTACTTCCTCTTTTGAGCAAACTTTGGCGAAAGAAGGATTATCGGTTATTGAAGTTCCGACAAAAAGAGATGAAAACCTACAAGAACATCGAAATTTGTGGGATTATGTTTCCCGGGAAATTAGTCGGAATTTGCGTGGCGAAAGCTGATGAAAATTGAGGTGCATGGGGTAGAATATCATGTCGAAGTATCAGGAGAGGGTTTTCCGATTGTTCTACTTCATGGATTTACCGGTGATATTTCTACATGGTCGGATTGTGAAGAGCTGTTAAAGAAAAACTCGAGAATCATCAAAGTTGATCTTGTCGGACATGGAAAATCGTCATCCCCAGATTCGATTGAACGGTATGAAATGAAGTCGGTGGTGGAGGATTTACGTTCTATTTTTCAAAATTTAAACATAGAGCAAGCAGATGTGGTTGGATACTCAATGGGAGGTCGAGTGGCGCTTGCATTTGCATTGATGAATCCGACCTTAGTACGTAACCTTGTTCTCGAAAGTGCTTCTCCAGGACTTGTAACGGAGGAAGATAGAAGGAGTAGAAGAGAACAGGATGAACAGTTAGCCAATAAAATTCAGAAAAATGGATTAGATTGGTTCGTCGAATATTGGAGCAATATTCCGTTATTCGAAAGTCAAAAAAAATTACCAGTACTCATTCGCCAACGAATAAAAGAGCAAAGAAAGCAAAACTCTATTAAGGGATTGGCAAATAGCTTGATTGGAATGGGAACGGGGTCACAACCAAGCTATTGGGAAAGACTAAATGAGTACCCCGGTAAAGTCTTATTGCTTACGGGTTCCATGGATCAGAAATTTGTCAACATTGCTGAAAAGATGACAAAATATCTAAAAAAAAGTCAGTGGGTAAATATTGATGGATGTGGACATGCAATACATGTGGAACAACCTGAAAAATTTGGTACAATAGTAAGTGGGTTTTTGTCGAATAAATCCGATTCTTAATTAAGGGAGGAAAACACATTGACAGCTGAGTGGGTATCTCAAAGAAATTACGAAGATATTCTGTATGAAACATATAACGGTATTGCTAAGATTACCATCAATCGTCCAGAAGTGCGAAATGCATTTCGTCCTAAGACGGTCATGGAATTAATTGATGCGTTTGCTTATGCACGTGACGACCGTAATGTAGGTGTAATCGTCTTAACAGGAGCTGGAGACCAAGCATTCTGTTCAGGAGGAGATCAAAAAGTACGTGGACATGGTGGATACGTTGGAGAAGACGAAATCCCTCGTTTAAATGTTCTTGATCTTCAACGCTTAATTCGTGTAATTCCTAAGCCTGTTGTTGCGATGGTAAAGGGATATGCAATTGGTGGAGGACATGTTTTACATATCGTATGTGATTTAACCATTGCGGCTGATAATGCGATCTTTGGACAAACGGGTCCTAAAGTGGGTAGCTTTGATGCTGGATATGGTTCAGGTTATTTAGCAAGAATCGTGGGACATAAAAAAGCACGAGAAATTTGGTATTTATGCCGTCAATACAATGCGCAAGAAGCACTTGATATGGGGCTAGTAAATACAGTTGTTCCTCTTGAGCAAGTGGAGGAAGAAACAATTAAATGGTGTGAGGAAATGCTAGAAAAGAGCCCAACTGCTCTTCGTTTCTTAAAAGCAGCATTTAATGCAGATACAGATGGACTAGCTGGAATTCAACAGTTTGCTGGAGATGCTACTCTCCTTTATTACACAACGGATGAAGCAAAGGAAGGGCGCGATGCGTTTAAAGAAAAACGCAAGCCAGACTTTGGTCAATTCCCACGTTTCCCTTGATAGGTTAGTAAAGAGCTTGGCCCAAAATGGCCAAGCTTTTTTGTATGAAACCTCTAACATTGAAAATGAAAGGTCAATTTGATAACTTAGTTAGGAAGAGGGTGAAAAAATTGTCAATAGAAGTCATGCCGAATTTTCTTAAAAAGAGAGCATTTTTGACACCTAGTCGAACGGCGTTGGTATTTGAAGATAAACGCTACACATTTCAACAGCTATATGCGGAATGTGTCGATGTAGCAGGTCGAATGCACACATATGGAATGAGACAGGATCAATACGTTGCACTGTTATTATCGAATCATTCCGAAAGTGTCGTTATATTGTTGTCATTACAGCTACTTGGTATAAAAGCAGTTTTGCTTAACACAAGACTAACTCGAGAAGAACTGAATTATCAGTTGAAGGACTCAAATTCAGCTTTTTTAATTACGGAAGCATTGTTCAAAGAAAAAGCGGAACAATTAGATGTACATATCGTCTACAAACATGAGTTGTTTCAAACATCATATATTGAGCCACCTCTTGTGAATGAAGTAGCTTTAGAAGAGGTTTGCTCTCTCATGTACACTTCTGGAACGACGGGTTCTCCTAAAGGGGTTATGCAAACGTATGGAAACCATTGGTGGAGTGCAATTGGCTCAAGCTTAAATCTTGGATTGCAAGATGGTGATGGGTGGTTATGTGCAGTTCCTCTTTTTCATATTAGTGGCTATTCCATTTTAATGAGAAGTATGATTTATGGAATGAAGATGGTGTTGCACGAGAGCTTTGACGTGGAAAAAACGTTGCAAGATATAACGTCTGAGAAAGTCACAACGATGTCTGTTGTAAGTACGATGCTTTCACGATTATTAGATCACTTGGATAGCCAGTTACCGAGTCATTTTCGTTGTATGCTTTTAGGAGGAGGCCCAGCTTCACTTTCATTATTAGAAAGATGTGTGGAGCTACAAGTTCCAGTTTATCAAACGTATGGAATGACAGAAACGGCCTCTCAATTTGTCACTTTATCTCCTGAATATAGCTTGAACAAATTAGGTTCAGCAGGAAAGGCACTTTTTCCATCACAATTAAAAATTGTTGCTGCTGATGGTTTGGAACAGCAACCGTTAGAGTCAGGAGAAATCTATGTAAAAGGTCCGAATGTCACGAAAGGGTATTTGAATAAAGAGAGTTCGCACCTAATAGATGGATGGTTTGCAACTGGGGACATAGGATATGTTGATGATGAAGGTTTCTTATACGTGCAGGATCGCCGTTCTGACTTGATTATCTCTGGTGGAGAAAATATTTATCCCGCGGAAATTGAAGGTGTTTTGCAAGGTCATGTGTCTATTCAAGAAGCGGGGGTTATCGGTATGGAAGATCAGGAATGGGGACAGGTACCGGTAGCCTTTGTTGTTGTTAGGGATCCATCGATAACAGAAGAAGAGATCATACAATATTCCTCAACCAAATTAGCGAAATACAAGGTTCCTAAAAGGGTCAGCATAGTTGATGAACTACCAAGAAATGCGTCTAATAAGCTTTTAAGAAGAAGTTTGAAGGAATGGATAAAAGGCGGAGCATCTAATGAGAATTGAGAGAATTAAGCTATCGGTTGTCTCCATGAAATTAAAGACTCCGTTTATCACTCATTTAGGTACGGTACATGAACGGGAAGGGATTGTCATAGAGGTAATGAATCGGGACGGAGTGTTTGGGCTTGGAGAGGTAGTAGCCTTTTCCTCTCCCTGGTATACGGAAGAGACCGTCCAAACCTCCTTACATATGCTAAAAGAATTTTTTATCCCGTTGATCTTCCAGCATCACATTGAGCATCCGAGTGAGGTTACTCCGGTTTTTAACCAATTTCGGAGAAACTTTATGGCCAAAGCAGGTCTTGAGATGGCGATATGGGACCTATATGCAAAGGAAAGAGAACAGTCATTATCAAGCCTGCTCGGAGGGACTCGAAGTGCCATTCCATCAGGAGTAGTGGTTGGGGCTAAATCGATGAAAGAGACGCTTTTGCAAATTGAAAGAAATCTAAAGAACGGCTACAAGCGGGTGAAGGTGAAAATCTCTCCACAAAATGATTACGAGTATATTCAATCAATCAGGACACATTTTCCTCATGTTGAATTAATGGCCGATGCAAATTCTGCCTATACATTAAAGGATATTCATCGATTAAAAGCACTTGATGAGTTTGGATTGCTAATGATCGAACAACCACTAGGATACGATGATATTGTCGAGCATGCAAAGCTACAATCTGTGCTCCAAACACCGATTTGTTTAGATGAGAGTATTGTCACTTTGGACGATGCTAAGAAAGCAATAGAGCTAGGAAGCTGCCGGGTAATAAATATAAAAGCTGGCAGAGTAGGCGGGATTCAAACGGTAAAGGACATTCATGATTTTTGTTTGGAAAAAGGAGTACCCGTCTGGTGTGGTGGAATGCTGGAATTTGGTATCTCCAGAGCACACAATATCGCTATTGCATCTCAGCCTAACTTCACGATTGCTGGAGATATTTCTGCCAGTAGCCGATACTGGGAGGAGGATATTACAACTCCTGAAGTGATGGTCCATAATGGAATGATTGATGTTCCAAGTGGCCCTGGTATAGGATATGAGATAAATCGTGAGAGGTTGAAAGACGTAACGATCTTTGTGGAAAGCTTTACGAAATAATGATAAGAAAAAAATCGTGCCCTCATTTGGTCTCACACCAAATATCGGGCACGTTTTTTTATGTCTTCGTTTCTTCTGGTGGTTGTTTTTGCTGTAGATATCTTTTGTCATTCATAAATAATGTCCAGAAATAAAAGAACCCTGGAAAAAGAATAGCAAAACCGGCTATATAGGTTGCGAAAATAGCTCGGAACGAATTCGGATCTGTGAATGCGTTTTGAATGGTCACCTCTGGGTAAACAATGTAAGGCAAATGTGCTTGTCCGTAGACAAGACTGGCAAGTAAGTATTGAATCGTTATGGCAATAACAGTAAGGCGAGGCATTCCCTTTGGTCCCCCAGTGACAGAAGGTAAAAACAATCCAAGCCCTCCAATGACAAAAAACACAACCGATGTAATTAAAAACGCCAGATTATCCATCATTTTTTCGTAAAGCCAAGGTGCTTCTATTCGGAGCGTAAACATAATGAGAACCGCCATTGCCAGAGAGATAGGACCTAGAATAATGGCATCTCTTCGATATACAGCATAGGCCTCATATTCTTCCGCTGTTTTTGAATAGTCTGCAAGCAATAAGGATGATAAAAACAAAGTGGAACTTATTGCAAATCCAATAAACGCGTATTCATTGGCGCTGGTAAAAAGTTTCATAAGATCAAGGGTTTGGCGGCCATCAGAAAAGTCGATATAGTTGCCATGTGTAATTGGAAGTACGCTGATGAGTAATCCAGGAATGAGTATACCTGTAATTCCAGAGATATATGTTAGTGGTTTTCGATATTCAGATGCAATATTTGAGAAAACGAGAAACGCACTTCGTAAGGCAAGCAAAAGCAAAATCATACTGCCTGGAATAAGCAATACGGTTCCAAGCGTATACGCTGCGGATGGAAATAAACTGTACACAGCAACAACAAGAGCAACAATAAATGTGTTGGTTACTTCCCATGTGGGGGACAAATATCGGTTAGCGATGTTAGTAGCCTTTGTCTGCGTTCTATTGAAGTAAATCATAGACCAGAATCCGGCACCAAAGTCCATGGTTGCCATAACAGCATAGATGAATACAAATCCCCATAACACAGTGATGGCTAGTAATGCATCTGTCATCTATTTTCACTCCTCCATTTCAAGTGGTGCCTCGTTACGTATTGGACCCATATAGTGGTATACCTTTTTGTTCGGCGCGATGTAAATCATCAGCAACGGTGTTCTTTCTAAAATAATAGAGAAGGACAAATACCACTGAAACTCCTAGAATGACGTATACAGCTGCAAATGCTAGAAATAATACACCTAAATTTGTTGCTGTTGTCGCTGAATCGGCCGTTGACAAGACGCGGTAAATCGTCCAAGGTTGTCTTCCTGTACAAGCAAAAATCCATCCAAATTCAATCGCAAGTACTGCTAAAGGACCAGAGGCAATAAAAGTCGAAAGAATCCAACTAGGATATTTTTCTTTTTTCAAAAATTTCATCCATAGTAAAGCGAGTAGAGGTAATAAAATTAGTAAAGATCCTATGCCTACCATTCCATTGAAAAGGGTGTGAACAAATAGCGGTGGCCATTCTTCTTCTGGCCATTCTTTTAGTCCCTTAACGACGGTATCAAAGCTATTTCCCGCTAAAAAGCTTAGGGCCCAAGGAATGTGAATCGCGTACTTAACCTCTTCGGTTTCACGGTCAGTAAATCCTCCAATAACGAGAGGGGCATGTGATTGAGTTTCAAATAATCCTTCTGCGGCTGCCAATTTTTCAGGTTGGTACTCATGTAAATATTGAGCGGATTCATGGCCGTTTATGGCGGTTAATAGAGAAAATATTCCTCCAACAATGAGACTCAGTGTTAATGCTTTTTTGTGAAAATGGTAGATGCGTGTATTAAATTCAGTTCTCCATAGTTTATAGGCTGATACGGACGCAATCACAAATGCACCTGTTGTATAAGCAGATAACGCCACATGTCCCGCTGTGACAATAAAGCTCGGGTTAAAAAATGCTGCCCACGGATCAACATCGGTTATCATCCCGTTTTCGATTCTAAATCCTGTGGGTGTCCCTTCCCAGGCGTGAACATTCGTTATGAGAACAGCAGATGCTAAAGCACCAATCGCCACAAGTACGAGGCTTGTGATTCGAGCCCAAGGAGGAATACGCTCAGCAGCATATACATAAATGGACATAAATAGTGCTTCAATAAAGAAAGCATATATTTCAATTTGGAAGGGAAGGGCCATAACGACACCGATCACTTCCATAAAACCTGGCCATAATAGAGATAGTTGAACTCCAGCGATTGTACCTGTTGGAATCCCGACACCAAGTAGTACGGCAAAGGCTTTTGTCCAGCGCTTAGCCATAACTACATACTCTTGGTCTTTCGTTTTTTGATACATAAGCTCAGCCGTAAGCATCATAAAAGGCAAGCCTACCCCGATCGTTGCAAAAATAATATGAAAACCCATAGTAGTTCCGAATAACGAGCGTGCAATTAGTAAATCATCCATTACGATCTCCCTTTCAATATACTCACCACGTTATTCTTTTCTAATAAAAAATAAATATGTAATCTTTTCCTATTTTCACTAGAAATAAGGCGATATAGTGACAGATAATGGATCTGAAAACAGTAAAACCCCCTCGAATACCGAGGGGGTGAATTATACTATTTGTTTAAAGCGGTTTGTAATGCTTCCAAATTATCTTTCATAATGGTAAAGTACGTGCGTTCATCTTTTACATCTGCATCCGTTAAGGTTGAAAGATTATGGAGGGTTAATGGTTCTGCACCAATTTCCTTTTGAACAATTTCAGTTAGCTTTGAGCTTACATTTTGTTCGAAGAAAATATAATGTAGATCATGTTCCTCGGCTTCAGCGATAATCGTTTCAAGCTCTTTTTGAGTAGGCTCATTTGTTGAAGCCAAGCCCGACACGCTGATTTGCTCAAGTCCGTAACGCTCTGACCAGTAACCAAATGCGGCGTGAGATACTAAAAATTCCTTGTGTTTTGCTGTGCTTGTTACTTCAGTAAAGTCTTCATTTAATTGCTGTAATTCTTTTTCTAGTGCTGCGAAGTTTTCTTCGATTTGCTCTTTATTATTTGGTAACTTTTCAAGAAGTTGCTCTTTAATTTCTTCTGCTAGGCTAATAGAATAAATGGGGTCAAGCCATACATGTGGGTCTACATCACCATGATTATGTCCATCTTCTTCTTCGTGAGCATGTTCTTCTTCAGTTTCTTCCGCATGCTCTTCTGTCGTTTCTTCATGAGCATGTTCATCCTCTGTATGCTCTTCAAAGGTGATATGTTCAGCAGTTGCTACTAAAGTGACGTTTTCATTTTTTAGGGCTTGTTCTGCCTTTGAAACGAACCCTTCTAAACCTAGACCAATGTAGAAGAAAAGGTCAGAATCTGCAAGATCAATCATGTCTTTTTGAGATGGCTCAAATGAGTGTTCATCTGCACCATTAGGATAAATAGAGTTGACACTTACTAAGTCTTCACCAATGCGTTCTGTGAAGTACTGTAGTGGATAAACGGTTGTATAGATTGATAGTTTATCGTTTTCTTGACTCGTTTCAGTTGTTTCTCCCTGACAACCTGCAAGAACTGTGGCAATGAGTAGCATTAAAATAAATACTGTATGTTTACGAAACATGCTTAATCTCCTCTCGATTATAGATAAAACGTAATAATTTCGATTTAAAGTATATAAAGATAGTTGTAATTTTGTATTTTAATAGATAATCCGAAACGGTTACGATTTACATTAGTTATATTACCGAATAGTAGAGAATTATGCAACCAAAAAAATTGTCTAGTTTTGCAATTATCTTGTATTATAGTCATAAGTACAAATAAGGGGGTACCAGGATGAGATTGTTAGATGAAATTTTAGAGTATAATCAACAGTTTGTTGAAGAAAAACGGTATGAGGAATATACAACAACAAAATTCCCGAACAAACGACTGGTTATTTTAACTTGTATGGACACAAGATTGTTAGAGTTGTTACCTAAAGCGATGAACGTCTCAAATGGGGATGTAAAACTCATAAAAAATGCTGGTGCACTTGTTACACATCCGTTTGGAAGTATTATGAGAAGTTTACTTGTAGCTGTGTATCAGTTGCAGGCAGAAGAGGTTCTGGTCATTGGTCATTATGATTGTGGAATGAGTGGAATGAAGGCTGATGTAGTCATCGAAAGCATGAAAGAACGGGGAATTACTCAAGAGACGCTTGATATGCTTAACTACTCTGGCATTAACGTCTCCGAGTGGATGCATGGATTTGACAATGTGTCTGATAGCGTGAAGCACAGTGTAAACATGATTAAGAAACATCCTCTACTTCCAAAAGGAGTTCCTGTACATGGACTTGTCATTGACCCTGAAACAGGTAGATTAGACGCTGTTGAAAATGGGTATGAGGGCATCTAGTTCTTTCTTTCCTTTTTTTCGGGAACATAATCAAACCCACCTGGATGAAAAGGGTGACATTTTAATAAACGTTTAATGGTTAGGTAACCACCTTTAATCGGTCCAAATCTTTGAATGGCCTCTAATCCATAGTGTGAGCAAGTGGGGTAGAAGCGACAGCTTGGTGGCTTGAGTGGAGAAAGGGCAATTTGATAGAAACGGATAAAGGCAATCATCGCCTTTTTTAGCATGTAAATCTCTCACTTTCCTCTTCCTATATACGAACAACATAACATAAATAGGATAATTAGTCTAAAAAATGGCATGTGGTTAAGTAGAGATAATGCGTAATAATTGTTGTATACTGAAAAGAGAAATTGAATGGGATAGGAGTGGAACAAATGCCTTCTGTAGAAAGCTTTGAACTAGATCATAATGCAGTGAAAGCCCCTTATGTAAGACATTGTGGAGTACATAAAGTGGGTAGTGATGGAGTTGTTAATAAATTTGATATTCGATTCTGTCAACCAAATAAGCAAGCAATGAAGCCAGATGTTATTCATACATTGGAACACTTATTAGCATTTAACCTGCGTGAGCATGCTGAGAAATATAGCCATTTTGATATTATTGATATTTCTCCAATGGGATGTCAAACAGGTTATTACCTAGTTGTGAGTGGAGAGCCTTCGGTGGAAGAAATTATTGATCTACTCGAGGATACGATGAAATCAGCCGTGGAAATCGTTGAGATTCCTGCAGCTAATGAAACACAATGTGGTCAAGCGAAGCTTCACGATCTTGAGGGAGCTAAACGATTAATGCGCTTTTGGCTTGAACAATCAAAAGAAAATTTGAAACAGGTATTTGCCTAAAAAATAGAGCCGAGCATTTTTGCTCGGCTATTTTTTATAGAATTGGTGACAATAGCCTTGATATTGATTCTTTTAGACGAATCTTCACTGGTCTTTTTATATAATTCTCAAGAGTTAATTCCGTTGAAGCCTTCATATCCTCAGAAAATTGTTCCATTAGTATGTTAGAAAATCCTTTATGATAGATGAATGCGTTCACTTCAAAATTAAGGCGGAAGCTTCGTACATCGATATTTGCTGTCCCAACAGATGCAATTTCATGATCTACGACAATGGATTTTGAATGGATAAACCCTTTTTCATAAATATAAATTTTTGCCCCAGCTTTCAGCATTTCTCCAACATAAAAATAAGTAGCCCAATAGACAAACATATGGTCTGGCTTATTGGGGATCATAATTTTTACATCGACTCCACATAAACAAGCGATTCTTAATGCATCTAAAAGACTAGAGTCCGGAATAAAGTATGGGGTCTGAATAAAAATAGTTTCTTTTGCTAAAGAAATCATTTTTATATAGCCATTTTTAATTTGTTCCCACTCTGAGTCAGGTCCGCTTGTTACAATCTGTAGGCCAACATCTCCACTGCTAATTGGATGTTGGAAGTAACGAGGGGAATAGTTAATATCATACCGATAGGAAGCTTGGTTCCAATCGAGAATAAACCTAGTTTGTATAGGGTGTACTGCTTCACCAACAATCCGAATATGTGTGTCACGCCAGTATCCGAACCGTTTATTTAATCCTAAATACTCATCTCCTACATTAAATCCGCCTACATAACCGATTTTTCCATCAATGATAGCGAGTTTACGATGATTACGATAATTTAATCGCAAATTAATTAAAGGAAGCTTTGAAGGGAAGAAGGCTTCAACCTCTCCGCCAGCTTGGCGCAGCTCCTTGAAAAATGATTTTCTTAATGATCGGGAGCCTAGCTCATCGTAAAGAACCCGAACCTTTACTCCAGTACGTGCCTTTTGTGATAACACTTTCATTAATCTTCTGCCGAGTTCGTCGTTTTTGATGATATAGTATTGCAGATGGATATGGTCTTTAGCATTCTCTATATCATGAAAGAGTGAGTAAAATTTTTCTTTGCCATCAGTAAAAATTTGAATGTCGTTATGTTGAGAAAACGTGGCAGCATTATTAATTAAATGCATATGAATAAGGTCACGACTTTTTTCTTCGGTTGAATTTTGGAAAGGAAAACTTCTTTGATTCAATTGTGTGATTTGCTCTTTGATTAAAGACTCTATTCCTACTTTGTCACGATCTTCCCAATAAAACATTTTCTTTCTGCTTAAATTTTGTCCAAAAAGTAAATACATGATAAAGCCGAGTACAGGAATGAAAAATAGTACTAAAATCCAGGCCCAGGTGGCACTAGGATCTCTTCTTTCTAAAAAAATGACAATGATAGCAAGTAAAATGTTGAGGAAGAAAATAATTCCAACAAAAATAGAAAGTATATTCACTAAGATACCCTCACTCTTCTTTTTTTTGATCGCTTTCTGTATGTATATTTGGGTTATCCTCAAGTGAATCAACGGTATGTTTATATGAATAGGCCTTTGAAGTGGTGACAACCGATAAAAGTAAGACAATACCTACAATGATGAGACAAATAATTAGAACAGTTATCATATTATTCCTCCTTTCTCCCATTCTATTTTAGCATGTGTGATTAAGAACTTTAATTATTTGTCACTTGGTCAAACGTTTTTTCTTGTCCATTATGGGTAATATAACAATGGGAGTAACGGCATGGATAAGAAATTTAGGAGGAGAGCATATGGATAATAAACTACATGATGTGTTAAACAGCCAAATCTCTAACTGGAGCGTGTTATTTGTAAAGCTACATAATTTTCATTGGTATATTAAAGGCAAAGACTTTTTTACACTGCATACAAAATTTGAGGAGTTTTATAACGAAGCAGCTATTCATATTGACGAGTTAGCCGAAAGACTCCTATCCATAGGCGGAGAGCCCATTGCTACTATGAAGGAGTACCTAGAGAAATCCAGCATCAAAGAGTCTACAGGTAGTGAAACAGCGGTTGAAATGGTTCAAAGCCTATCAAGTGATTTTTCAATGTTAATTGAAGAACTAAAAAGTGGAATGTCTCTAGCGGAAGAGATGGACGACGAGGCAACAGGTGACATGTTCCTAGCGATCCATTCCACACTAGAAAAACATGTATGGATGTTAAAAGCCTACCTAGGTGAATCAGTGTAATTGTAAAAACAACTCTTGAACAGGAACGGGTTCAGATAAATACATTTGAAAATCTCATTATATTTGTATACATTATGTCCTGCAAAATGCAGGGCTTTTTGTTGTGTAAGAATATTACAAAGTGCAACCTAGTGTATCATGGATTTTATGGCCAAGGTACTGTTATGAAACTGATGTTGATTTCACTGTGTTTGAAAATAACCGGATAAATTCCGACTAAATTGGGAAATACCCATATTTCCTTAAGAATAAGAGGAGTTTTTCCGCTTATGTGATCCAAATCTTTGAATTTTGGCTTATTTAGAGCAGGTAACCGGAATTCCTCCGCTTATTTCTGCTTCTTAAGCTTCCTCTAAATACATTAGCCGGAAATTCTCCGCCTATTCATTCTCTTACCTATACGAAAACATCAATGAATAATTACAGAGCCAAAGTCTGTAACCTTACATTTTGATAACAGACCAGTTGCTTGAACAGGGTTGTTTTTTTTGTTCATAAATTATTAAAATTTTTCTATTCTCTGAATCGACATTTTTTTCAGAATTGTGATATTATTTATCGTATCATGTCACAAAACATAACATAGATGTTCGGTTGAGAGGAGAATGAGTAGATGGTCAGTACTCAAGAGAAAAATTTAAATGTATCCGTGCTGATGAATGAATTAAAGCAAGAAAATAGTAAGATGGAAGGTGTTATGCAAAATATTAAAGACATTTCCATGAAATCCAATATATTAGCATTAAATTCAGGAATTGAGGCAGCAAGAGCAGGGGAAGCAGGACGAGCATTTTCAGTTGTTGCCAAGGAGATTAAAAAGTTTGCTCAAGATTGCTTAGATTCTAGCAAAGCAAGTGAGAGTATTATTAAAAGTATACAAACAAAGGCAAATAATATTATTGCATTAAGAACGGTAGATATTGCCTTTGATACGATTGATAAAATTGATCGGAATTTATTTGAAAGAAATTGTGATGTTCAAGCATGGGCAACCTTTGATGCCATTAAGGAATGTTTAATTCAGCCTACTCCTGCTTCAAAAAAGACAGCTGAAGCATTTATGAAAAATATTTATAAGATTTATGAAGTGTATTTTGATTTATTCGTTGTTGATTTATCGGGAGAAATTCTGGTTGCCGCGCAAAATCAGAGTCAAGTAGGGCGAAATATGAGTGACCGGGAGTGGTTTCAAGAAACGGTAAAAACAAACGATGTGTACGTTACAGATATGTACTATTCTTCTGTTGTTGAAGGGCATACCATGGGGTATTCTAGTCCGGTTCGAAATGATGCAGGGGAAGTCATTGGGGTATTCACCACCCGATTTAACTGGGAGTACATTTATGACATTATTGACCGCGTTCAAACAGATGAAAAAAGTAAGCTCTATGCCATCAATTCAGAAGGTTATGTTATCGCTTCAAAGGACCGTACCGAGATTTTAAAAACCAAGCTCACTCATTTAAAAGCTGTCCAAAATATTCTATCCGGAAGAGAAACTCGAGGGTATACGATTGAGGATAATCAAATTTTCGCATACTCATTAACAGAAGGGTATAATGCCTATAAAGGTAAAGGTTGGTCAGTTATTGTTGCAGAGTCTATATAGAGTAAAATAAAGGAAGCTGACTAGTTTTAGTCAGCTTCTGTATATGTGCTTTCGTTTCTTCTATGTACCGTTAGTGAAAGTTCCGTTGTTGGAAGTTTGGGATTTTCCGTTGGCCGTATTCTTCTTGAGCAAATTTCCCTTTCAATCCTTCAATGAGATAGACACCAACTAAATCGTACAATTCCTGCTTATCGAGATCCTTAATAATATTTAGCAAATCTTCTTGCGTTAACTCCTCTAAAAAGGCAAAAGCAAGCATATCAATATCTTCTTCATCACCTGTTAACTTGTGCCGATAAAACTCGTATATTTCATCTACAAGCTTCACGATTTTCACCTCCCTTATTTTTATTATAAAGGTATTGTTATCATTATACTTCAGCAATACCCGTAAATATGTAAACTATTCTTTAATTTTCTTCATGAAGGTGTTGGGAAAAAGAGAATAAATCATTTCCATGTGCTAATTATAATAAAAAAGGGAGTGTCGGTCATGGATAATGAGAGAAAGACATACTATATTTCGGTTAGCACAGGAGAAATCACACAAAGCAGAACGAGCTCTCCTTGGAATTTTAAAATTGAAGCCACAGATGATGAGATCATTCAGCTTCGTGAGTATTTTGATCAAAATCATGCAAATGACTGGGAAAACTTTTTCCGTGCACACGTTCCATATGTACAATATCATCATGATAGAGAAAATGATGCCTATGATTCAGTTACAGTTCAAGTGTATAACATGATTTATAATCTCGGTGATGAAGAAGCTAAAAAACATATTGAGTCTATGGGTATTCTAAACAACAAACCGCTTACGTAATTCGAAAGCGGTTTGTCTGTTTTTGCATCTTTATTTCATTGATACCTTATCAACTTCAATCCCTTCGACAGATATACAATTGGAAAAACAACTCGTTTCCGCTATGATGTAAATAACATAGAAGGATTAAGGGTGAAGGGTTCATGGAGATGTTTAGGGATCATTTGGGAGCACAAGTGTTGCTCTCGTTTGGAGAAAATAGGTTTGGTGCTATTGTCAAACATGTTCTTATTTTAAGTAAATATAAAAATGGGTGGTTACTGACCAAACATAAAAAAAGAGGTCTTGAATTTCCTGGTGGGAAAGTGGAGCCCGGGGAAACATTAGTGGAAGCTGCAACCCGGGAAGTATTCGAAGAGACAGGCGGCGTGTTAAATAAGTTAATAAAAATTGGTCATTATGAAGTTCGTAATGGGGATGAGAGCTTTGTTAAAGCGATTTTTTACGGAGAGATTAAGGAACTGATAAGGAAAGATGACTTTCTAGAAACGGATGGCCCTGTGTTCATTGATGATCCATACCTAAGTGATCGATTGAGTGATGATTATAGTTTTATTATGAAGGATGCTGTGGTTGAAAAGAGTATGCATTACATACAAACGCATTTGCTGTAAAAAAGAGGCAAGGATGAACCTTCGCCTCTTTAATTACTTTTAATCAATTTTCTTTCTAATAGCTCAACTAACTGGTACATGATGGTCGCGAAAACGGCAATAACCAGTAAGGAGAGTAGTACAAGGGTGAAATTAAATACCTGAAAGCCATAGATAATCATATACCCCAGTCCTTTAGACGAAACGAGGAATTCTCCAACGATGACCCCAACCCAAGAGAGTCCAACATTCACCTTAAGTGTTGAAATGATAGTAGGGAAACAAGCTGGAAGGATGGCCTCTTTGAAACATTGGGATCTGGTGGCACCGAATGTTTGTAGTACTTTAATATAATTGGGATCCACTTCTTTAAACGCTGTATAAACAACAATGGTCGTAATGATGACCGAGATGATTGCACCCATCGCAATAATAGAAGTCATATTTGGACCAAGTGCAACGATTAATATTGGACCTAAGGCAACCTTGGGCATAGCATTTAAAATGACTAAATAGGGATCAAGTACCTTTGACAGGAAAGGTGACCACCAGAGAATGGCAGCAAGAATGGTTCCTAGAAGTGTTCCTAAAATAAAACCAAGAACGGTTTCTGATAACGTGTAACCTAAGTCTACGAAAAGTGTACCATCTTGGATTTTTTTTATGAATAAATCCCATACTTTTGAAGGGGCACTAAAGATTAATGGGTCAATCCATTGTTTCTTGCTTGAAATCTCCCATCCTAAGAAAAATACAAAGAAGATAATAAATTGGTAGAAACGGACCCATCTTTTTTCATATGTGAGCTTTTTAATATAATTCTTATGAAGGAGCTCTACTGGCTGGTTATGATTCAAGTGATTCCAACTCCTTCCATATTTCTTGGAATAGCTGAGAATAAATTTCTTGATTTCTTGCTTGAAAAGGAGAGAGTTCTCTTAACTCCTTTGGAACCTCAAATGACTGGTAAATTTGGCCAGGACGAGCAGAAAATAAATAAATTCTGTCACTCATGGCGATAGCTTCTCCAATATCATGTGTGACAAGGATGGCTGTTTTTCCGAAGGATTTTAGTGTCTCAGACACAAGATCCTCTAGTCGAAGTTTTGTTTGATAGTCTAGAGCAGAAAATGGTTCATCTAGCATAAGTAACTTCGGTTCCGTTACTAAAGTCCTAACTAGTGCAACTCGTTGTCTCATTCCACCAGAGAGTTGTTTAGGATATTGTTTTTCATAGCCCTTTAATCCCATTTCTTCAAGAAGAGAAAAGGCATATTCCTTTTTAGCACTGTCTTCAATTCCAAAAATTTTTAAACCAAGCAATATATTTTCCTCAATGGTTTTCCAAGGAAATAAATAATCTTGCTGGAGCATATATCCGATCTTTTTTTTAGATTTGTTAACAGAACGATTCTCAAGCAGGATGGTACCTTCCGTTGGTTGAAATAATCCTGCTATGATTGAAAGTAGGGTTGTTTTTCCGCATCCACTCGGACCAAGGAAGGAGATGAATTCTCCTTCCTCAACTTCAAGTGAAATGTCGGAGAGGGCCGTTGTAGCAGAGGTCTTAGTAAAATACGTGTGATGGATATGTTCTAGCTTTAAAAAGCTCATAGTCGGCCACCTCGAAATTAATAAATTTTATTTCATTACCTCTTCGGCAATTTCGGTATTTACAAGCACACTGTGATCCACTCTTTTTGGTAACTCGCCAGCTTCATCCATAATATTTTGAAGGTTTTCCCATTCTTCTTCATCAAGCACTGGATTAGTTGCATAAGATCCCTGGCTCTTGTATCGGTCAACTACCGTCTCGATTAAGCTTAAGTCGGTATCCTCGAAGTAAGGAGAAATGGCTTCAGCGATATCCTTTGCAGAATTCTCTGCTACCCATTTTTGAGCTTTATAAATAGCTCTTGCGAATTTTTCAACGGTTTCTTTGTTTTCCGTCATATAGCTTTCTTTTGACATAAAGGTTGTATAAGGTACCATACCTGACTCTGTTCCAAACGAAGCGACAATATGACCTCTTCCTTCCTGTTCAAACACGCTCGCGGTTGGTTCGAAGAGCTGGACGAAGTCTCCAGTTCCAGAAGCAAAGGCACTTGAAATATTGGCAAAATCAATATTTTGGATCAGGTTCAGGTCGTTATGGGGATCGATATCATGCTGTTTCAGAACGTATTCCCCAACCATTTGTGGCATACCGCCTTTTCTTTGACCTAAAAAGGTCGATTCTTTCAGCATATCCCATGAAAAATCATCAATTTTTTCACGAGATACAAGGAAAGTACCATCTGTTTGTGTAAGTTGCGCAAAGTTAATGACAGGGTCATTTGCTTCTTGAGCATAAACGTAAATAGACGTTTCAGAGCCAACGAGAGCAACATCAATACTATTGGATAGCAGAGCAGTCATTGTCTTGTCTCCACCTGAGGTAGTGGTTAGCTCAACATCCAAGCCTTCTTCTTCAAAAAAACCTTTTTCAATGGCAACATATTCAGGTGCATAGAAAATGGAACGGGTCACTTCCCCAATTCGTACTTTCTGGACTTCTTCCTTGCTGCAGGCAGCAATGGGTATAATAAGAATAACGACTAGGACCATGGAAAAGAAAATCTTAAATGACTTTTTCATTTTATGGATAACCTCCTTAATAGATAACCTTTTTCAGTGAACGGTTTGTGCGCCTAACATATCGTATGAAGTCGAAAAAAATGTGTGAATGCTTAGATGAAAAACATGTGAAAAGGAGTGTGACAGTTGGATGTATTCTTTAGATATTGTGAATATGGAGCGGTTTCCTTCACCACATCCTTATGTGGAATTATCAATAGTCACGTATTATTCTGAGGGATATAAGGTGAAAGGGATGTTAGCGGAACCTAAAGGAGAGGAAGCGTTAGATGGATTTTTATATTTAAGAGGAGGAATTAAAGGTGTAGGAAAGGTTAGACCTTCAAGATTGGTGCAATTTGCTTGTGAAGGGTTTATTGTGTTTGCGCCGTTTTACCGGGGAAATCAAGGAGGAGAAGGAAATGAAGATTTCGGTGGAGATGATCGAGAAGATGCATTTGCAGGGTATCGAATCCTAAAGCAACATTCAAGAGTGAAACGGGTACATGTATTTGGATTTTCTAGAGGTGGAGTGATGGCATTACTAACAGCCATCAAGTTTCCAGATACGGCCTCTCTCGTCACCTGGGGTGGTGTAAGTGATATGAATCTTACATATATAGAAAGAGAAGATTTAAGAAGGATGATGAAGAGAGTCATTGGTGGTACACCGACGAAATATCCAGAAAGATATAAATTTCGGACTCCATTGTATGAGATTGAACGATTACACTGTCCCACTTTAATCATCCATGGATCAAAGGATCAAAATGTAAGTGTGGATCATGCCAGACGATTGGAAGAGAGGTTAAAGGATAGGGGTCATCCAGTGGAGAGCTGGTATTTTGAGGAGTTGACACATTATTTTCCTCCAAATATTAACCGAAAAGTCGTTACAGACTTAACTCAATGGATGAAAAAACAGTCATAATAATGATAATATATAGGAAAAGGAGTGGAGAATTATGGGTATGCCATTAGAGCTTAATACAATGATTGTTACTAAGGGTAGAGAAAAGCGAGTGGAGGAAAACTTGTTTACACTAACCAAAGAAGGATACCGCTTATATCCAATAGACATTCCTCTTGAGGTAAGAAGAACGATTGAAGGGGAAGTTAGTGGAATGGCAAAAATTAAAAAAGTCATTTTAGAAGGTGAACAAACGACGATTGAGTATCAATTGATCTCTTTACATTCATCTAATTAAAAGAGCGTAATCGACTGATTACGCTCTTTTTAAAACTTATACTAAAGGACCGCCTTTATCGACAATCTGTGCTGAAACATTTGCGAATTTTTTGAAGTTATCTTTGAACTTAGTGGCTAGTTCGTTCGCCTTCATCTGGTATGACTCTTGGTCAGCCCATGTTCGGTTTGGCTGAAGAACATCATCTGGTACACCAGGAACATGTAGAGGGATTTCCAATCCAAAAATAGGGTCTTTGCATGTTTCTACATGATTTAGTTCCCCTTCAAGAGCTGCCTGTACCATTGAGCGTGTGTATGATAGCTTCATTCTACTTCCTACACCATACTCACCACCAGTCCAGCCTGTATTCACTAGATAAACCTTCGCATTATGCTCGTCAATCTTCGTTCCTAGCATTTCAGCATAGCGAGTTGCTTCTAATGGTAGGAAAGGAGAGCCGAAGCAAGTGGAGAATGTTGCTTGTGGTGAAGTAATTCCTTGTTCCGTTCCAGCAAGTTTTGATGTGTAACCGCTTAAGAAATGGTACATTGCTTGTTCCTTAGAAAGCTTTGCAATTGGAGGTAGTACCCCGAAAGCATCAGCTGTAAGGAATATGATTGTATTTGGATGTCCTGCGACACTTGGATCCACGATATTACTAATCGATTGGATCGGGTAAGCAGCACGCGTATTCTCAGTTAATGTTCCATCATCATAATCAGCGACTCGTGTTTCCTTATTCAGCACGACGTTCTCTAATACAGATCCGAAATGAATGGCGTCAAAGATTTGAGGCTCTTTTTCTCTTGAAAGGTTAATGCACTTTGCGTAGCAGCCTCCTTCGATATTAAAAACACCATTAGCTGACCAGCCGTGTTCATCATCTCCGATTAGGCGTCGATTTGCATCAGCTGATAAGGTCGTTTTCCCTGTTCCTGATAAGCCGAAGAATAAAGCAACATCGCCTTCAACGCCGACATTTGCTGAGCAGTGCATTGGGAGAATATTATTTTCAGGCAGTAAGTAGTTCATGATGGAGAAAATGGACTTCTTCATCTCTCCTGCATATTCTGTGCCGCCGATTAATACGGTCTTTCTTTCAAAAGAGACAATGATAAAAGTCTCTGATTTCGTTCCATCAATCATAGGGTCAGCTTTAAAGTTTGGAGCGGAGATGACTGTGAATTGTTCTTCATGAGTCAAAAGCTCTTCTGCTGTTGGTCTAATGAATAACTGGTGGGCAAATAGATTATGCCATGCGAACTCATTTATCACTTGTATGGGTAGGCGATGCTTCTTATCTGCACCAGCAAACCCTTTGAAAACAAACAGCTCATCTCTATCTTTCAAGTAACCTAGTACTTTATTATATAAACGTTCGAATACTTCTGGAGAGATTGGTTGGTTAACTGCTCCCCAGTCAATCTTGTCCTTTGTTGAAGCTTCTTCAACGATGAATTTGTCTTTAGGAGACCGACCAGTATACTTTCCTGTTGTTGCTCGAACAGCTCCTGTCGAAGTTAAGACTCCTTCGTTTCTAGTAAGAACCTTTTCAACTAATTGTGGTACAGATAGTTGCACATGCACATGACCAGAGGCTAACAATTCACTTAATTGGTTAGAAATACGGACAGAGTTCATCTGATGACTACCTACCTTTATTTGTTATTTTTAATTAGTATAACACATTAACTTAATTAGTCTATACTATTTGAAAAAATATTAGAGGGTGCAAGAAAAAACATCGTATTCGACCTATTTTTAAGCCTTTTTATTTCATAAAACGATGGATCGCAGTCAATAGTCTATACTATTAAAAGAAGGGACAAATTCAAATGGGAACAATCGCGTTATATGATGCTAAGTGTCATATTATTCTTCCAGATGGGAAGGTACTTGAGGGATATGGAAATGTGAAGATAATAGTTGCTCATTATTTGAAGAATTGAACCAACTATTTTTCATAAAGATGTTGACAGTATTTGACGAAGTACGGTATTATTCTACATTGAACGGATACTCTCTTATCCCGAGCTGGTGGAGGGACAGGCCCTATGAAACCCAGCAACCTGCTTTAATAATTAATTACGATAACTGTAATTAATATAAAAGAGAAGGTGCTAACCTGAGGCAAGGATTTTAGTCCTTGAACGATAAGAGCGAAAGGCGCAAATTACTTTGCTATCACCCTTTCCTCAAGCAGGGAAGGTTTTTTATTTTGCATAAAGTTTTTATTGCGGGGGGTAATTTTTCAAACCTTCATAATAAAAATGGCATGTTTATTTCATACTACTTAGGGAATGAGTTCCGTATCAAATGGAAGGTTTTGTTTATGTTGATATGATAAACATACCTTTTTCTCAAGTATAAATAAAATAGGAGGTCAGGAGATGTCAAAAAAACGTCGTTTATTTACATCCGAGTCAGTTACAGAAGGTCATCCGGATAAGATCAGTGACCAAATTTCAGACTCAATTTTAGATGCTATTTTAGCAAAAGACGCAAATGCTCGTGTTGCTGCTGAAACGTCAGTAACTACAGGGTTAGTATTAGTTGCTGGGGAAATTACAACCTCTACATACGTAGATATTCCAAAGATTGTTCGCGAAACAATTAAGGAAATTGGGTACACTCGTGCAAAATATGGTTTCGATTCTGAAACATGTGCGGTTTTAACTTCTATTGATGAGCAATCAGCTGATATTGCAATGGGTGTTGACCAAGCACTAGAAGCACGTGAAGGATCCATGTCTGATGAAGAAATTGATGCAATTGGAGCAGGAGACCAAGGATTAATGTTTGGTTTTGCTTGTAATGAAACAAAAGAGCTTATGCCTCTTCCAATTTCTTTAGCACATAAACTAGCTCGAAGATTAACTGAAGTTCGTAAGGATGATATTCTTCCTTACCTTCGTCCTGATGGAAAAACTCAAGTTACAGTTGAGTACGATGAAAATAATAAACCAGTTCGTATTGATACCATTGTTATTTCAACACAGCATCATCCTGAAGTAACATTGGAGCAAATTCAACGAAATCTTAAAGAGTATGTTATTAATCCTGTTGTACCAGAAGAGTTAATTGATGAAAATACAAAGTATTTCATTAACCCAACTGGTCGTTTCGTTATCGGTGGACCACAAGGTGATGCTGGGTTAACAGGACGTAAGATTATTGTTGATACGTACGGTGGTTATGCTCGTCACGGTGGCGGTGCATTCTCTGGTAAGGATCCTACAAAAGTTGACCGTTCAGCTGCTTATGCTGCTCGTTATGTAGCAAAGAATCTTGTTGCTGCAGGTCTAGCCGATAAAGTGGAAGTACAGCTTGCCTACGCAATCGGTGTTGCACATCCAGTATCTATCTCTATTGATACTTTTGGAACCAGCGAAGTAAGTGAAGAAGTTCTTATTGAAGTAGTTCGTAATAACTTCGATCTTCGTCCAGCTGGAATCATTAAAATGCTTGATTTAAGACGTCCTATCTATAAGCAAACTGCTGCTTATGGTCACTTTGGCCGTACAGATGTAGATCTTCCATGGGAGCGTACAGATAAAGCTGACACGCTTCGTAAGGAAGCACTTGAAAGATAATTTTAATAGTAAAAACAGCCGGGAGTTACAGAAAATTTGTAACTCCCGGTTTTTCTTTTCGTCTATAAGGGTATGGTGGTTTAGAAGCAAAAAGGGATGTAAACAATGGGTAGTAAGCTTGAATTTTTAGGAAATGGTCAATTTGACAGTGCGATTCGATAATTTTAGTGGTAGTATTAATAGGTATTCTTTCTGAATGGAAGATTAAACTCGTAAGAACGGAGTAGGTGAGTTACATACATGTGTGGTTTTATTGGATGTGTTCATGACAAATCGCAAGTGTTTAGTGATGGACAAAAACAACAATTTGAAAATATGAATAATGTGATTACGCATCGCGGACCTGATGATGATGGATATTTCTACGATTCTCATGTTCAATTTGGGTTTCGTCGTTTAAGTATTATTGATATAGAAAGTGGGCATCAACCCCTTCATTTTGAAAACGAAAGATACTGGATTATTTTTAACGGTGAAATCTATAACTATGTTGAATTAAGAGAAGAGCTTTTGGCAGAAGGAATCACCTTTGCAACAAGCTCTGATACAGAAGTAATTATTGCTTTGTATAGCCATCTGAAGGAAAAAGCTGTTGAGAAGCTTCGTGGAATGTTTGCTTTTGTTATTTGGGATAAGGTTGAGAAGACGCTTTATGGAGCACGTGATCCATTCGGAATTAAGCCTTTCTTCTATTTTGATGACGGCGAAAAGACATTCTTTGCATCGGAGAAAAAGAGTATTTTACTTGCTCTACAAAATGATGTATTGAACTATGATTCTTTACAGTATTACTTAACGTATCAGTTTGTTCCCGAGCCTTATACGATGTCAGAAGGTATTTCAAAATTAGAACCAGGACACTACTTTACAAAGAAAATGGGATCTGAAATGGAAATCAAGCGATATTGGAAGGCTCATTTCCACCCAGTTAGAAAGTCAGAGAGTGATTTTGTAAAGGAAATAAAAGATGTTCTTTTTGATTCTGTCAAAATTCATATGAGAAGTGATGTGCCAGTTGGTTCTTTCCTTTCCGGTGGAATTGACTCTTCGATCATTGCTTCCATTGCAAAAGAATTCCATCCGGCGATTAAGACATTTTCTGTAGGTTTTGATCATAATGGGTTTAGTGAAATTGACGTTGCTAAGGAAACGGCTGATAAGCTGGGAGTAGAAAATATTAGCTATATCATTACTCCAGAAGAGTATATGAATGAAGTGCCGAAGATTATGTGGCATATGGACGATCCACTTGCTGACCCTGCATGTGTTCCCTTATATTTTGTCGCACGTGAAGCTCGTAAGCACGTGACAGTGGTTCTATCTGGAGAAGGTGCAGATGAGCTATTTGGTGGCTACAATATTTATAGAGAGCCTCAGAGTCTAGATGTGTTTAATAAAATTCCACAGGTTGGAAAAGCGTTTTTACGTTTGCTAGCGAAAATGATGCCAGAAGGTATGCGTGGGAAAAGCTTTCTTGAACGTGGTTTGACTCCTTTAGAAGAACGCTATATCGGAAATGCAAAGATGTTTAGTGAGTTGGAAAAGAGTGACCTTTTAAACACGTATAACAAAGGTTTAGATTTCACTAATATCACAAAGCCTCTATATAAAGAAAGTGAAGGCTACGATCCAGTTGACCGTATGCAGTATATTGATATTCACACATGGATGCGTGGAGATATTTTATTAAAGGCTGACAAAATGACCATGGCTCATTCGTTAGAGCTTCGTGTCCCATTTTTAGATAAAGCCGTTTTTGAGGTTGCTTCTAAAATTCCAACAAGTTTAAAAACAGCGAACGGAACAACAAAGTATGTTCTTAGAAAAGCAGCAGAAGGAATTGTTCCAGAACATGTTCTTAATCGTAAAAAGCTGGGCTTTCCTGTTCCTATTCGTCACTGGTTAAAGGCTGAGATGAACGAGTGGGCGAAGACGATTATTAGAGAAAGTGATACAGATTATTTATTAAATAAGACGTATGTGCTTCAATTGCTTGAGGATCACTGTCAAGGAAAAGCCGATAATAGCAGAAAGATTTGGACGGTGCTCATGTTTATGGTATGGCATCAAGTGTATGTAGAAAAAAAGTACTCCTTCGAGAAGGAATACTTAGCGGAAAAAGTATTACAAAGCTAATTAGTGAGGGAGGTAGGTAATTGCCTGACTCCCCATTTGCACCCAGGATTCTTCAAAATCCATTATGGGTGCTTTTTTATTTTTTTCTCCTGTCAATGGATCGTTAAAGTAAACATAATCCTTATCAAAGCCTGTTAATAAAACTGAGTGTTCCTTGAAGGTAATCTCAATTACCCCACTTGGAGTATGCCAGGTCACAAATTCTTTGGATGACAGTTTTTTATAAGAGGTATTGGTGATCACCCAGACCGGACGTTTGTCAGAAAGGTGTATTTTTAAATCACTAAAAGGTGAACCGGTTAAATCTTTAATTTGTCCGGGTAAATATTTTTCAGCCAGTTCTTTAATGGGTTGATGGTACACACCTAAACCAGGTAATTCTTTTGTATACATGCTCCCGACAAATCCGTCATTAGGATGGCCGTAGTAAACTTTTCCATCGGAGACCTTGTAGGCTGTAGTGTCTTTTTTGATTTCTTCAGCAAGCGTCATCTTATCTACTGAAATATTTGCGTATTGTAATAGCATGGCTAAACTTGTAACTTCACAGCCCCGTGGAAGTTCAGGAAGTTGGTTGATGACTGGTGCATCTAAGAGAACGGTTTGCTCTAGCGGAATAATCGTAAGGTCGACTTGATCATCGATAAAAGTGTTCGTCGAATGTAGAGGGGCTTGTACCCAGGTTTTCATTCGACCTACAGCCTCCGCAATATGTGGTGTTTGTGCTAAGGTGAAGAACCCTAGTAAAACCACTCCAATTATAGAAAAAGAAGTTTTAAGAGAAGCGCTTCTCTTTATGAAACGTGAAAATATAAATAGTATGAAAATTAAAATTCCTATTAATATGATTAGTGTAATCATTGGCACCACCGATACAACATGTAGTTAAGCATTTTATTATTAGTTATATCGGCATATTTCCTCTAGTTTCAAGATACTTTTTCTAAGAAAATTCTTATTTTTGTATCGATTTATAGTATTGCCCTTTTTCTACGTACTGGTTCATGATTCGGTCACGATCCTTAATATCTTCCTCGGTCAACTCGCGAATGACCTTGGCTGGGCGGCCGAATGCTAGCGTGTTCGGTGGAATTTTCTTTCCTTGAGGAACTAAACTTCCGGCTCCAATGAATGCACCTTCGCCAATTTCTGCCTGATCTAGTATAATAGAACCCATTCCAACTAAAGCTTTCTTTCGGATGATGCAGCTATGCAAAATCACTTGGTGACCGATCGTGACTTCGTCTTCAATTATGAGCGGATTATTTGGACTTTGGTGTAAAATAGAGTTATCCTGAATGTTCACGCGGTCCCCTATAATAGTTGGGGCAACATCTCCGCGGATAACCGTGCCGAACCATATGCTTGTATGTTCACCAATGACAACATCTCCCGTTACAGTCGAATATTCGGCAAGGTACGCACTTTTGGCAATTCTCGGGGTTTTATCGTAATAAGGATAAATCATATACATCCTCCTTTAAGTAATCATATATATTTACTATAACGAATTTATATCATATTTTCTTATACTTTTTTAGAAGGAGCAATACATATGTGGAAATGGGAAGCAGAAGGGACTGCTAGAGCAGTTATTGTGATCGTTCATGGGGCGATGGAGCATCATAGAAGGTACGGTTGGCTCATAGAGCAGTGGAGAAATTCGGGCTTTCATGTCGTCATGGGTGATCTGCCAGGTCATGGATTAACGACTAGATCTAGAAGAGGGCATATCGATTCTTTCGAAGAATACGTGAATGAAGTGGAAAAGTGGATTGATGCATCGTATCAATTTGATTTGCCTGTCTTCTTAATTGGTCACAGCATGGGTGGACTGATTACACTAAGGCTTCTGCAAAAAGAGCGATTAAATGTAGCTGGCGTCATTCTTTCCTCTCCTTGCTTAGGTTTAGTAAACAAGCCTTCTCCAATCTTACATGCAGCAACCTTTATTTTAAATAAAGTGTTCCCAGCCTTACGAGTATCTTCAGGAATTACTTTTGACATGGTGACGAGAAATGAAGATGTAAGAGAGTTGGATCTTAAAGACACTTTATATGTGAAAAAGGTATCCGTGCGCTGGTATCGTGAGCTAGAAGAAGCGATGAAGAATGCATTCGCAATGATTAAAAGAACTCAGGACACTCCATTATTAGTCGTTCAAAGTGGGGATGACAGGATCGTAGATAAAGAGAAGGTAAGAACTTGGTTTAACTCCGTCCCATTATCGGAAAAACGTTTCAAGGAATGGCCTAAATGCTATCATGAAGTGTTTAATGAACCAGAACGGGAAGAAGTATTTTTATATGTAAAAGATTTCGTAGAAGGTCAGTTAAAGGGACTAGGATATATTGTGTGAGTGAGGTGAAATGAATGAGTGTTCCAACAATGCCCATCAGCTTAATGACAGAAGTGTATAGAAAGGTTCTACCTGCTGTTCATAGAGAACTGAGGGGTTGGAAGGCACGAGCGGAAGAAATTCCGAATCCAGAGCTCAGGAAGCAAGCACTAGCTAGCATTGAACACAAAACGTTTCATTGTGAAGGCGGTGGAATTCTTTCTTTAATGGGAATGGATCGCTATGAAGAAGCGATTCGTTTTATCGTTGCTTATCAGACGATTAGTGATTATTTAGACAATTTATGTGACCGGAGTACTTCTCTTGATCCGATCGATTTTGCGACATTGCATGAATCAATGGAACATGCTCTTACCGTCGGGAAGGAGCAGAAAAATTATTATGAGCATCGAGAAGACCAAGATGATGGAGGATATTTACATGACCTCGTGGCAACCTGTCAGGAGGTGCTTGCAGGGGTAGATAAATACGAAATGATTCGAGAACACTTGCTTGAGTTATGCCATTATTATTGTGATCTACAAATCCATAAGCATGTTCAACAAGACGAACGAATTCCCCGACTTAAAAATTGGTTTGGTAAGCATAGAAGCAAAATCCCTGAAATGGAATGGTATGAATTTTCTGCTTGCTCGGGTTCTACATTAGGAATCTTCTGCCTTGTATCATTTGCGATGAGCAAAGGATTTACTCATCATCATGCGGATTCCATTCGTGAAGGTTATTTCCCTTATGTGCAAGGATTACATATTCTTCTGGATTACTTTATTGACCAGGAAGAGGATTTAGATGGTGGAGATCTTAATTTCTGCTTTTATTATAAAGATGAAAAAGCGCTGTTCGAACGACTCAATCATTTTGTAAATGAAGCGGATCGACACATTGAAAATCTCCCATATAAAAGGTTTCATCAGTTGATTAACCGTGGTTTATTAGGTATTTATTTATCAGATGATAAAGTACGTAATCAAAAAGGAGTAAGAAAGCTTTCACGAACAATGATATGGAATTCAGGTCCAATCGGGTTATTTTTTTATATCAATGGTCGGCTGTATCGCTCCGTGCAAAAATGGAATATTTTCCGAGCTCGTACACAGTAAAACAGTCTGAAATCAAATTTCAGACTGTTTTTTTATGAGCGTTTTTCAATAGCAATGATAAAGGGGGCATTGTTTTTCTGATTTTCAAACTGATAACGAAGGACATGCGCTTTTAGCTGGTCCAACCCTTTCACATATTGCAAAAGTTCATCCCGTTCTATCGCTCCTTCATCATGCCCATGATAAATAACAAGGACAATGATCCCCTCGACAGCTAAAAGGTCCAAAAGCTGTTCAATGGCAGAGATCGTAGTTTCTGGTTTTGTCACAATGCTCTTGTCCCCACCAGGAAGATAGCCTAAGTTGAAAATTGCTGCTGTTATCTGGCCTTTTGCTGATTCCGGAATAGAGTTTTTCAATTCTTCATGTCCACGATGAATAAGGGTGACACGATTTGAAAGGTTTTCCTCGGTCAGGCGTTCTTTTGTCGCTTGAATTGCTTGTTCTTGAATATCAAAACCATACACATGTCCTGTGCCGCTTGCGAGCTTTGCTAAAAAATAAATATCATGCCCATTTCCTAGAGTGGCATCAACTGCAATGGTATCCGGGAGAAATGCTTTTTCAAGTAAGTTTCTAGCAAAGGGTAAAATTCTTTCTAGCTTCATAAGCTGGTGGCCTCCACGCGATAGAACTTCCCTTGCCAGCTGTCTCTTCTTTTGAGTTCAGCGTCAATTGAATTTAAGACTTCCCACTTATTCACGCTCCACATCGGCCCAATCATTAAATCAATCGGTCCATCCCCGGTAATTCGATGGACAATCATTTCAGGTGGTAAAATTTCTAATTGGTCACATACTAAGCTTACGTAGTTTTCTAAAGAAAGAAACTCTAATTTGCCCTTCTCATATTGTTTCACCATAGGTGTTCCCTTTAAAAGATGTAATAAATGAATCTTGATTCCTTGAACATCCAGCTTTGCCACTTCTTTTGCAGTTGTCATCATCATGTCATAGGACTCAAGTGGCAACCCATTAATAATATGTGAGCAAATTCGAATATTATGCTTGCGAAGCTTGTTTACTCCTTCAACATAACATTGGTAATCGTGAGCTCTGTTTATCAATAATGCAGTTCTTTCGTGGACTGTTTGAAGGCCAAGCTCTACCCATAAATAAGTTCTCTTATTCAGTTCGGCTAAATATTCAACAACATCGTCAGGTAGACAATCCGGTCTTGTTGCTATTGATATACCTACCACACCTTCTTGGGAAAGGACGCTTTCGAATTTCTCTTTTAATTCTTCAATGGGTCCGTGCGTATTCGTATAAGCTTGAAAATACGCCATATATTTGCCATCTTTCCATTTTGAGTGCATTTTTTCCTTTATATCTTGGAACTGGGTCGTTAAATCATCTACTCTATTTCCTGCGAAATCTCCTGAGCCTGCCGCACTACAAAAGGTACAGCCCCCATAAGCAACCGTACCGTCTCGGTTCGGACAATCAAATCCACCATCAAGTGCAACTTTAAAAACCTTATGTCCAAAAGTTTGTCTTAAGTGGTAATTCCATGTATGGTATCGTTTATTATCTGATGCGTATAAAAAAGGATGCAACTTACTCACCTACGTAGTCTCCTTATAATCAAAGTCTCCTCATTTTATCAGAAAAAGAGGTGACAACCAACTGGATAAAACGATTGGTGAGTTCTGCCACTAGAGAGAAGTTGTAAGAAAAGGAGTACTTGCACAAACTACATATGAAGCATATTGCTTCTTGTCATAAGAATAGGGGGGCTTTAAGAATGGCAACTCATGAATCCATGAATAACCTCTTTGAGAAATGTAATGCGGTTCTCCGAAATGCCGAGACGCAGTATATCATAAGCAGTAGACAGGATCATTATAACGATGAGAATCTTGATATTGCTATGAAAGAACTAGAGGAAGCTTACAATGATGTCGCGAAAATGGCATTAAGTGCAAATGAGGTACAGCGAGAAGACTTACACCGTATGAGGCTGCAAATTCAACAACTCCAAAACCAAATGACGCTACTTAATCGATAGGGGGAGAAGGATGAAAAAGCGTTCGAAACAAAACAACCCTGAGCAAAAAACAAGAAATGGAATCAATAATCAAGACGTAGAGCTTGGATCTGATTTCGATCAGGTTAAAGCTTCAAAAAAGAAGTATGAAAACAAAGGCGGCCAGCCTGTGAAATCTAAGTTTCATCCAGAACCGGAGCAAAGTTCTTAATATGATGAGAGTCCCACAGTTGTTGGGACTCTTATCTTTTATTTTGCTCAGATGTTTCTACGCCTTAAGTCCGAATAGAAGTTAAAGCTTGCGCCTCGCTACTTTTGATGGAAATATGGATATGGGTGTAGGAGTCACAACCTTGAGTTTTTTCTGCTTTACACCATTCTCTGAAAAGTATGATAATGGAGTAAAAAGCGGGAGGAGCCATCTAATGATTCATGCTTTGTCAAAGCTTTCTGTGGATACGATTGAAACGATTGTTGAAAACGCATTTGAGTGGTTAGTGGTTGTTGATAGAGAAGGCTTAATTACTTATATAAATAAAAATTATTGTGAGTTTCTTGGTGTGAACAGAGACGAAGTATTCGGGGTTCATGTGTCAAAGGTTATAGAGAATTCGAGAATGCATATTGTAGCGAGTACAGGTAAGGAAGAGATTGCATATCTTCAGTATATTAAAGGCAATTATATGATTGCTAATCGTATCCCTATTTTTTCAAAAGGGGAAGTGATCGGTGCATTTGGAACCGTTTTCTTTCGGGATACACAAGCATGGATGAAGATGAACTCTCATGTTAAGAGCTTGCTGTCAAAGATGCAAAGTTACATACAAGATCTTGATCGAAGTGTGAAATATTCGTTAGACGATATTCTTGGAACTTCAAAGCAAATTGTCAGCTTAAAAGAAAAGGTTAAGATGATTGCAGCGAGTGATATTTCGATTCTAATTCGCGGAGAAAGTGGTACGGGAAAAGAGCTTTTTGCGCACAGCATTCATCAGTTGAGCAATCGAAGTCATCAGCCATTCGTTAAGATCAACTGTGCAGCGATTCCAGAGCATCTATTAGAATCTGAACTTTTTGGATATGAGGAGGGTGCATTTACTGGGGCAAAAAAAGGGGGAAAAAAAGGAAAGTTTCATCTAGCGGATGGAGGAACGCTCTTCTTAGACGAAGTGGGCGATATGCCATTAAATATGCAGGTGAAGTTGCTTCGTGCACTTCAGGAAGGAGAAATTGAGAGTGTTGGGGCACTAAAGCCAATGAATGTAGATGTTCGGATTATTGCAGCGACTAACCGTCCTTTAGAAAAAATGATGGAGGAAAAACGATTTCGGGAAGATCTCTTTTATCGGATTAATGTCGTTCCCTTTCAGATCCCCTCTTTACGTGAAAGAATGGAAGATATTCCTATCTTACTAGATTATTTCATTAATAAGATTACAAGAAAAAGTGGGAAAAGAATACATGGAGTGAGTGAAGACGTTTCTGAGTTGCTTCAAACGTATAGTTGGCCAGGAAATATCCGTGAGCTAGAAAATGTGATGGAGGCGGCCATTCACTTAACAAATGGAGAAATCATCACAGTGGAGTCTTTACCAGATTATATTCATGACTCTTCTGTTTACCCACTTGGAAAAAGGAAGCTGAAGGAAATATTGGACGAAACCGAGCGAAGAGTTCTTCAGCAGAGCTTAGTAAAGTATAATCATGATAAGCTTTTGGCAGCTAAAGCACTAGGCATTAGTAAATCAACCATGTATGAAAAACTAAAAAAATATGGGCTAGAATAGTCCAGGAATCCGGAATGTGTTCCAGATTTCTGGACTTCTTTCTATCTATGATTTTATTAACCCCCTTTCACGTAAAGGACATGTTTTTTTTGAAATCTATTCTATCATTTGTGAGATCTAACAGACGGTTCAGTCCGGAAATCCGGAATAAATGTTCAACAAATAGTCATAAAAATCACATCACAATGAGGATTATCAGATTGGCACGCTCCTTGCATAAAGAAAAGGGAAGGGAGGATGTAACAAAAAAGTGTAACCGTTTGCAATTTAGTTCCACAACAAAGGGGGAAATAAGATGCTAAGTATGATTGGTTTAATTGGTGGTTTGGCCTTATTAATTTTCTTAACGATGCGAGGAATGAATTTACTTGTCGCAGGTCCATTATCAGCATTGTTCGTTGCTGTTCTTAATGGAATGCCATTGTTTCCACAACTTGTAGCAGAAGGGGAAGCGAACCTTGTTGGAAACTATATGTCTGGTTTTTCTAGCTTTGTCACGGCATGGTATTTAATGTTCCTGTTAGGGGCTATCTTTGGAAAAGTTATGGAGGACAGTGGGGCAGCTGATTCGGTTTCCAGGTTGATTGTTGAGAAGCTTGGAATGAAGTATGCCATTCTTGCCATTGTTGCAGCCTGTGCGGTGTTAACGTATGGAGGAGTAAGTTTGTTCGTTGTGGCCTTTTCTGTCTATCCGATGGCACTTAGTTTGTTTAAACAAGCGAACTTGCCACGACGTTTCATCCCTGCAGCATTAGCCTTTGGATCGGTTACCTTTACGATGACCTCTGCAGGCTCACCAGAAATTCAAAACTGGATTCCAATTGATTATTTGAATACTTCTCCTTATGCGGGTTGGGAAGTTAGCTTAATTGTTGCCATATTTATGATGATTTTTGGTTATTGGTGGCTAAAGCGCATGATTTCAAAAGCGGTAGAAAAAGGGGAGCACTTTGATGAACGTGATGGTGATCCGGTTAATGAAGAAAGAGAGCTTCCAAATCCGTTAATGGGTGTTTTACCGTTAATTGTGGTTCTTGCGATTTCATTTATTTTCCATGATTCCTTAAAGCAATCGGCGCTAATCATTGCTCTTTTGGGCGGTGTGATCGCGACGTATGCCCTTAACCGCAAGTATTTTAAGAACTTTTGGAGTGCAGTTTCAGAAGGGACTCTTGGAGCATTAATTGCAATAGGAAATACAGCTGCTGTTGTTGGATTTGGTGGGGTAGCAAAGGCCGTTCCTGCATTTGGAGTCGCTGTTGACTTTATGACGAGCATTCCAGGAAGCCCTCTTATTGGCGGTGCGATAGCCGTAAGTGTCATTGCTGGTATGACCGGTTCAGCTTCTGGTGGTCAAGCGATTGCCTTACCATTACTTGCGCCTCATTACATGGATATGGGAGTTAACCCGGAAGCACTCCACCGTGTTGTAGCTATTTCATCTGGAGCATTGGACTCTCTCCCTCATAACGGATATGTGGTCACCACTGTACGGGCCATTTGTGGGGAAAGTCATATGGATGCCTACAATCCAGTTGGTGCAGTAACCGTCATCGTACCTGCATTAGGTGTAATTCTGGCGATTATTTTGTTCTCTTTAGGGGTAGGAATCTAGAAAGGAGTTTCTTATGAAGGACCAATCAATTGTTTTTGTGACGGGAGCGGCTCAGGGGATAGGGTATGAGATTAGTAGAAAGTTTGCTGAGCAAGGTGCAAAGATTGTCTTAACGGATGTTAATGAAGAGGTGGTTATCGCCTCAGCAAACGAGCTTCGAAGACTAGGGTATGAGGCAATAGGAATCAAATGTGATGTAACAAAAGAAGATGAAATTATTGCTGCCATTGACCATGTGATTTCTCATTTAGGATCCATTGATGTATTAATCAATAATGCAGGACTTCAACATGTATCATATATTGAGGATTTTCCTACAGAAAGATTTGAGCTGTTGATAAAAGTAATGTTAACGGCACCATTTATGTTAACAAAGCATGTGTTGCCTCATATGAAAAAACAAGGCTTCGGGAGAATCATTAATATGGCATCTATTAACGGGTTGGTTGGGTTCGCTGGTAAAGCCGCTTATAATAGTGCGAAGCATGGAGTGATTGGGTTAACGAAAGTAACAGCCCTTGAAGCAGCAGCCCATGGAATTACGGTGAATGCTCTTTGCCCTGGTTACGTAGATACTCCACTGGTACGTAATCAGCTAGCAGATTTAGCCAAGACTAGAGGGGTGGAACTTGAAAGAGTTCTTGAGGATGTTCTCTACCCTCTCGTCCCACAAAAACGCTTGTTATCAGTTGACGAGATTGCGAGTTACGCGATTTTTCTAGCAAGTGAAGCGGCAAAAGGGATTACTGGTCAAGCGGTCGTTATTGACGCAGGCTATACGGTTCAATAAAAAAATGCACACACTCTACTCCTTATCTTCATATGCTACAAAACACAACTTGCATCGAGCTAGAAAATACACTACAATAGCATCATACTTAAATATGTGGTGACCATGATAAGGAGTAGTAGTGAGAAATACCTGAAAGTAGAGAGTTGACGGATGGTGAAAGTCAACCAGGTGTCCATGAACTCGCCTTTGAGTCGCAAGTGTGAAAGAAAGTAATGCTTGCCGTATTCCGCGTTAAGGATAATAAAGCGAGTGACTTGTGCACTAATGTGGGTGGTACCGCGGGAGATTCTACATAATCCTCTCGTCCCTTTTTATAGGGACGGGATTTTTTGCGTTTAAACAAGTATTTTTAGGAGGAATAAAAAGTGAGCTTTAATCATCAAGAAATTGAAAAAAAGTGGCAGAGCTTTTGGGACGCTAACAAGACGTTTCAAACAAGTGAAGAAAAAGGTAAACGCAAATTTTATGCGTTAGATATGTTTCCATATCCATCTGGAGCTGGACTGCATGTAGGGCATCCAGAAGGGTACACAGCAACAGATATTTTATCACGTATGAAGCGTGCGCAAGGTTATAATGTGTTACACCCAATGGGATGGGATGCGTTCGGTCTTCCGGCTGAGCAATACGCATTAGACACTGGGAATGATCCTGCTGAATTTACAGCATTAAATATTGCCACATTTAAGCGCCAAATCAAGGCATTAGGTTTCTCATACGATTGGGATCGAGAAGTGAACACGACAGACCCTGAATATTATAAATGGACACAATGGATTTTCTTAAAATTGTTTGAAAAAGGCCTAGCTTATATTGATGAGGTAGCCGTAAACTGGTGTCCAGCACTAGGAACGGTTTTATCAAATGAAGAAGTCATTGATGGAAAAAGTGAACGTGGTGGTCATCCCGTTGAACGCCGTCCAATGAAGCAGTGGGTATTAAAAATCACTGCGTATGCGGATCGTTTACTAGAGGACTTAGAAGAACTTGACTGGCCAGATAGCTTAAAGGATATGCAACGAAATTGGATTGGTCGTTCTGAAGGTGCCGAGATTACTTTTAATATTGAAGGTAATGACGGGCAGTTCACGGTCTTTACAACAAGACCTGATACATTATTCGGTGCAACGTATGCGGTAATAGCACCGGAGCATGCACTAGTTGAGAGTATTACGACAGCTGAGCAGCGTGACGCGGTTCAAGCATATATTGAACAAATCAAAAGTAAGAGTGATTTGGAGCGTACCGATTTAGCTAAAGACAAAACAGGTGTATTTACAGGTGCTTATGCAATTAATCCGGTTAATGGAGCGAAAATGCCAATCTGGATTGCTGATTATGTACTTGTCAGCTATGGAACAGGAGCGATCATGGCGGTACCAGGTCACGATGAGCGTGACTACGAATTTGCTAAGAAATTCGAATTGCCAATTGTGGAAGTCGTTGCAGGTGGAGATGTTTCAAAAGAAGCTTACACAGGTGATGGTGAGCATGTAAACTCGGACTTCTTAAATGGAATGAACAAAGAAGAAGCGATTTCTCGTATGATTGCTTGGTTAGAGGAAAAAGAAATCGGAACGAAGAAGGTTACGTACCGTTTACGCGATTGGTTATTTAGCCGTCAACGCTATTGGGGAGAGCCCATTCCAGTCATTCACTGGGAAGACGGGACAATGACAGCTGTCCCTGATTCAGAGCTTCCATTGATGTTACCGAAAACGACAGAAATTCGTCCGTCAGGAACAGGGGAATCTCCACTTGCGAATATTGAAGACTGGGTAAACGTAGTTGACCCTGTAACAGGGAAAAAGGGACGACGTGAAACCAATACGATGCCACAATGGGCAGGTAGCTGCTGGTATTACTTACGTTATATTGATCCGAAGAATGATCAAGCTTTAGCAGATCCTGAAAAGTTAAAAGAGTGGCTTCCAGTTGATATATATATCGGTGGCGCAGAGCATGCGGTTCTTCACTTACTTTATGCTCGATTCTGGCATAAGTTTTTGTATGATATCGGTGTAGTAAGCACGAAAGAACCTTTCCAAAAATTGTTTAACCAAGGGATGATTCTTGGGGAAAACAATGAAAAAATGAGTAAATCCAAAGGGAATGTCGTAAACCCTGACGAAATCGTTGGAACTCATGGTGCGGATACTCTACGTTTATACGAAATGTTCATGGGGCCACTTGAAGCTTCCATCGCATGGTCAACACAAGGATTAGACGGTTCACGCCGCTTCTTAGACCGTATTTGGCGCTTGTTAGTGGATGAGAATGGTGAAATCGCAGAGAAGGTTCAACCGGTTGATTCTTCGAGTCTGGAAAAGGTCTATCACCAAACGGTGAAAAAAGTGACAGAGGACTTTGAAGGATTACGCTTTAATACGGCGATTTCTCAGTTAATGGTATTTATTAACGATGCTTATAAATCACCTGTGCTTCCAAGAGACTATGTGGAGGGCTTTGTGAAATTGCTTGCACCAATTTGTCCACATATCGCTGAAGAGCTTTGGTCAAAATTAGGTCATAGCGAAAGCATCTCTTACGAAGCGTGGCCAGCATTTGATGAAGCGAAGCTGGTTGATGATGAAGTAGAAATTGTTGTTCAAATTAACGGCAAGGTGAAGGCGAAGCTGATGGTTCCGTCTGATGCAAATAAAGAAGCACTTGAGCAAATTGCTATGGATGATATAGTCGTTAAAGAGCAAATTGATGGGAAAACTGTTCGCAAAGTGATTGCTGTTCCAGGAAAATTAGTTAATATTGTTGCAAATTAAGTGTATGATAGGAGCTCCCAATCACTTGGGGGCTCTTTTTCTAAAGAGAAAGATTGAAATGTACCGAGTAAGTCGTGTACGATAGAAGAAAAATTAAAAGGGGTAATGTTGGATGGTAAAAGAAATTACAACTGCAGAGTTACAAGAAAAGCTAGAAAAAGGGGAAAAGCTAGAACTGATCGACGTGCGTGAGGATGAAGAAGTAGCGGCTGGAATGATTCCAGGTGCAAAGCATATTAAAATGGGCGAGATCCCAATGCGTTTAGACGAATTAGATCAAGATACAGAATACATATTTATTTGCCGTTCAGGCGGAAGAAGTGAAAATGTGTGCTATTTCTTGCATGATCACGGCTATAATGTAGTAAATATGGTCGGCGGCATGATGAAATGGACTGGAAAAGTAGAATAATGTAATGGGGCCTAGGAAACTAGGCTTTTTTAATGCTTTTAAAATGTCTGAATTTTGTTAATACTCCTTAATAAAAGGAGTGAGGATCCATGATTCAAGTAAAACTGTTTGATGAGGAGCATGAAAAAGACCTTGAAAAGAAAATGAATCGTTTTCTCGAAAAGGTGGATGAACAAAAACTAGTTGATATTAAATATAATATTGCTGCCTTACCAGAGGACGTGGATGAGCAAATTTACTGTTTTACAGCGATGATCATATATAAAGCCTGAGGAAGAAAAAATCCTCAGGCTTGACTCAAAGCATATTCCGCACTATTGACTCCAGCTAATCTTCCCGTCACAAGGGCAGAAGTAATATTATACCCGCCAGTATATCCGTGGATATCCAATATCTCTCCACAAAAATACAATCCATTAACCAACTTGGATGCCATAGTTTGCGGTTCAACCTCTTTCACAGACACTCCGCCACCTGTCACAAAGGCTTTTTCTAGGGAAAGAGTTCCATTTACCTTAAATTGAAACTGTTTGCAAGCTTTCACAAAGTTTCGTAGCTTATCATGGGAAATGACTCCACCCTGTTCGTTTGCATCGATGTCAGCAACTTGTAATAAAAACAATAAATAGCGTTCGGGTAAATAGCCCTTAAGTATATTTTTTACACTTTTCTTTGGATCAGCCTTCACCATCGCAATGATTTCTTGGAATAGCGGCTCCTCTTTTTTACCGGGAAGAGCATCAATACTCATTACGACTTCTTTAAGGTTCCACTTTTTCATCGCCTTCACCACGTATTGGCTGCAACGAAGTACTGCCGGGCCACTAATCCCAAAGTGAGTGAAAATCATGTCCATCTCATGGGTGATGAGAGGCTTACCCTTTGGGTTCAACACACTAAGCCCGACTCCGCGCAATGATAATCCTTGAAGCTCCTTTGACTGAATGAAAGATTCATTTGAAGTAATAGGAACTTCAGTTGGAAATAGTTCTGTGATGGTATGACCTGCCTTTTCCGCCCAAACATAGCCATCTCCTGTAGAACCTGTATGAGGAACCGATTTCCCTCCAACTGCCAAAATAATCGCAGACGTAGAGTATCTCTCTTTGTTTTTTAATCGTACGGCAACAGCTTTCCCATCTTTATATTCCACCGTTTCGACTGGGGAGTTTGTGAGTATATCCACCTTAAGCTCTTTCATCCTTCTGATTAAAGCATCAACAACAGATTGTGCTTTATCCGAAACAGGAAACATCCGTCCGTGGTCTTCCTCCTTCAATTCAATTCCCAGCTTTTCAAAAAAAGAAATAATATCCTCGTTATTAAATATGGAAAAAGCACTATATAAAAAGCGACCGTTCCCTGGGATATGCTTAATGATTTCATCCACTGGAAGTCGATTCGTTACATTACAGCGCCCACCACCAGATATGGCAAGCTTTCGACCTAGTTTGTCGCCTTTATCAATTAAAAGTACTTTAGCTCCCTTTTCACCTGCCGCTATGGAAGCCATCAGCCCAGAAGGCCCTCCACCAATGACGATTACGTCATAGTTCATATCTTTCACCAACTTTCCATCACCATTATAAGTCAGCTTGTTAAGAAAGAAAACTTTTCCACAAAAAGTAGCATCAGAGCACGGAGTTGTGTACACTCAGATTAGGTTCACATAAAAAACAAAGTTTTTTTCAAACTTTATGATAAAATATGAATTTGGCGTTTGAAATAATTTTCGGCATTTCTACATAGGAAGGGATCACATGCAATCTAAGTTATTACGTGGAACATTTATTTTAACTTTAGGAACATTTATTTCAAAATTATTAGGTCTTTTTTATGTTATTCCGTTTGCAAGGATTGTAGGAGAGACAGGAACTGTCCTGTATCAATATTCCTATGTTCCTTATACTATATTTATCAGTCTTGCAACGGCTGGAGTACCTCTAGCTGTTGCTAAGTTTATTTCTAAATATAATGCCATGGAAGAATATGCGGTGGGTAGGAGGCTCTTTAAGTCAGGATTAGTCGTCATGCTTGGAACTGGTATGGCTGCCTTCCTAATCCTATATTTGACAGCACCAATTGTAGCAGACATAATCATTGCTGATCATGACAAACAAACCAATCCAAGAGATATTGTAACAGTCATTCGAGCAGTGAGTTTTGCTCTAATCATTATTCCGTTTATGAGTTTAATTCGCGGGTTTTTCCAAGGCCATCAATCAATGGGGCCATCTGCGGTGTCACAGGTGGTTGAACAGGTTGTTCGTATCGCATTTCTATTAGCTGGGGCTTTTATCGTCTTGAATGTAATGGAAGGTGAAATTGTTACTGCTATTAGTATTGCAACGTTCTCAGCCTTTGTTGGAGGCTTGGGTAGCTTATTTGTTCTCTTTTGGTATTGGTATAAGAGAAAGCCACATCTTGATGAATTGCTGCTACAAGATAAGGGGAGCGTTCAAGTATCTTTAAAAGATATGTACAAGGAAATACTGATTTATTCGATTCCATTTATTCTTGTTGGAATTGCCAATCCATTATTTCAATGGATTGATACGATGACCTTTAACCGGGCAATGACTTCGATTGGTCTTGGAAGTATTTCAGAAAGAGAGCTTGCTAAATTAAGTTTTTATACACATAAGTTAGTGATCATTCCAGTATCGTTGGCAACGGCTTTTTCGTTAACGTTAGTTCCGAGTATTACTCAAGCCTTTATTTCAAAAGACCAAAAGGGAGTAAACAAGCAACTCAACCAAACCTTCCAGGTGCTGATGTTCATCACATTGCCTGCTGCACTTGGATTGTCACTACTCGCTGAGCCTGCGTATACGGTTTTTTACGGACCTAATGCATCTGGGACTGACATCCTGCAATTGTATGCACCAGTAGCGGTTCTGTTTGCTCTTTACTCCGTGACAGCAGCGATATTACAAGGAATTGACGAACAAAAGTTCACCATTCTAAGTCTATTAGTAGGAATATTAGTGAAGCTCTCCCTAAACATTCCATTCATCAAGATGTTTGAGACAGACGGAGCGATTTATGCAACCGCACTTGGTTACGGAGTTGCCATTGGTATTAATTTGGTCGTTATCAAAATATTCTCCGGATATCGCTTCCGCCTCGTTTTGCGGAGAGGATTGCTAATTGTTATTTTTAATGTTTTTATGATACTCGTAGCAGCACTTGTCTACTATTTAGCAACACTGGTTTTATCTCCAAAATCTGAGATGGAGTCTATTATTATCATCCTAGTCTCAGCAGCAGCTGGCGCAGGAATTTATGTATATTTAAGCTTTAAAACTCGACTCATCTACTTTTTATTTGGTGAACGTGTGGAAAGAATCATGAAGAAGGTAAAACTAAGAGGGTAAGTCTCCATTAGGAGGGAAACAATTGCGTATTGATAAAATGCTAGCCAATCTAGGCTATGGAAGTAGAAAAGATGTAAAAAAATTATTAAAAGACGGCGCAGTGGTCGTGAACGAAAAAGTGATAAAAGATTCGAAGCAACATATTGACCCAGACAAGGATGTTGTTACATTAAATGGGGAAGTGGTCGAATACAAGGAGTTTGTTTACCTAATGATGAACAAACCTCCTGGTGTCATATCAGCAACGGAAGATAATCACGATGAGACGGTGATTGATTTGCTTGAATATGAGGATCAAGTGTTTGAACCGTTTCCAGTAGGTCGCCTTGATAAAGATACGGAAGGACTCTTACTAATAACAAACGATGGTCAGCTCTCTCATCGTTTGTTATCTCCCAAAAAGCACGTCCCGAAAACATACTTTGCTGTTATTGAAGGAATCGTCACTAGCGACGATGGGGAAGCTTTTCAAAAGGGAGTCACACTCGATGACGGGTATTTGACGAAGCCAGCACATTTAACCATTTTGAAATCCGGATTAACATCTGACATCGAGCTAACGATCACGGAAGGGAAATTCCATCAAGTAAAACGAATGTTTGAAGCCGTAGGAAAAAGAGTCATCTATTTAAAAAGATTATCAATGGGGCCATTAAAGCTAGATGAGACGCTTGAATTAGGGGAATATCGAGAGTTAACAGATGAGGAATTAGAAGAGTTAATCCAATATGAAGTGAAATAAAGAGTTCGCCCTTTCAAAAAGAGAAGGGCGAACCGTCATTTAAGATGATATTTTTACCTTTTTTTCGGTTGTTGTCCATTTTCCACGACTTGGACTTTCGACTAGGTCATTATAAGCTAAAACATTTAGATCTCTCTGGATCGTTCGAGGAGTGATACCAAATTCCTCCACAAGCTCTTGCGTCGTGACAATTCCATGGTTATTAATAAACATGTAGATGGATTTGATGCGGTTTAACATCCGGTTAGTCGAAGGTTTCAAAAAACCACTCCCTATCCTTTTTTCAAACCTTTGGCAAATAGCTACAACGGACGACTTCTTGAAGATGACTCTCCAAATGTATGTAAGCTTCTTGTCCCTAGACAACCCCTTTGCAAGTGAATTATAAGCTGACTTAATGAAAATGTCTTTTCTTGTAGATTATTGTACTCTTATTTACAGATAATTTCTACTTTTACATAATAATTTAATGAAATGGTAATATTTTCTTTAAAAAATTCCCCCTTTTTCTTGCTGCTGTTATATTCTATTACTTAAGTAATACCAGTTATGATAAGAAATTTGATTTTTGAAAAAATAGGACAATAATAATTTGAGAGGAATGACACAGATTGAATTCTTATTTACCTTCACAGCTAGTCCATCGCAAAGAGAATATCTATTTTGCACTTGTATTAACTTTTAGTATTTTAACCTATCTTTTTTTAGTTTTTTCTATTTTAGGAATTGGAATTATTATCATCATGGTCCTCTTATCCGTATTTTTCCATGGGTTGATGGTCGGAGGTATTAGAAGAAATGGCGTTCGTATAAGTGAGGAACAATTTCCTTCGCTTTATCAAAAGGCACAGGAAATGGCGGCACAAATGAGTTTAGAAAAGATGCCACAAATGTATGTTATTGAGTCTCAAGGAATATTGAATGCATTTGCGACCAGATTTTTTGGAAGAAATATGGTGGTCCTTTATTCAGAGATTTTTGAACTGATTGAAAGAGATGCAGAGGATGAAGTACTATTTGTTCTCGCTCATGAGTTTGCTCATTTAAAAAGGAAGCATGTAACAGTGAATTTTCTTCTACTGCCAGCCATGTGGATCCCTTTTTTAGGAGATGCATACTTACGGGCATGTGAATATACGTGCGATCGTTATGCAACCTATTACTCTGGCTCACTTCCAGCATCGAAAAATGCTCTGACCATTCTAGCAATTGGAAAGGAGCTTTATAAAAAGGTTAATAAAGAGTCATATATGCGACAAATTGAATCGGAAGCAGGCTTCTTTGTTTGGTTAAATGAAAAGCTCTCTACCCATCCTCATCTGCCAAAAAGATTATATGAAGTTGATAAATTCTTTTCTGATACAGAAGTGGAGACATTAAAAGAACCAAAAAGAGGAATCGTCATTGGAGTAATCATAGCCCTATTGTTATCACTTGTATTTGCTGGTGGAGTGTATATGACCTTTAAGGCATTAGAGAAATTCAACTTCTCTGAAGCCTTTGAAATCGAGGGTATGACACCCCTAATGGAGGCAGCAAGTGAAAACGATACAGAGGCCATTTCTACTCTTCTAGATGAAGGTGCGGATATAAATGAAGCCGATAGTGAAGGCTCAACGGCTCTACATTGGGCGGTATACTCCGGTTATTATGATGCTGCAGCCATATTACTTGAAAATGGAGCAGATGCCAATACGGTCGATATATATGATGCCACTCCACTCATCAGTGCAGTTTTTGCTGAAGACGTGGAAATGGTAAAGCTGTTGTTAGAATACGGAGCAGATAGCAACTACATGGATGCCTCTGGATATACCGCATATGATTACGCAGTAGATTACGGAAATGCCGAACTACAGGAGCTACTTGGCCCATAATAAAAAATGCTGTCCACAAATAAGGACAGCATTTTTTATTATAAAATTTTTTCTAGCAGTGGTGCTGTCCTTGTGGTTGTCTTTTCCAGCACGGGGATATATTATTTAAGTCAAGTAGATTGGATTTATTAGGAGGATTTTCGTGACAAACATCAATTGGTTTTCAGAAGTCGAAAAAAGAAAGGAATCATTAATTGTAGATACACAAAAGCTTTTACAAATAAAAAGTGTTCTAGATGAAGATAATGCCACTGATGATGCACCGTTCGGACAAGGGGTTAAGGATGCACTTGTCCACATGCTTGAACTTGGGAAGTCAGATGGATTTTCAATCAAGAATGTAGGAAATCTTGCCGGGCATGTAGAATTCGGAGAAGGAAAGGAAAGTGTAGGTATTCTTTGTCACGTTGATGTGGTTCCAGAAGGAGATGGATGGTCGAGTGACCCGTATGCTGCGGAAATTCGTGAGGGGAACATATATGCTCGTGGGGCCATTGATGATAAGGGACCAACGATGGCCGCTTATTACGCGATGAAAATTGTCAAAGAACTTCAATTGCCTCTTTCGAAGAGAGTGAGAATGATCATCGGAACGGATGAAGAAAGCAACTGGCGCTGTGTGGAGCATTATTTTAAACATGAAGAAATGCCGACAATGGGTTTTGCGCCAGATGCTGATTTCCCGATCATATTTGCTGAAAAAGGAATCTCGGATTTTGATATTGTGCAAAGGATTTACGAAAGGGAGGATAACAGCGGAACCACTGTATTATCTTTTCAAGCAGGCAGACGCTATAATATGGTTCCAGACTTCGCCAAGGTGGACTTACATACCAATCAAGAAGAAACACATATTATTCAAGAATTTCAAACCTTCCTTAATGAGCAACAGCTGAATGGAAAATACTTAGTTGATAATGGAGAACTTATTTTAGAACTAGAAGGAGTATCTGTGCATGGGATGGAACCTGATCTTGGTAAAAATGCCGGCATTCTTCTCGCCGTATTCCTAAATAAATTACCACTAAGTGGTCTAGAAAAACAGTATTTTTCCTTTATTCAAACCAATTTCTATCAAGATAGTCGAGGGAAACAATTGGGAATTGCTTATACAGATGATATTTCTGGGGACCTTACGATGAACGTTGGGAAACTTTCCTTTACAAAAGAAGATGGTGGGATGTTAGGAATCAATCTTCGTTACCCAGTCACAGCTGAACTTGATCAAATACAAGGAAAGTTAGCTCCTGTACTACATGAACAAGGTTTTGAGGTTCAAAATGTATCAGACTCCAAACCTCATCATGTAGATGAAAAGGATTTTCTAATTCAAACCCTGAAAAAGGTTTATGAAGAACAAACAGGTGAGAAGGCAGAGTTGCTGGCGATTGGTGGGGGCACTTATGCACGTTCACTGCAATCAGGAGTTGCCTTTGGGCCACTATTTCCAGGTCGACCGGATGTCGCTCACCAAAAGGATGAGTATATGGTTGTAGAGGATTTGCTAAAAGCAACAGCAATCTATGCTCAGGCGATATATGAATTGGCTAAATAATTTGAGAACAAAGGGAGTGTAGGGATGGAATACGTTATTATTGGTGGAGAAATAGTAGATCGTGGACATGCAACGGTCGATATTGAGGATCGTGGCTATCAGTTTGGCGATGGTGTCTATGAAGTGATACGGGTGTATAATGGAAAAATGTTCACAGCTAAGGAACATTTGATTCGATTACAGGAAAGTGCGGAAAAGATAAGCATTCAAATACCTTATCAACCGACTGAACTAGAGGAAATGTTAAAAGGTCTTATTGACAAAAATAATCTTTCTAATGGCATTATTTATATGCAATTTACACGGGGAGAATCTCCGCGTAATCATGCCTTCCCTCACAATGTAGCTCCTGCCTTTGTTGCATATACGAGAAAAGTGGATCGTCCAGTTAGCAGTATGCAAGAGGGTGTAAAGGCTATCTTTATTGATGACATTCGTTGGCTGCGCTGTGATATAAAGAGTCTGAATTTACTAGGGAATCTCCTTGCCAAACAAAAAGCAGTAGAAGCTGGTTGCTTTGAGGCCATACAACATCGAGGTGATATTATAACAGAAGGCAGTTCCTCTAATGTAGCCATTGTAAAAAATGGAACGGTCATCACTCATCCAGCGAACAACTTGATTTTAAACGGAATAACAAGACAAAAAGTGAAGCAAGTATGTGAGCAAAATCAAATTCCTTTTGAAGAAAAAGAGTTCACAATTGAAGACGTTTTACATGCGGATGAAGTATTTTTATCTGGAACAACTGTGGAGGTAACACCAATTGTAGAAGTTGAGGAGAAAAAAATCTCCGGAGGAACTCCAGGTCAAGTTACGAAAAAGCTTCAGCAGTTGATAATGGACGAAATAGTAAAGGAATGCGGAACCATAGAATAACTAAAATAGGCTGCCTTTTATGGCAGCCTTCTCTAGTATCTTAAGAAAATAAATCACTTGAAAGATATCTTTCACCGGTATCACATGCGATGCAGACAACCACATCATCAGGGCCAAGAGTTTTAGCCACTTCTATGGCAGCGTAGCAGGCGGCACCAGAGGATGGCCCAACTAATATACCTTCTTCACTAGCTAATCTTCTTGTGATTGTGTAGGCATCTTCATCCGTAATTTTATGAATATGATCGTAAACATCCTGGTTTAGGATATCAGGAATAAATCCTGGGCTCGTTCCTACTAGTTTATGCTTCCCGGGTTTGCCACCAGAAAGGACCGGTGAGCCTGCAGGTTCCACTACATGAACTTGCAAATGTGAATAATGTTCTTTTAACACTTCACCCGTTCCAGTGATCGTGCCTCCTGTTCCCGCTGTGGCAACAAACGCCGAAAGTGGCTTGCTTATTTCCTTCATAGCCTCCACAATTTCAAGAGCGGTAGAGTGTCTATGTGCATCTGGATTTGCTTCGTTTTCAAATTGCATAGGCAAATAACTATTTGGTATTTCATTCGCTAGCTCTTGTGCCTTTTTGATCGAACCAGGCATTTTTTCATCGCCTGGAGTTAATACAACCTCAGCGCCGTATGCCTTTAATAGATTGATACGTTCCTTAGTCATCGTATCAGGCATCACTAATATTGAACGATAACCTCGAGCTGCAGCATTCATGGCTAGTCCAATGCCTGTGTTCCCGCTTGTCGGCTCAATAATCGTTGCACCCTTTTTTAATAATCCCTTCTGCTCAGCTGTAATCATCATGTTGAATGCCGCACGGTCCTTTACACTTTTACTAGGGTTAAAAAATTCGAGTTTTAAATAGACGCTAGCCCCATTTTGAGGTGCCAAACGATTTAATTTAAGTAAAGGGGTTTCCCCAATAAGTTCAGCAATATTTTGAACAACTTTCATTTTAATGTACTCCTAACCTTCAATTATTTTCCTTAGGATTCGAAATTTTTATTACAATAATGGGAAATGTAACATATAAAAGAGATAACCCTATTATACCTAAATAGGTATATTATATTCAAACATATATGCCTCGTGTAATATTCATTTTACGATTCAGTTACAATCTCTGTTAAAATAAAAGAAAGCTTGAAAGGTTGAAAGTTAAAAATGGATAAAAAAACTCATTTTTTTTATGCAGTAAAAATACCGAGTGATACGAAGAACCTTATACATACTAAATTACTCCCCCTTGGAAAGGGATTTCCTTTCCAAAAATGGGTTCATCCAGAGGATTACCATATTACTCTAGCCTTCTTGGGAAACGCAGAAACGGGCATGTTGGAAAAGTCAGTACAACTTATATCTGAGGCACTAAAGAAAGAGCGTGCTTTTCCTCTAAATATCGAAGGACTAGATACTTTTGGAAGAAAAGAATCTCCAAGGATTTTTTGGTTGCGGTTAGTGGAACAGACTTGTTTATATGAAGTGCGGAAAAAGGTATTTCATGCATGCGAATTAGCAGGCTTTTCCCTTGAAAAAAGACCGTTTCATCCACATATAACAGTAGCGAGAAAGTGGAAGGGAGATTCTCCATTGGTGCACGAATCGCTACAACAAGAAAACCCTTTTACTTGTGAAGCTGTCTCGTTTGTTGCAAATGAAATCGTATTGTACCAGACACATTTGGAAAGAGAACCAAAATACGAGGTTGTTCAATCTTTTAAGTTATAGATTATCTGTTTATAGAAAGGAAAACCCGCATGGGACAATTAATTAAGCTGCAAGATTATGTTTCACGTTACGAACAAAATATTTATGAATATCCAACTAGATATGTAAGATTGAAAAAACAGCAATGGGAAAAGATTTACTCCCTCTGGAAGTCTGATTCTATTATTGAAAGTATTCAGCCTGTATCAACGAATTGGTTAGAAGAAGACAAACAGCCGTTAGTTGATCGGATGAAGGGATTTTTTAAAAGAGAAAGAAAAGACGAAGAAGTAGAGGAGAAGGAGATACAATCGGGTGTTCAAGAGTCTTCAGGTCTATCATTTCCCCCTTCATTTACCTTTAATCCAGCTACGGAAGATGAGCTTAAACGTCAATTTCTCGACCAATTACTTCGTTTTCAAATGAAATGGGCGACTACCACCTTGTTAGAACAATCCCATATTAGTAAAAAGTATTTGTACGATCACAGACTTAAGTACTTTTTGCAACGCTTTCCCGATACCACCCTTGTGATGTATGAGCCAATCTTCCTGTTAAAAAAAGCTCCGGTAGAAGTAGAAACAATTTTAATCACTCCAACAGATGTGTGGTGTATCCATTTCTTAGAGGAAGAAGACCATGCTGTATTTCTAGGAACGAAAGAAAGGTTTTGGGTAAAACGTCATCAGGATCAAGAACAAAAGGTGTTAAGTCCGCTTATTGGGCTTAATCGTACAGAAAAAATTGTAAAGAAAATATTTGAGTTGTATGAAATAGAGTTACCGATTCATAAAGTAGTATTAAGTAGAAATGGCTATATTGATTTTCCCTTTCCACCCTATGGTTTACAGCTCATTGAAAAACGAAATTACGAAGAATGGTTTCAAACGATGAGAAGCAATAAAACTCCACTAAAGCATGCACAGCTAAAAGCAGCCCAAATGCTTCTTCAGTTTAGTCAAACAAGTAGTATGCGCCGACTAGAATGGGATGTTTTAAATAAAGGGGAACAAGAAGAAAAAGAATTCTAGACATGTATGGGATGAGAAAAATGGGGAAATTATACTTTATTATTAATCCAAATGCCAAAAATGGCTATAGTTTAAAAGTGTGGGCTAAAGTAGAAAAAGAATTAGAAAAACAACAAATTTCCTATGAAGCGTTTTTGACTGCCTATAAAGGAAATGGTGCTGAAATAGCGATGCTTCTTGCTAAGCAAGAGGGTGAGGTATCAATCACAGTGGTTGGAGGAGATGGAACATTAAATGAGGTAGTAAATGGGGTCATCTCTTTTCCAAATGTGAAAGTTGGATTTATTCCTGCTGGTTCTGGAAATGATTTTGCAAGAGGATTTCAAATACCAAGAGATCCTCTTCATGCATTATCTGTATTGCTAATAGAGCGAAAGCAAGAACCGAGCTTAACCGACGTTGGTAAAATATCATGTTCGAGTAAGGAGGATCTGTACTTTATAAATAACATGGGAGCAGGTCTCGACGGCTTAATTTCCAAGCTCGCTAATCAATCCAAGATGAAAAAATGGCTAAATAAATTTTCCTTGGGAGGCCTAGTATACGTGTACTTGCTTATCAAGGAAATTCTTATTTTTAAACCGACGGATGTTCAACTTATTGTGGATGACATCCTTTATGATTTTCCTGCTACCTGGTTTGTAACTGTGGCCAATCAGCCGTTTTATGGTGGAGGAATGCAAATTGCTCCGAAGGCAAAAACCGATGATGGATTGTTAAATATTATTATCGTACATCGTTTATCAAGGCTAAAAATGCTTTCTGTGTTTGTAAGCGTTTTTTGGGGTGGTCATGTCGCCTTCAAAGAAGTGAAGATGTTAACTGGAAGAGAAATTCAAATATATTCTTCTACCCCAATGATCGCACATGCCGACGGTGATTATTTTGCTGAAACTCCTTTGCAAATTCAGGCTTGTCAGCAGGTGTTGCCAATTATCACAAGGGGAATAAAGAAGGATAGGAGGCAGAAGGAGCTGAAAAATGCATGATTATTATTGAAAGACTTTTTTATGCCTATTTAGATGATGTGAACATAATTACGATCTTGTTACCTATGAGTTATCATAATGGCGAGTCTCAGGAATTTTCAATCAAAGTTGGTGAACATACTGAGAAGTTAACTATTAGTGAGAAAATAAGATTACATGATAGGGTTAAGTATATTTGTCATACCATCAAGGAACCAGAAATCGGATTGACTTATTGTGTGATGGATGAGCATGGAGGGGAGACGGATCTTCAGATAGGCGCAATTATTCGAACTCCTCAGTTTGATGAAAAATTCTACTATGACGGGCCTCTAGGAATCCAATACTCACCAGAACGAACCATCTTTACACTCTGGGCACCAACCGCCACACAATGTCAGTTGAAACTCGCTAATACTGATGATGCTGAAATAAATCATTATGAAATGACTCGCATGGAAAGAGGGATATGGGTCATTACGGTAGAAGGAGATCTGGAAGGATATCACTATACTTATCTCGTTTGTGTAAATCTTCAATGGAGAGAAGCCGTAGATCCTTATGTTGTGGCTGTTACAGCAAATGGGGAACAAGGAGTGATAATCGATTTAAATCGAACACCAGTGGTAAGTAAACCGCTAACGGGATTTAATTCCCCTACTGACGCTATCATTTATGAGGCACATATTAGAGATTTAACCATCCACCCCAATAGTGGAGTGACCGATAAAGGTTTATATTTAGGTGCGAGTGAAAAAGATACCTTTACTAGCCATGGTCAGCTTACTGGTCTTAGTTATATCAAAGATTTAGGAGTCACTCACATCGAACTGCTCCCGCTTCATGATTTTGCTGGTGTTGATGAGCTAGGGGATAAGGAAGATTATAACTGGGGTTATAACCCCATACACTTCAATGCTCCTGAAGGAAGTTATTCATCGAATTGTCAGGATCCATATGCCAGAATCAATGAGTTAAAGAAGTTAATTGACATTGTTCACAAAGAAGGACTTCGAGTCATTTTGGATGTTGTATACAACCATGTATACATTAGAGAAGACTCTTCTTTTGAAAAAATTGTACCAGGCTATTATTTTCGACATGATCAGAATGGTATGCCCTCGAATGGAACAGGAGTAGGAAATGATATTGCTTCTGAACGAAAAATGGTGAGGAAATTTATCGTCGAATCGGTCCTATTTTGGAAAAAAGAATACGGTATAGATGGGTTTCGCTTTGATTTGATGGGGATCTTAGATATAGAAACGATGAATGACATTAGAAAATCGCTTGATTTATTGGATCCTTCGACCATTATGATTGGGGAAGGCTGGGATTTAAATACTCCGATCGCCATTGACATAAAGGCGAGTATTCGTAATCAGAAGAAACTTCCAAGAGTGGGTCAATTCAATGACTTCTTTAGGGATACCGTTAAGGGTAATACATTCAATCTTCATGATAAAGGCTACGCTTTAGGAAATGAAAGATACTTCGAGGCTGCAAAGAAAATTTTAGCAGGTAGTGTAGGTTTGAAGGAAAAGGGGTTATTTCAAGAACCCATTCAATCGGTAAACTACATCGAATCTCATGATAACCATACCTTCTGGGATAAACTCCTCCTATGTGAAAAAGAGGAGCCTGAAGATATTAGGAAAAAGCAGCAGAGATTGGCAACGGCATTTGTTCTCTTATCTCAAGGAGTGCCTTTCTTACATTGTGGGCAAGAATTTCTTCGGACAAAAAAAGGAAATGGAAATAGTTATCGATCACCTAATGATATTAATCAAGTAGATTGGGACCGAGTATATGAAAACAAAGAGCATGTAGACTATATCAAGGGTTTAATCAAATTAAGAAAATCACATCAAGCCTTTCGTTTTCATTCAACCGAACTGATTAATAAGCATATGTCTTTCTTACCAGTGGAAAAGCCAGTTATTGGATACACCCTTCGTGATGTTAGGAAATTTGGAATATGGAGTGAAATCATCGTTCTATTCAATCCTCTTAAAACAGAACGTCATGTTTCGTTACCTACCGTTGATTGGACGGTCATCGCGGACCAAAACATGGTAGAAATAAATGGTATTCATCAAATAAATGAAAAAGAATGGAGTCTCCCTCCACTTAGTGTTTATGTACTAGTAAAGTAATAAAGTACGATGTCTCTACTTGACGAAGGTAACACTAGGAGATAAAATCTATTAAGATGGCTATTGTCGATTTTTTTTACAATAGCCGTCTTTTTTACTTGTAAGATACTTGTGCATGACCAAGGTGAATACTTAATAAAGTAAAGCTACTTATTATAGAAACTAACGACGCAGTTAAAATGAAGGTGAACAATTTTGGAACACTTATTTGGACAAGAGTGGGAAATCGTTCCTGCAGGAGGAGCGACAGGAGAAGCGTTTATTGCACAGCATGAAGATCAGAGGCTCTTTCTTAAACGAAATTCCTCACCATTTCTTGCCGTATTATCAGCAGAAGGTATTGTTCCGAAGCTAATTTGGACGAAAAGGCTTGAAAACGGGGATGTAATTACCGCTCAGCAATGGTTAGAGGGTAGAGAGCTAAAGCCGCATGATATGAACACGAAAAGAGTGGCAAAGCTCTTAAAAAAAATACATCAGTCAGAAGCCTTGCTTGGAATGCTAAAAAGGATGGGGAAAACTCCATTAGAGCCTGTTCATCTTTTGTCCATTTTAGTGCAAGAGCTTGATGAGGATGTAAAATCTCACGTGGCCATTCAAGAGGCTCTATTATTCTTGCAACAGGAGCTCGATGGTATACATTATAAGGAAAAGGTTGTATGTCATTGCGATGTTAATCACAATAACTGGTTGCTCACAGAAAGCAACCAGTTGTATCTGATTGATTGGGATGGTGCGATGATAGCCGACCCTGCCATAGACTTAGGAATGATGCTATATTGGTATCTCCCGCAAGACAAATGGAGCGAATGGTTAGCCATGTATGAAATAGAGCTCACGGACGAATTGATGCTACGAATGAAATGGTATACGATTGCACAGACCATCTCATCTATTCAATGGCATAAAAATAAGGAACGATACGAAGAGATGAATCACTGGGTGAATTATTTGTCAACTCTTGTTGCTCAAGAGAATTGATCAATTTCTGATACCCACTGGCCAAGTTGTTCTTGGTGTGACTCGATATGTTGATCTAGTTCATTCGTATTTGTACCGTGCTGAGAATAGCTGTAAATTTGTTCTAGTACATTCTTTACATTATGATCGAGTTCTGAGTTAACCATCAGTGATTTTACTAAACGTTCTAATTGTTCACATTCAGATACAGACCCGCAACAATCGGTACTGTGATTCGTTAATATATCTTTTAATAAATTCATTTGATCTTTCTGTTCTAAAGGCATCCGATACACCCTTTCAAGGTTGCTTGTATATACGTAAAAAAGGAATTTCACATTTATGTTGTGAATTCCTTTTTTTATTTATACGTAAATTAATAATATGGACGAAGTATTAGTTTTGGTTGCAACAAGATTGTTCACATGATATGGTTTGAACGATAGATTATTTTAGGGGTGTCAACATGCGTTTAAGAAATAAGCCTTGGGCAAAGGATAGACTCGAATCCTATCCGCAATATGTTGTAGCAAAACCAGAAAGCTACAAAGGTAATTGGACCGAAGTATTTGGGAATGACCAGCCTATTCATATCGAAATCGGAACGGGTAAAGGTCGTTTCATTACTGAAATGGCTAAAGCAAATCCACATATTAATTATATTGGTATTGAGGTATATAAAAGTGTTATTGTTATTGCTCTCGACCGTCTAATTGAAGAAGACCTTCCGAATTTGCGACTAATGAATGTGAATGCGGTCGAACTTCAGAACTATTTTGCTAAAGGTGATGTGGATCAAGTTTATTTAAATTTCTCTGATCCTTGGCCAAAAACACGGCATGAGAAGAGACGGTTAACGTACAAAACTTTCCTTTCCATTTATGAAAATATTCTGGTGGATAACGGCGAGATTCACTTTAAAACAGATAATCAAGGGTTATTTGAGTTCTCTCTTCGAAGCTTTTCGGAATATGGAATGCTTTTAAAGTATGTAAGTTTAGATCTTCATAATAGTTCTTATGAAGGAAATATTATGACAGAATACGAAGAGAAGTTTTCCTCCAAAGGCTTTCGTATCTATCGTTGCGAAGTTCAATTTCAGAAAAAGTAAGCAGTCCTACTATTGTAGGACTGTTTTTTTCGTAAGAGTTGGGTAAGTTAATAATATTTACGTAGATTATGTGAAGGGGGAAGAATGAATGCTCACTCCAGAACAGCGAATTGAGTTACATGGATTTAATAACTTAACAAAATCACTTAGCTTTAATATGTATGATATTTGTTATACAAAAACGAGGCAAGAGCGGGAAGCTTATTTAGATTATATTGATGAACAATATAATGCCGATCGGTTAACGAAGATTTTAAAAAATGTATCCGATATTATTGGTGCACATGTTTTAAATATTGCTCAACAGGATTATGTACCACAGGGAGCAAGTGTAACGATTCTCGTGTCTGAAGGACCAGTAGTAGAAGTTCCCACAGAGTCAACATATGATGAATCACCAGGACCATTACCAGATAATGTTGTATTTCAGTTAGATAAAAGTCATATCACTGTTCATACGTACCCAGAGTATCATCCGTATGAAGGAATAAGTACTTTCAGAGCGGATATTGACGTTTCTACCTGTGGGGAAATTTCACCACTTAAAGCGTTAAATTATTTAATTCATTCATTTGACACAGACATTATGACAATTGATTATCGAGTACGTGGATTTACGAGGGATAAAGATGGTCATAAATTATTTATAGACCATGATATTACTTCCATTCAAAACTTTATTCCAGACGAAATCAAGGATCAATACGATATGATTGATGTGAATGTGTACCAAGAAAACATTTTTCACACGAAGTGTAAATTGAAAAATTTTGATTTAAATAATTACTTATTTGGATACACAATGGATACGTTAAGCGAATATGAACAGAAAGAAATCACTGAAAGCTTAACATCTGAAATGGATGAAATTTTTTATGGGAAAAATTTTCTGCAGTAAATTGAGTGAGTCTATTGGCGCAATAGACTCTTTTTGAGCAAGAGCGGGCGCTAAAGTGGAATAGTCATTATGAAATGATTGAATCCGTGAAGAGAAAGACGTAAGAAAAGCTGCCCTATAGGGCAGCTTTTCTTAAAGAGGGTACACTTCTATAATGGATCCAGTCTTTGCATCTGAAACAAATTCGTATTGCTCTAACGTGTCATCTACCGTACGTGATACTCCACCTTTATAAACATCATAGGTGATGTTGTTCTTTTCAAACCGCTCTGTTGTCATTTGAATCCAAGAGCCGCTAATGGGACCTCTTTCTTTAAATTTTGCTTTTGCGTGTGATAGGGCTTTTTCTGGGGATACTTTGCCCTTTTGGGAGACCCATTCGCTTGCCAGAAAGCCTGAAATAATTCCAACAGAAACACCAGTTAAAAATGATTTCCAGTTCATAAAGCCCCTCCTTATTTATCCAAATAAATCCTCCTTCCATCATATCAAATTTTACGTACATAATTAAGAGTAGCAATCAATAAAGTGGTAACAGATGGGAAAGTTAAGTAGAATAAAGATGGTACATAAAGAGTCATGTGAATATTAGGAGGCCATTATACATGAATTCGAAGACATTACAGCTTTTCAAGACGCTTACGGAACTTCAAGGTGCATCTGGAAATGAGCATTTGGTTAGGAAGTTTATGCGTGAACAATTAACTCAGTATTCTGATGAAATCATTCAAGATAATTTAGGAAGTATTTTTGGTGTGAAGCATGGAAATGCCAATGGTCCTCGTGTCATGGTTGCGGGACATATGGACGAGGTTGGATTTATGGTAACGGCGATTACAGATAATGGGATGATTCGTTTTCAGCCTTTAGGTGGTTGGTGGAGCCAAGTTCTACTAGCACAGCGTGTGCAGGTCATGACGAATGACGGTCCTATTATTGGAGTGATTGCTTCCATTCCTCCTCATCTTTTGGATGAAGGTAAGAGAAGTAAGCCGATGGAAATTAGCAATATGTTAATTGATATTGGGGCTGATAGCAGGGAACATGCGAAGGAGCTAGGGATTAAGCCGGGACAGCAAATTGTGCCAATTTGTCCGTTTACCCCGATGGCAAACGAAAAGAAAATTATGGCTAAGGCTTGGGATAACCGATATGGCTGTGGCCTCGCTATTGAATTATTAGAAGAAGTGCAAGGAGAAAGTTTACCAAACACATTATATTCTGGTGCAACTGTTCAGGAAGAAGTTGGACTAAGAGGTGCACAAACAGCAGCAACTTTAATAAAGCCAGATATCTTCTTTGCTCTTGATGCAAGTCCTGCAAACGATGCGACGGGTGATAAAAATGAGTTTGGTCAATTAGGAAAAGGAGCGTTGCTAAGAATTCTAGATCGATCTATGGTAACCCATCGAGGGATGAGAGAGTTTGTTCTAGATACTGCAGAAACGCATAATATATCCTACCAATACTTTGTCTCTCCAGGTGGGACTGATGCAGGACGAGTGCATATGTCAAATGAAGGAGTCCCGAGTGCTGTTGTAGGAATTTGCTCTAGATACATTCATACGGCTGCTTCGATTGTTCATGTTGACGATTATGCTGCTGCAAAAGAGCTTTTAATAAAACTGGTAAAAGCTTGTGACCAGACTACAGTAGATACAATTAGACAAAATAGTTAAAAACGGTAGGGAGGTAACCTTTGGGAACCTCCTTTTACATTGAAGCTGAGGTGCAGTTATATGTATGTGGCAGTAGGTTCGAAAAACCAAACGAAAGTAAAAGCTGTTGAAGAAGCATTTAAAAAGTATGACGCAAAGGTTAAGGGAATGGATGTCCCATCTGGAGTAAGTGAACAACCCTTCTCCGATGAAGAGACCATACAAGGAGCCATTAATCGAGCGCAAGCAGCCCTTGAAAACAGTGATGCAGAACTTGGGATAGGTCTAGAAGGTGGAGTACAGCAAACGAAATTTGGGATGATGTTATGTAATTGGGGTGCATTAGTACAATATGGAAAATCTCCTATAATAAGCGGCGGGGCTAGAATCTTATTACCAAAAGAAATTGAACATAGGCTTATAGTAGGAGAAGAATTGGGTCCGATAATGGATGATTTCATGAAAAAGACAAATATTCGAAGCAAAGAAGGGGCAATTGGAATCTTTACGAATGGACTTATTCCGAGGCAGGAAATGTTTCTTCATGTTAGCACTTTACTCGTTGGCCAATATGAATACAGGAATATAAATGGTTTGGAAACACAATTGTAACAATTGTAAGGCTTGTCATTGGATAGGGAGACGGGTATGATAGTAAGGAAGACAATAGTTCCTATGTAGGGAGGAAGAAAGTATGAGAAAGTATTTACAAGCATCTCTCCTCTGTATAGCTGCTCTATTTTACCTTAGCGGATGTTCTGCATCCTTTGACGAAGAGGAAACAGAAACAGTGGATGTTGTGGAGAACGCTTTTAAGGAAGAGGCTAAAAAACCAAATAATAAAACTGAGGAAATGGAATATTATTTACCTTTTGGTTTTGAAGTGGAAGAAGAATCTCCCAATAATATAATTTTAAAGAATGGTTCAAAAACATATATATTGTTTTACAATCCAATAGAAGGTCAAGATAGTGAAGTTGTTTACCAATCAACAGTCGATCAAGACAAATACGATACCGATAAAGTGATCAAAATGGATGGGAAATTTGGCTATCTATTGGTAAAAAAGCTTGAAGATAACCTAAATGAGCTAACAATTGGTGTCGGTGGAATGAAAATTACGACAGAAACAAAAACAAGGTCTCTTAGCAGCGAAGCAGAAATGATGATTAACATCGTCAATTCAATAAAGTTAAAAGAAAACGAAGGATGAAGTCCTTCGTTTTTTGTTAGAAGCTAATTTCTTTCAAAAGAAGCTACAATGCTTTAGAATATGGGGTAGTCTGAATAACTATTAACGTACTGTATAAACTGTTATGGGAGGTAATCATATGAAAATGCTTGAGAGTGTAGAACAGTTTGAAACGATGAAAAACAACGGGAAACATATATTTATGTTTTCAGCAAACTGGTGCCCAGACTGCCGAGTGATTGAGCCAGTCTTGCCAGAAATTGAAGAGAAATATAGCGAATACAATTTTGTACATGTGGATCGTGATCAGTTTATTGATTTATGTATTAGTCTAGATGTGTTTGGAATCCCAAGCTTTATCGCGTTTGCAGATGGAAACGAATTAGATCGTTTTGTCAGCAAAGACCGGAAAACACAAGAGGAAATTGAACAATTCATCGAAGGATTATCATAATGGAATAGCTCCCAATCCTCCAAAGATTGGGGCTATTTCATGTAGAATAAAAACGAAATGCTCCAATAAGGAGGCAAGTATATATGAAAATGGATAGTAAAAAAATGAAGGCGGAGCTCGAAAAACGCCTTAGTAGTGCTAACCGTACTATTACTTATGATCGAAAAAATGATCATTTACGTATTGAAAGCAAGGATAGTGGAAGAGGTATTACCGTTGAGCTGCCTAGAATTATAGCAAAATGGGAAGTAGACAAAGAAAAGGCCATTGATGAAGTCGTATACTATGTTGAGGAAGGCCTTAAGGCAATGGATGAGAAAACGATTCAAGAAGGTGAAAAGACTCGGATTTTCCCTGTCATACGTTCTACTTCTACGCCTGTTGTATCGCGCGAAGAAATTCCTTTAGTATATGATGATCATACGGCAGAAACTAGGGTTTATTATGCTCTCGATTTAGGAAATGCGTACCGAATCATTGATGAAGCATTAATGGCAAAGGAAAATTGGACGAGAGACCATATCCGCGAAGTAGCTCTTTTCAATGTGAGAAGCCTTAAAACGACCATGAAACGTGATGAAGTGGCAGGAAATATCTTTTATTTTCTCAATACAAATGACGGGTATGATGCAAGCCGAGTTCTAAACGATTCATTTTTAAAGGAAATGAGTTCGAAGATTACAGGTGATATGGCGGTAGCGGTACCACATCAGGATGTACTTATTCTTGCAGATATAAAGAATGAGACTGGTTATGATATTCTCGCACAAATGACCATGAGCTTCTTCGCTAGCGGTCGAGTGCCCATTACGGCACTATCCTTTTTATACGAAAATGGGGAATTAGAACCGATCTTTATCTTAGGAAAAAACAGAAGCAAAAAACCAAACTAAAGGACCAATTACGGTCCTTTTTGCGTTTTTAGTTTGTACTGGGATGAAAACCAACACAGACCTACTAGCGTTAGGTCAAAAGATTCAAAATTATATTATTACTAGCAATCTTTTATTTCTTGTCGATATTATAGTATTCAATGATAAAATAAGAAGACATGATGAGAATGAAGAAAGAGTGATAAGGTTTGAATTGGTTTAAGAAATTGTTTAGTAAATTAAGTGATGATAAAGTGGAAGAAATATATGAACAAAAGGTAGAGCCATTTAAAGAAAGAAGAAAAGAACAAAAGGATATGGATGCTCGAATCGTTTATCAGTATCCGAAGGGGAAATTTAAGTTCCCGTTAATACCAGATGAAAGAGAAATGCAGAAACCATCTAGAAAAAGTAGAGAAGAGAGAACGTCTTCCCGTCAGCGAACAGAACCAGTCATGAAAAGTGAAACCGTTCGTTCGAAACCTAGAGTAGGCTCTATTACAAAAAGCAACGTAAGTCCTCCTAATAAAAGTGAAACAAATAATAGAGATGTATCCAAAAGACCGTTTCGACCAACAGAAATTCCCTCTCCAGTCTATGGGTTCCAGAAAAGAGTCAGACATCAGGAAGAGAAACCGGTAGAATACGAGTTAAACTCCTTCTTGAAGAATGAATACATAGAGCGTTCTTCCGAAACTCCTGTTCAGGTAAATAAAATAGTGAAACAGGATATTGAAGAGGTTCATGATCAAGGAGAAGAAACGGTAATAAATACGGATCTGATTGAATTGATTAGCATGGATGTTAGGGAGGAATCGATTCCTGCAGAACCAGAAGCAGAACCAGAACATGTAGAACCAGTTGTAGAGGAAGAGATAGAGAGCTATGTTCTATTGGAGTCAACCGGGGAATTGGAAGTTGCCGTAACTGCTGAGCTTTCTGACCTGGAAGAGGAAAAACTGGAAGTTGACCAGAATGTACAAATAGAACAACAACTGAACGTAGTTGAACAGAATGCTCAGATAGAAGAACTGAACATAGTTGAAGAGGTTGAACAAATAGAAGAACTGAACGTAGTTGAAAAGGTTGAACAAATAGAAGAAATGTACGTAGCTGAAGAGGAAATTGAACAGGTCGAGGGGCAAACAATCGAAGAAAGCACCCAACCGAATTCTGAACAGGGGGAATTAGATGGTAATGAAGAACTTCCTGTTGAACCTGCGCCTAAACGCAAGCATTTGCCTTTTAACGTATTAATGTTGAAAGAAGATCGTCGTAAATTAGAGGAAAAAAGGAATCAAATAAAGAGTGAAGCCTCTTTTGAACCACCGAAGCCATTGATACCTGAAAAGGAAGCCGAAATCATTGAGCAGCCTTCTAGCGTCATTGAGATAGTGGAAGTGATCGATGAGGAAAATCCGTACTACGTATTCCCAGAGCTCGATCTCCTGACACCTCCCGTTATTTATGATACAAGTGGAGAATGGCTGGAAGAGCGGGAAAGGCTTCTAAACGATACGTTAGAAAGTTTTAATGTTCGAGCAAGTGTGGTAAATGTTACACAAGGTCCATCGGTTACAAGGTTTGAAGTGCAACCGGAGCCAGGTGTAAAGGTAAATAAAATTACGAATCTAGCAGATGATATAAAATTAAGTCTTGCCGCAAAAGATATTCGGATTGAAGCACCGATTCCAGGGAAGCACACGATCGGGATTGAGGTTCCGAATGAAGTGAGTAGACCAGTGTTACTCTCAGAAATTATTAACAGTACAGAATTTTTACATTCGAAGTCACCGTTAACAGCTGTACTCGGACTAGACATATCCGGGAAGCCGATTGTAACTGATTTACGTAAAATGCCTCATGGTTTAATTGCAGGAGCCACTGGATCAGGGAAAAGTGTGTGCATAAATACAATCTTAGTCAGCCTTCTCTATAAAGCTAGACCTGATGAATTGAAGCTTCTATTAATTGATCCGAAGATGGTAGAGCTAGCGCCTTATAATCAAATACCGCATCTCGTAAGCCCTGTAATTACCGATGTAAAAGCAGCAACAGCGGCTCTTAAATGGGCTGTTGAGGAAATGGAAAGACGATACGAATTATTTGCACATACAGGCGTACGTGAGATCAATCGATTTAATGAACAATGTGAACAGCATAATCAACATGCTGATAAGCTACCGTTCATTGTCATTATTATAGATGAATTAGCGGACTTGATGATGATGGCCCCTGCAGATGTCGAGGAAGCGATATGTCGTATTGCTCAAAAGGCCAGGGCATGTGGGATTCACTTAATTATTGCAACGCAACGACCGTCTGTTGATGTTATTACCGGTTTAATTAAAGCAAATGTTCCTACAAGAATTGCCTTCTCTGTATCAAGTCAAATCGATTCTCGTACGATTATTGATATCGCCGGAGCAGAACGTCTACTTGGTCGTGGGGATATGCTATTTTTAGAAAATGGATCCTCAAAGCCTGTACGTCTTCAAGGTACTTTTGTATCGGATGAAGAGATCGATCAAGTAGTAGCTCATGTTCGACGAGAACAAAGTCCAAACTTCTTGTTTCATCAAGAGGAGCTCTTAAAAAGGGCTGCTGTTAGTGAAGAAGAAGATGAACTATTTTTTGAAGCTTGTGAGTTTGTCGTTGACCAAGGAGCTGCTTCGACCTCGAGCCTACAGAGAAGATTCAAGATTGGTTATAATCGAGCAGCTAGATTAATTGATATGATGGAGAAAAACGGGTATATTTCTGAAAATCGGGGTAGTAAACCTCGTGATGTATTAATTGATCAAGATGATCTTCAAAGTATTCAAGAAATGTAAGTATGGTTATTTTAGTCTTTTTTTCATACACTATGGAGTAAAATAGACATAGAAAGAAAAGGTATTATGGCCAAACGTTGCATAGTTTTTATAATTAAATAATGATATAATGTCACAATATGATAAAATCGAGTTCACTATTTGCAAACAAAGAGAGCGACATGCAAAAATGAGCAAATAAGAGAAAATGTCATATACTGTGATACAGTTAGAAGATGGTTGGAGGTTCTTTATATGACAATTTACCATTTTGTGGGTATAAAAGGATCTGGAATGAGTGCACTGGCACAAATTCTTCATGATATGAATTTTGAAGTTCAGGGTTCAGATGTTGAGAAACGTTTCTTTACACAGACGGCCCTTGAGCATCTTGGAATAAAGATCCTACCTTTCCAAAAAGAAAATATTGTACCAGGATTAACAGTTATTGCTGGAAATGCCTATAAAGATGATCATGAAGAAATTCAAGAAGCGATGAAACTAGGATTGCCTGTCATTCGATATCACCGTTTCTTAGGTGATTTTATGCAAAATTTTACTAGTATTGCTGTGACTGGTGCCCACGGGAAGACATCTACAACCGGGCTCCTTTCGCATGTCATGAGAGGTGCAAAACCAACTGCATTTTTAATCGGAGATGGTACGGGTAAAGGAGAAGAAAATGCTGAGTATTTTGTGTTTGAAGCATGTGAATATAGAAGGCATTTCCTTTCGTATTTTCCAGACTATGCAATCATGACGAATATTGATTTTGATCACCCTGACTATTTTGCTAATATTGATGATGTATTTTCTGCATTTCAAGAGATGGCATGGCAGGTGAAAAAAGGGATTTTTGCTTGTGGTGATGATGAGCAACTTCAAAAAATTCAAGCAAAAGTACCTGTTGTTTTTTATGGCTTTGGGGAAGAAAATGACTTCCAGGCTAGAAATGTTGTAAAAACTACTGAAGGAACGACCTTCGATGTATTTGTTAGAAACACTTTCTATGATACATTCCAAGTGCCAACCTTTGGTGACCACAATGTATTAAATGCTCTTTCTGTTATTGCCATTTGTCACTATGAAGAGCTTTCAGCTGACAAGGTTAAAGAACAACTCTTAAGTTTTACAGGTGTTAAGAGAAGGTTTACAGAAAAGCACGTCGGCTCTCAGGTATTGATTGATGATTATGCCCATCATCCAACGGAGATTAAAGCGACAGTTGATGCAGCTAGACAAAAGTATCCCGATCGTGAAATTGTTGCTGTATTCCAGCCACATACATTTACAAGAACACAAACATTTCTAGAGGAATTTGCTGATAGTCTTCAATTAGCAGATAAAGTATATTTATGTGATATCTTCGGTTCTGCGCGAGAGAACCATGGTAAGTTATCGATCGAGGACTTACGGAATAAAATCGAATCGGCTGAAATGATCAACGAGGAAAATACAGAGACTCTAAAGCAACATGAAAACAGTGTCATCTTGTTCATGGGAGCAGGAGATATTCAAAAATTCCAAGAAGCATACGAACGTCAGTTATAATAAAAAGATGCAGCTTTAGTCGCTGCATCTTTTTGTTATTTTAAATTCTCAGGATTTAATACTTCTAGCTCTTTAATTACGAAGCGTCCATCCTTTCTAACTAGCACATCGTCAAAGTACATTTCTCCTCCGCCATAGTCGCTGCGTTGAATATTGACCATATCCCAGTGAATGTTTGAATGGTTTCCATTAAAGGCATCATCATAACATTGACCAGGCGTAAAATGAAAGCTTCCATCAATCTTCTCATCAAATAAGATATCTTGCATCGGATGTAAGATATAAGGGTTCACACCAATGGCAAATTCGCCAACAAAACGTGCCCCTTCATCTGTATCGAATATTCTATTAATCCGCTCTGTATCATTTGCTGTTGCCTCAACAATCTTTCCGTCTTTAAAAGTTAGTTTTACATTTTCAAATGTAAAGCCTTGATATGGAGAAGGAGTATTATAAGTAATGACACCGTTGACAGAATCACGTACGGGAGCCGTATATACCTCTCCATCAGGAATATTCATTTGTCCTGAGCATTTTATGGCCGGAATATCTTTGATTGAGAAGGATAAGTCCGTTCCTGGTCCAGTGATTCGTACTTTGTCCGTTTTGTTCATTAACTCGACTAACACATTCATCGCATGATCCATTTTCCCATAATCTAAGTTACAAACATTAAAATAAAAATCTTCAAAACCCTCTGTGCTCATTTTTGCTAGTTGCGCCATGGATGAGTTTGGATAACGCAGAACGACCCATTTGGTTTTAGGAACACGGATATCACGGTGTACTTTCTTTCCGATCGTTGATCCGTGAATTTTCATCTTGTCATCAGGAACATCTGCGTGTTCATTGATATTGTCGCCGGAACGTAATCCTATGTATGCATCCATTTGACTCATAACGTTTGCTTCAAAATCTGCCATCAAGTTAAATTGATCTTCCCGGGCACCTAGGAGCAAAGCTCGATCCACTTGCTGATCTTTAAGAAGTACGAAAGGATGTCCTCCCGCAGCATACGCTTCCTTCACTAATGCTGTTACAAGCTCTCGCTGCAAACCAAAATTTTCAATTAGTACCTTTTCACCAGGCTGAAGCTTTACTGAGTAATTGATTAGGTTTTTTGCTAGAAGCTCAATACGTGAATCTTTCATTTTTTTCCCTTCCTTTTAAAAAACTTTTAACACATATATTATTGTAACCTAAAGGGCGAAAGTTGGCGCATTTATAACAATTTTGTTTTATTTATGGTAAAATTTTAGTATTGATTTATTACAATTGACGTTTAATGAATTCTTGGTAGGGTAAGTAATGAAATGTAAGCGTCAATGGAGGTGTAGGATATTTTGGAGTGGATACTTTATGTCAGTGCAGGGATTGCGGCGATTGCTTTTCTTATTTTAGTCATTTTTCTATCCAAAGCGTTACAGTCACTTCAAGTAACCTTAGATAGTATATCAAAAACATTAAATGGGTTGGAACGGCAGCTTGACGGAGTCACAAGGGAAACAACGGATTTGTTGCATAAAACAAATGCCCTAGCGGAAGATATTCAAAAGAAATCAGAAAGCTTGGGAAGTGTCGTTGATTCCGTTAAAGATGTTGGAGTAACGATTCAAAAGTTTAATTCATCCCTTCAAACGATCACAAACTCTGTCAACTTTGCTGTTGAGCAGAATAAGGACAAGGTTAGTCAAGTCCTCCAATGGAGCAATGTCCTTCTTGAAATGAAGGATCGATGGACTCATAGGAAAAAGGAAAAGACTGTTGTTGAAGAAGGGATTACCGAGAAGGGAAGAAGAGAAAGAGGTTATTATTAGAGGAGGAATAACATATGGTGAATCACGATACTGAAAAGGAAAATCGACAAAACGTAAACGAAACATCAAGTTCGAAGGAATTTTTAATGGGTGCTATCATCGGTGGGCTAGTTGGAGCAGCAACGGCACTATTCCTCGCTCCAAAATCAGGAAAAGAAATGAGAACGGAATTAAACACGCAAGCTGAAAGTTTGAAAGGGAAGACCAGTCAGCTTTATGATGTAGCAAAAACAAAGAGCACGGAATTAGCAGAAGTTGCTAAAGTAAAGTCCTCTTCCATTGGACAAGCTGTTTCTAAACAATCCAATGACATGATGAGTAAAGTGAAGTTAATCAAACCTGAGACTGAATCGGAAGCAGATGTCGTGTATGAAGATGATTTTTCGCCCGTGTTAAGTGATGATAAGGAGCTTCAAAGAAAGCTGGAGGAAACAAAAAGAGCTTTTGATGAAACAGAATCTCAATTAAATCATTAATAAGCAGATAAATGTTCAAAAACGCAGTGTAATGATATTATATCTACACTGCGTTTTTTATTACAATTTGTGTAAAATAAACTTATACATATCTTAGGAGGGGTAAGAATGGAACAAATTCAAACGAAGGAACAATTTGATGCTCTTGTGGAAAATGAGAATTTTTATCTACTAAAGCATTCGAATACTTGTCCAATCAGTCAAGCAGCTTATGAGGAATACGAAGAATTTACTAGTAACTCAAGTGTTAAGAACTATTACTTAATTGTTCAAACATCAAGAGATCTTTCAAATTATATCGCCGAACGTTTCCACATTAAACATGAGTCACCTCAAGCAATCCTTTTTGTAAAAGGGGACGTTGCTTGGCATGCTTCACACTGGAAGATTACAAGCAAAGCATTAGCTACCGTAACGCAAGAAAATCAATTATGATAAAAAAAGGAAGCTAGGTATCATTTGATAACCTGGCTTCCTTTTTGAGTTGGAAAAATAATCTGTAAAGAGTCGAACGGTTCAAGATGTTCATAGAATGTTGTTTCTTCGTTATTCTTCAAAAGCAAGAATGATCCATTCGATTCTTTCGGAAGGTCAATATCTACCTCTTTAAAAATGTCTTGAAAGATAAATGGCTGTAACCGTTGATGGGTGATGCTTAAGGAGTCATCATCATAAAGGGTACTAGCCTCATGTAATTTTTGATCCCCTCTGTTCACAACGGTGATACTCTTTTTTAAGAGTATTTCTTTATCGTTAAATGTAACTGGTATTGTTTGATTAAGTATATATTGATTTTCATCGGCGAGGTCTTGTACAGTAATATTTCCTCTCATTTGCACAGTGATTTTATCATGATTCTCAAAGCTACTTTGAAGTCTTGTTTCCATCCCATTACGGTAGAGCTTTCCTGAAAAGGAGGGATAAAATGTATGCTTACCATTCAGGGTTAGATGAAATGGTCGAAGTTCTTCTATAAGGTTAGTGAGATTTAGATAATGTAACAGGTCTTCAAGTGTCTTTGGATAGTGAAATTGGATTGTATCCCGGTCATTGAGTAGATGATTTTTATTTACGGTTTCTCCATTGCATATAAATGTCGGTTCAATTTTGTATGTTTTTCCATTGATCTCTATTTCATTGGTTGGGATTTCATCAAGTAATTGGCCAATAGATAGAGTGGTACGTTCGCCATCTTGTCCTTTTTCAACATACAGGATATCCCCGTTTTCAATAGAATCATCTAGAGCACAACATTCTCCATTTTTCATTAATGTTGGAGGAAGACCATATTGACCAGGAATGGTAATGTTTTTTTCATTTAAAGTAATGATCATGGCTAGTCCTGGTCGACCGTACAGTTTATTCATTTTAATTCCTGCTGCTAATAAACAATCTCCAACGGTTAATTCTTTTACCTCGAACAGTCTAACGGGTTGTTCATTTACGTAAACCGTCATATATTGTACCGGTGATTGTTTAGCTGCTAATGCAATACCAATGGGAGTGACAAGCTCTGGTCCTTTTGTGATCGTCTCAGAGACCGTTAAGGATGAAATGGCATCAATCCCTCTAATGGCGACTCGATTTAAAGGAAGCTCAAGTTTCTCAGCAATTTTCTTTGGAAGTTCAGGTGTTAAACTTCCACCACCGACTAGCATAACAGCTTTAGGAGCTTTTCCATTGTTAAGCTGTAGTACCTCATCACAAATGGATCGTGCAAGGCGGTCAATGGCATAAGAAATTTGTTCGATTACGTCCTCCTTCAAAACCTCAGTCTCAAATCCTAAAATATCAGTGACTGTTATGGACTCTTGAGTGTTTATTTGTCTTTTGGCTATTTCAGCTAAAGGAAAATCAAGTAAGTATTGATCACTGATTGCCTCTGTAATTTCATCTCCGGCGATAGGAACCATTCCATAGGCAATAACTGTTCCCATATCCGTTAAAGCAATATCGGACGTACCAGCACCGATATCTACCAAGGCTACATTTAATCGTCTCATGGAAGGGGGGATAAGAACATTGATGGCTGCTATTGGTTCGAGTGTTAATGCTTCCATCTCTAATCCTGAGCGTGTTAAGGCAGCTAGTAAAGATTCAACGACAACTTTCGGTAAAAAAGTTGAGATAATTTCAACGGATGCCTCATCTCCTTGTTGGTCAATCAGGCTACCGATTTCTTCTCCATCTAAACGATAATAAAGGACAGAATATCCGACACAATAATAATAATGACTTTTCTCTTCTTTATATTTCTCTGCAACCGCTGCTTGGGCGTGTTGAACAGCTAAAAGCTCCAAATGAAGAATGTCTTGTTTTTGCATAATTGGTTTACCGTTAATGGGCAGTGAAACCTTTGAGCGTTCCGTTCGTAAAGCCCTTCCTGCAGCAGCGACGCAAACTTTTTGCAGAGGACCATGTTTGATTTCAAGTTTCTCTTTTATTTGCGTAATGAGCTTTGCTACAGCCATAACATCATGAATTTGGCCATCTAACATAGCACGCTCCGAGTGTTCTATCGACAACATATCGACGACATGGTATTGACTATTTGTTTCTTCAAGAATAATGCCAACACATGAGCGAGTACCTATGTCTAAAGCAAACAATTTATTTGACAAAGAAATCACACCTTCTAGCTTAGGTTCATATAATAAAGAATCTACTTTAATACTTAAAAGCGTTTAATTATTAAAGAAAATTGCGTGACATTTGAAAATATTTCATATATAATTACTCTAACTTATATAGAAATGTAACACACTTTATGAAGCGGATAAAGAACAATCCTTTTTAGGCTTTTCATTTCGCATGTAATAAAGCATTGTTTTCAAATCTACTAATCAAAGGGGCGAGAAATGATGAGTAATGTTGAGTTAGATCAGCTTAGAGACCGTGTTGACGAGTTAAATGTTGAACTTTTAAAGTTAATTAATGAAAGAGCTAGACTTGTTCAAGAAATTGGCCGTGTAAAGGAAACACAAGGGGTATTCCGTTACGATCCAGTTCGTGAAAGAAGCATGCTTGATATAATTAAGGAAAACAACGATGGACCTTTCCAAAATTCAACGGTTGAACACATCTTTAAAGAAATCTTTAAGGCTGGGTTAGAGCTTCAAAAGGATGATCATAGCAAAGCGTTGCTTGTGTCTCGTAAGAAGAAGCCTGAAGATACAATTGTTGAAGTTAAGGGAGAAAAACTTGGCCATGGTATTCCACAATTAATTTTCGGACCTTGTGCGGTTGAGTCGTATGAGCAGGTTGCTGCTGTTGCTGCTTCAATTAAAGAAAAAGGATTAAAATTCATGCGTGGTGGAGCATACAAGCCTAGAACTTCACCTTATGATTTCCAAGGACTTGGTATTGAAGGATTAAAAATTCTAAAAAGAGTAGCTGATGAATACGATCTTGCTGTAATTAGTGAAATCGTAAGCCCAGCTGATATAGAGAAAGCTGTTGACTATATTGATGTTATCCAAATCGGTGCTCGTAATATGCAGAACTTTGAGCTGTTAAAAGCAGCAGGTGCTGTAAATAAGCCAGTTCTATTGAAGCGTGGACTTGCTGCAACGATTGAGGAATTCATTAATGCAGCAGAATACATTATGTCTCAAGGTAATGGCCAAATTATCCTTTGTGAGCGTGGTATTCGTACGTATGAAAGAGCAACAAGAAATACATTAGATATTTCAGCTGTTCCAATCTTAAAGCAAGAAACACATCTACCAGTTCTTGTTGACGTAACACACTCAACTGGCCGTAGAGATTTACTTCTTCCGATGGCAAAAGCGGCTCTTGCAGTTGGTGCTGATGGAGTAATGGCAGAAGTGCATCCAGATCCAGCAGTTGCCTTGTCTGATTCTGCTCAACAAATGAACATTGATCAATTTAATGCTTTCTACAAAGAAATTCAAGCTTCTAACTTAGTGCGTGTATAAGAAATAACACAAAAAACCGACTTATGAGAGCTGATCATAGGCGGTTTTTTTGCGTTTTCCGTCGTAAAATTGTTTTTTTTTGTTAAATAGATAGCCTTTACATTGCGACATTTCACTATGTGAAGTATGATAATGATACATAAATAGACAAGTTTCGATTTTTATATAATGGTTAAAAATGACAAACTTGCAGTAAAATAAACCTAAAGTTAGGACGTATATAGAAGGAGTGGTATTGTGAACATAACAATTTATGATGTAGCACGTGAAGCAAATGTTTCCATGGCTACAGTGTCACGTGTTGTGAATGGAAATCCAAATGTAAAGCCAGCTACAAGAAAGAAAGTTTTAGAAGTGATTGAAAGATTAGGTTATCGTCCAAATGCTGTGGCCAGAGGATTAGCAAGTAAAAAAACAACAACAGTTGGAGTTATTATTCCTGATATTTCGAGCCCGTTTTTTGCAGAACTTGCACGTGGAATCGAAGATATTGCGACGATGTACAAATACAACATCATTTTAAGTAACTCAGACCAAAACAAGGACAAGGAGTTACACTTATTAAACACGATGCTAGGTAAACAGGTAGATGGAATTGTTTTCATGGGTGGAAATATCTCCGAAGAACATGTGGCAGAATTTAAAAGATCTCCAGCTCCTATTGTACTTGCTGGTTCGCTTGAAGATTCTGAACAAGTGCCTTCTGTTAATATCGACTACGAACAGGCAACCTTTGATGCTGTAAATACCTTTATTGAAAAAGGTCATAAAAGGATTGCGATGGTTATTGGACCTTTCCATGAACCAATTAATAAAGAGAAGAAGTTGGTAGGGTACAAGAAGGCGTTAGAGGCAGCTGGAATTTCAGTTGAGGAAGACCTTATTGTTGAGGGTGATTATACGTATGATTCAGGTATCGAGGCATTCGAAAGGTTACTTGAACTGTCTGATAAACCAACAGCAATCTATGTAGGATCTGATGAAATGGCAGTTGGTGTTGTTCATGGAGCACAAGATAAAGGGTACAGTGTGCCTGATGACTTCGAAGTAATTAGCTCAGACAATACTAGAATTTCTCTTATGGTAAGACCACAACTAACAACGGTTATTCAACCACTGTATGATATCGGTGCAGTTGCGATGCGTTTGTTAACGAAATTTATGAATAAGGAAAAAGTCTCAGAACATACAGTAGTACTTCCGCACCGAATTGAGCATAGAAGCTCAACAAAGTAAACAGTTTGTCGATATGTAAGGTAAATGACAAATTTGTTTATGATAGTTGGGAGAGAAACTATGAAAAAGCTTGATGTTCTAACACCTATCGGATTGACGATAGGTGTAATTATGCTGTTATTTGGAATTGTTTACAACGGGGGAATGAGCGGACTATTATCATTTGTTGACCCTGCATCATTGCTTATTGTTATAGGAGGACTACTTTCAGGCTTACTTGTCAGCTTTTCTTTAAAGGATATAAAGCAGATGATCAAAGTTATGAGACAGTCTTTTTCTTCTGATGAAAGGAAGCTTCAAGATTTGATAGATACCTTTGTTCATTTATCGGGCAAAGCGAGAAGAGAAGGTCTTCTTTCACTTGAAATGGAGATCGATCAAGTAGAAGATCGGTTTCTACGAAAAGGGATGTTATTAGCTATTGATGGAACGGATCCTGATGTGATTCAAGATATTCTATTAGCTGAAATTGCAGCGATGGAAGAACGTCATAGAAAAGGAAGGGCGATTCTTGAGAAGGCTGGTGATTATGCACCAGCTTGGGGGATGATTGGGACATTAATAGGGCTTGTTCTCATGCTCAAAAATTTAAATGACCCATCAACACTAGGACCTAATATGGCAATCGCTTTATTAACCACTTTATATGGATCCTTGCTTGCGAACCTTGTCTTTATACCTATAGCAGCAAAACTAGAGTTGAAGACAGAAAAGGAAGCTTTTCTAAAACAGATCATTGTTGAAGGAGTTATTGGTGTCCAATCAGGACAAAATCCGAATCTTCTTCAAGAGAAGCTAAGTGCCTTTCTGTCTCAAGAAGAACGTGAAGCGAAGGAAAAAGAGTTAAATCGCGAGGATTTAGACGATGAAATTTACTAAAAAACATCGGCAGCCTCCTAAAGGGGCACCACGTTGGATGGTAACCTTTTCTGATTTAGTAACCCTAGTACTCGTCTTTTTTATACTTTTATTTTCTATGTCACAAATCGATCTAATTAAGTTCCAAGCACTAGCTGACTCGATGAGAGATAAGCAATTCTTAGATTTTTATCCTTCCATTGTACCACTAGAAGGACAGGGCGAGTCGGAACAGGAAGAGAATAGTGAAGCTGCTCAAAGTTTAGATAATCTTTTGCAAGAGGTCCAATCCTATTTAGACGATAATGGATTAAACAACGTCATCGTTGCCAATCGAACAGAGCGAGGTGTAGTGTTAGTTCTTCAAGAACAAGCATTGTTCCGGTCAGGGGAAGCAGAGATTCTAAATGAATCCAATGCTTTTTTGGATAAAGTGGGAACGATGCTTGGGGAGATGCCGAATCTTGTAAAGGTGGAAGGGCACACAGACAATCGACCCATTACCACTGAGCGGTATCCATCCAATTGGGAGCTTTCTGCAGCTAGAGCTGGTTCAGTCATCAGATATTTAATTGAAAACTTTCATCTTGATTCAGCTAGGTTTATTGCTGTTGGATACGGTGAGACGAGACCGATTGTTCCCAACAATAGTGAGGAGAATTGGCAAAAAAATCGTAGGGTTGAGATTGTCATCTCTGATCCAAAATACAATGCCAATGAAATAGCGGATTAATGAGAAAAAGGCTGATAAATTTCAGCCTTTTTCAATACTCTTTTTATGGTTACGGATCGGGTATAAAGCTTTTTCGACTGTCTGAGCATTCTTTTCAGTAATTTCAGCTTTCCGAGGAATGGGTGGATATAAATTGCTTGGGTCGTCCCAATGTTTTGGTAGAGGGACAGAGGCTTTTGACTGCCATGATTGAATCCACTCTAATGGTAGTGGATCATTCGAAAGCTCTGTGTTATTGGTCATTTCAAGCCAGAGTAATGACCAAGCTCTAGGTACGACTCTCCATATATCATAGCCTCCACCACCAACAGCAATCCATCTACCTTCACAATACTGATGGGCAATACGATGGGCAAGCTTAGGAATTTCACGATAGATCTTCATGGTTGCTGATAAATGGGTCAAAGGGTCCAAATAATGTGAATCAACACCATTCTGGGTTACGATCACATCTGGTTTGAAAAAAGCAGCAACTTCCGTTAAGGAGGTGGTATACGCTTCTAGCCACGATTCGTCCTCTGTAAAGGCATCGACAGGGATGTTAAAGGAAAAACCGTATCCTTTTCCGTGCCCTCTTTCATTCACATTCCCTGTACCAGGAAATAAATATCTCCCTGTTTCATGTATGGACAATGTACAAACCTCTGGATCATCATAAAAGGACCATTGTACCCCATCACCATGGTGAGCATCTGTATCCACATAAAGAACTCTTGCATGGTATTTTTCTTGAAGATACTTTATAGCTACGGAACTATCATTATAGACACAAAAGCCAGAAGCCTTTCCTTTAAAACCGTGATGTAGGCCACCACCAAGATTCAGTGCATGTTTGGCTTTCCCTGTCATGACATAGTCAACCGCAGTTAATGTTCCCCCAACCAGCCAGGAACTTGCATCATGCATATTTGGGAATATTGGAGTATCATCTGTTCCAAGGCCATAATTTTCTGCTTTTTCAGCAGAGAGTTGACCGAGACCAGCTAGCTTTACTGCATTAATATATCTAGGATCATGAATAAGCTGTAATTCTTCATCGCTAGCTTTCCTAGGTTGAATTATTTGATGATCAGATAGGGCATTCAATTGTTTTAATAAATCTAGAGTGATTTTTAGGCGAAGCTGATTAAAAGGATGATTGGAGTTAAATTTGTACTTTAGTTGTTCTTCAGAAAAGATAAAAACAGAATCATTGATCATGTCGTAATCCCTGGCAGATTTGGCCAAAGGACCGTATATCCTGCTTTTTTTAATTCGTTAATGAGAGTGACCGGATTCATCGTTTGAACTCTCAATACTAAAATTTTATAGTTTTCATCCTTTTTGTCTGGATAGACAAGCACGCTTAGTAAATTGGCTTTCCTCTTACTAATTACTGCAGTAACTTCACAAAGCATTCCAGCTCGATTAGGTACTTTTACTTCTATTTGAGAACCAGGCTGATGGGCGCCAGTTAATTGAACCAAGGTATGTAACAAATCTGTTTCCGTTACGATTCCAACCAGCTTTTGATCTTTTATGATTGGGACACAGCTTATATGGTGTTCATAAAAAACAGCTGAAAGTTCTTCTACAAAGTCTAAAGGATGTCCAGTAATAAGATTGGTTCTCATAATTTCTTTCACTGGTTTTTGAAGCACATCACTGTGTTCTGATGCATAAAAAATGGATGGAGTTGCCTCCTTAATATCACGATCTGTCACTAAACCGATGAGCTGATTGCTATTATCTATTACAGGAAGATGTCTGATCCGTTTTGTTTTCATTATTTGAATGGCGTCTGCTATCGTGTTGTCAGAGGTCAAAGTTGAGACGTCAGATTTCATAATCTCTTCGACTATCATACTATTTCTCCCCTTCTATAAATACATCACTCTCTTGAGAACAACAAAGAGTTAGTACATGAAACGATTCATAAATCTTAATCGATCAAACTTTTCAATCGATTCATTGGGAACGCGTTTTCCAATCTTAGCCATAAGGCAATTGGCCGGATGAGAGCTAATTTCAGGGTCATCAGTTGCAAAATATTCTAAACCGCCGGCATTCATCATTTTTTCCATGATTTTGCGGTACTCCCACACGTTCAAGCCAGTACCTTTCAAATCCCAGTGCCAGTAATATTCAGTTGTTATAGTAATGAAATCTTCCATTGCATCATCCATCATAGAGACAATAAGTAAATTTTTCCCTACACTACAACCTCTGTATTTAGGAATAACTTCAATGGCACCTAATTCAATTAGGTCTTCCATTTTCCCCTCAGACCAGCGCTCGAGGGGGTCTGGATATAAGTAGGTAACATAACCAACGATTGTATGACGGTCCCTTGCTATAATAATCCTTCCTTCTGGCAGAGCAGCGATTTCAATTAGTGCTTGATGCTGTTGCGCTGGGGGGCGAAAAGCAACTAAGTCATGATGAAATTCATAACCTGATAAGGTTTCAGGAGAAATAGGACCTTCAATAATTAAATCACCATGGGGAGTTTTTAATTTTTTTGCATTATATATTTTACTATGTTCCATCTATACACCACCCAATGAAAATACCTTTTGTAATCAATATTATACATGAAAAACACCTGATTTAAGCGCTTTCACTAAATTTTCTGTTAAATTTAAAAAGATTTTGTGACATAAATATTTTCCTAAACAAATATTTTAAAAATTGAGAAAAAGAATTTTCTGTTATATAATGACAGTAAGCATGAACAAAGGGGGATACGGTTTGATGAAAGTGGAAGCGCTATCAGTAGTCAATGGGGAATTTAATCTAGGAAACTATGATCAAATGTACAAGCAATTCGACTGGCGAGAAGTGGAAAAGGAATTTTCATGGTCTGAAACAGGTCGAGTAAACCTTGCGTATGAAGCGATTGACCGACATGCAGAATCCTACCGTAAAAATAAGGTAGCTCTTTACTACCGAGATGCAGAACGTAATGAAAAGTACACGTTTAAAGAAATGAAGCAATACTCAAACAAAGCTGCTAATGCATTAAAATCATTTGGAGATGTGGAAAAAGGGGACCGTGTCTTCATTTTTATGCCGAGATCACCTGAATTGTATTTTGCTGTTTTAGGTGCTATTAAACTAGGAGCTATTGTTGGGCCATTATTTGAAGCATTTATGGAAGGTGCTGTTCGAGATCGTTTGGAAGACAGTGAGGCAAAGGTTCTTGTAACAACACCAGAACTTCTTGAAAGAGTCCCCGTAGATGAACTTCCTGCTTTAAAAACGATTTTCTTAGTGGGAGAAAATATTAAAGAAGAAGGAAAGTTTATCGATTTTAAAAAGAGATTTGAAGAGTCAAGCAGCAAGCTAGATATTGAATGGGTAAACCTTAGTGACGGACTCATTCTCCACTATACATCTGGGTCAACTGGAAAACCAAAAGGTGTACTGCATGTACATAATGCAATGATTCAACACTATCAAACGGCAAAATGGGTTTTAGATCTTAAGGAAGACGATGTGTACTGGTGTACAGCTGATCCAGGCTGGGTAACTGGAACTTCCTATGGAATCTTTGGGCCATGGCTAACAGGGACTTCTAATGTCGTAGTAGGTGGTCGCTTCAATCCAGAAACATGGTACAAAATGATTGAAGAGTACGGCGTTAGTGTCTGGTATAGTGCTCCAACTGCCTTTAGAATGCTGATGGGTGCCGGAGATGAAGTGGTAAAGCGCTTTGACTTAAGTAGCTTAAGGCATATTTTAAGTGTGGGTGAGCCTTTAAATCCAGAGGTCGTTCGTTGGGGAATGAAGGTATTCCAGCTTAGAATTCATGATACATGGTGGATGACAGAGACGGGTGCTCAATTAATTTGTAATTATCCTTGTATGGAAATCAAGCCAGGATCCATGGGGAAACCAATCCCAGGAGTAAAAGCAGCGATTGTTGATGACCAAGGGAATGAGCTGCCTCCATATCGAATGGGTAACCTAGCCATTCAAAAAGGCTGGCCATCCATGATGCATACCATTTGGAAAAATGAGCAGAAATACCAGTCTTATTTTATGCCGGGTGGTTGGTATGTGTCGGGTGACTCTGCCTATATGGATGAAGATGGTTATTTTTGGTTCCAAGGAAGAATTGACGATGTGATTATGACATCTGGTGAACGTGTTGGACCTTTTGAAGTCGAAAGCAAACTGGTCGAACATCCAGCAGTGGCTGAAGCAGGTGTTATTGGAAAGCCAGATCCAGTAAGAGGTGAAATCATAAAGGCATTTGTTGCATTAAGAGATGGATATGAAGTAACGGAAGAATTAAAGGAGGATATCCGTCAATTTGTGAAAAAAGGATTAGCGGCTCATGCTGCACCTCGTGAAATAGAATTTCGTGATAAACTGCCGAAAACTAGAAGTGGTAAAATTATGCGTCGCGTCTTAAAAGCGTGGGAGTTAGATTTACCTACTGGTGATCTTTCTACAATGGAAGATTAAGAAAAAAGCAATCCTCATTTGTGAGGATTGCTTTTTTTGTTATCCGTTTGAACCATTACCACCGTTGTTTCCAGGATTTGTCTCGTTTCCATTTCCATTTCCGTTTCCTGATCCGGTTTCACCGCCTGTACCAGGGTCTGTTCCAGTTCCAGGGTCTGTTGCTGGTGGTTCAGCAGGCTTTTCCTCTTCCTTTGGCCCGACTACTGCCTCATTCGAAGGTGCTGATTCTTGTCCTGCAATGTCAACCGCGGTTACATAATACTTCCCATTTCCACCACTAAAAGAAAGGGCAGAGCCGGTTTTAATACTAGCAACTTTATTTCCATTCAAATACACACGATATCCAACAATATCATTTTCAGGGTGAGAACCCCAAGTAATTTGATTGCCATTGACACCTATTGATAAAGGAGATGGTGCCTTTCCATTGTCTGAGAGTTTATCATCTGGAAGAAGAATATTTGCCCAATTGCTATTATTCTTTTTCGGAATCAGATTTTGAACTCCTGTCTTAATTCCAAACAGTTTTTCAATATAATCAGGGTTTAATATCATTCCAGTTTGAGCAAATTCAGCTGGAGTTGAATCTAGTGCTAAATACTTTTTATCACCGATGGTAACGTATTTTCCTTGGACTAAGCTGTCATCAACCGTCGTCGGTACGTATTTCGCATTAAATAAGTCGGTTTGAACTAAGCCAGCCTTTGAACATGCATCTGAAGGGAGCAAACCAGAAATACCACAGAATGAACGTCTCACAATTCCACCAGGCATGTTAAAGCTTTCGGCAGGGTCAACTAAAGCTGGATTTACATCATAAGCTGCATTCATGAGATCAGCCCATAAATAGGTATTTCGTAAGCTATAATTGAGACCAGATGATTTTAGAGATTTTGGTGTATCATACCCATTCCAAATACCAAACGAAACATTTGGATTTACAGCTACGAACCAAGCATCGTGGAAATCTGTTCCAGTTCCAGTTTTTCCAGCCCAATCAGAAGAAAATTTCAGTCTACTTTTAACGGAAGTAGCTGTTCCTGAATTGATTACATCACGCATCATATCTATTGTGAGGTAAGCAGTTTGTGGACTGAATACTTCTACCGGTTTTACTTCATGTTGGTAAAGAATATTTCCGTCTTTATCAACGATTTTTTCAATCATATATGCATCAATAAATTGCCCACTGTTAGCAAAGGTACCGAATGCATTGGTGTTTTCTTCAACAGTAACTCCATTATCTAATGATCCAATAGCTGTTGATAATTGTTCATAATCCCCAGGAGTTAATGAAGAGAATCCCATCTTTTTTAAGTATTCTGCTGGTCTCTGACCAATAATATCTTTGTAAAGTTTAACAGCAGGAACGTTAAATGATTTAGCTAGAGCATATCTAGCTGTAACCAGTCCGCTATAAGTTTTGGTGTAGTTACTTGGCCAAGGACGGTTAATGCCTGGTGCTAAATGTAGTGGTACGTCAGGTAAAATCGTACCTGGTGATGCCTTCCCAAGCTCAAAAGCAGGAGCATAAACAAGCAAAGGCTTCATGGTTGACCCATTTTGACGGATCGCATTTGTAGCATGATTGAGCTGCGAGTCTTCAGAATACTCTCTACCCCCTACGAAACTCAAAATCTTACCCGTTTTGTTTTCAATAAGAATCGCACCTACTTGGACAGGTTCCATAATGGTCACTTCTTCCCCTGTTTCGGGGTCTATTACTGTTTCAGCCTTGTCCGGACCATAGTTTTGATACTCATTCTTCACCTTATCCATGGCGTCATAAAGGTTCTTATCGATTGTGGAGTGAATTTCATACCCGTTACGACGAATGTCTCTGTCTGCCAATGTTTGATATTCTTCAAGCAAAGCATTGTCATTTTGTAAGTCTTCTTCTGTATAACCATCTTTTTCGGCAAGGATTTTTGCAAGTATGTCTATGGCTCTTTTTTCAATTTCAAAGGTAACCCACGGATATTGCTCAATAGAGCTTGTCCCAGCTGGGATAAGATCCTTTGTCACGTCATAGGTTAATGCTTCGTCATATTGGTCTTTTGTAATCGATTTATTTTGGTACATCCTTTGCAACACGGTTTTCATTCTTGTTAACCCTGGCTCAAGGTTCTTTTTTAGTTCTCCTTTATTGGTAAAAGGAGTGTAGCCGAAAGGACTTTGCGGCAAACCAGCGATGAAGGCTGCCTGCGGGAGTGATAATTCCTTTGCGCTAATACCGAATAGTCCCTTTGCAGCTGACTCAACCCCTGCAATATTTCTCCCAGAGGAATTTCTACCAAAGGTCGATACATTTAAATACGCTTCCAAAATTTCTTTTTTGTCAAAAAACTTTTCCAGACGTAGAGCAAGAAGAATTTCTTTCGCTTTACGCTCAAAAGAAATTTCATTTGTAAGGATTTGATTTTTAATAAGCTGCTGCGTTAACGTGCTTCCTCCAGACTGGACAGAGGAGTTTGTTACCTCTTGGAAAAGTGCGCGTAGAATTGCCTTGGGAACTACTCCGTCATGTTCATAAAAGTATTCGTCCTCTGTTGCAACGACTGCTTTTATCAAATAGTCGGACACTTCCTCTAATTTTACTTCTTCTCTCTCTAAATCCGTTCGAAGCTTCCCGAGGTATACATCATTTGCAAAATAAAGATTTGATGTTTCTTCATAGTTGTATATATCTTTCTTCATACTTTCGTAAGATCGGATAGGTTCGTTTTTTGTCAATGATGCGAAGTAGCCTGCTCCAACACCACCTGCAAACGCCCCACCAAGTAGAATAATAATAAGTAATATTAAGGTCAGGTTCCAAACTACTTGATAGGTAATGCTCGCACCTTTTACTGTTTTTTTATTTGTAAAAAGTTGAAGCAATGTCCTCAGTTTTTCTTTCCAATTACGTTCTTCATTCATTGGCAACATTCCCCCTAAAATCAAGTTATATTATACCACAAAAAGGCTATCAGAAAGGGGAATCCTGTCGTTTTATGATAAATTACCTAAAATTGGATTGACAATAAAGGTCTCTTTATGTTAAAAATGCTATTAACACCTAAATATTTTGCCTTGACGGGAATGAGTAGCTGTTCTATCTCTGTTAAAGAAAGCTGACGGTTGATGCGAGTCAGTACAAGTAGAATATCGAATTACCTCCCTGAGCATTTACTGTGAACCTGTAATTAAAGTCAGTTATAGCAGTAAACGGTTATTCCGTTATCTTTTTAAGTGGAGGAGCTTTCTGTTCCTCAAGTTGGGTGGTACCGCGATAAAATTAATCGTCCCTTCGAATCTTTGATTCGGAGGGGCTTTTTTATTTTTCTCACAAATAAGGAGGATCTTTGTATGGATTTATTACAGGACTTACAGTGGCGAGGGATTGTTTACCAGCAAACAGACGAAGAGGGTATTAAAGAGGTTTTAGATAAAGAAAAGATTTCGTTATATTGTGGTGTCGATCCAACTGCTGATAGCATGCATATTGGTCATTTATTACCGTTTTTAACATTAAGACGTTTTCAACAAGCGGGACATCGACCAATCGTATTAGTTGGTGGAGCGACAGGTCTAATTGGTGATCCGAGTGGAAAAAGTGAAGAGAGAAAGTTGCAAACACTTGAACAAGTTCAGGTAAATGTAGAGGGAATTAAGGGACAGTTGAACCGACTCTTTAAATTTGAGGGCGAAAATGGGGCAGTTATGGTGAATAACTATGATTGGGCTGGCTCCATGGATATCGTTACGTTTTTACGTGATTTCGGAAAGCACGTGGGAGTCAATTACATGTTAGCGAAGGATACGATTTCCTCCCGTTTAGAAACGGGAATATCTTTCACTGAATTTACGTACACGATTCTACAAGCAATGGATTTCTACTACCTGCATAAAAATCATGAGTGTAGAATGCAAATTGGTGGAAGTGACCAATGGGGAAATATCACAACTGGTCTTGAGTTGATAAGAAAGATGTCACCAGAAGGCTCAAAAGCTTTTGGTTTAACGATTCCTCTAGTGACAAAAGCTGACGGAACGAAATTCGGGAAAACGGAAGGTGGAGCCGTTTGGTTAGATTCAGAAAAAACATCACCTTACGAGTTTTACCAGTTCTGGATTAACACGAGTGATGCAGATGTTGTGAAATACCTGAAGTTCTTTACGTTCTTATCTAAAGAAGAAATTGAAGAGCTTGAAAAAGCTGTTCAAGAAGAGCCACATCTTCGTAAGGCACAAAAAGCTTTAGGTGAAGAAATGACTCGTTTGATTCATGGTGAAGATGCATTACAACAAGCCATTCGAATTTCCTCTGCTTTATTTAGTGGTGATATTCAAAGCTTAACAGGTAGCGAAATTAAACAAGGTTTCAAGGATGTACCTTCATTTACTTATGAGCAAGGCAGCAGCCTAAACATTGTTGAGTTACTTGTAAATGCGGGAATTGTTCAGTCAAAGCGTCAAGCACGTGAAGATGTAACAAATGGCGCTATTTCTGTAAATGGAATTCGTGTAAGTGAACTCGAATATACATTAGACGACAAAGACCGCATTGACGGAGAATTTACTGTTATTCGACGAGGGAAGAAGAAGTACTTTTTAATTAAATACTAATGAAGTGGGGACCGCTATTTAAGCGGTCTTTATTTAATTTGTAATAAAATAGACAATCATGTCTGTGGGAGGCAATAAAAACAAGAATATAATTTAAAAAACGAAAGGATGTGGACAATGATATACAAATCCCGAAGCGAATCAGCGGAGTTGCTGATACTAAATGCCTTAAACAAACGAATGAGTTTAACGGAAAAAGACAAACAGCACTATTTGGTCTTAAGAAAAGGATATGACGGAGAGGTACTCTTTGATTCGATGACAGAAAAGCTTAAGTGTGAGTGTTTGATTTTGAACGATTTATTACTTCAAATTAATCACACCGTCTTTCAAATTGATGCACTGATGATTACTTCTGATACTGTTCATATTTTTGAGGTCAAGAATTTTGAAGGTGATTATTATTATGAAGACGACAAATTGTATCTAACAAACAAAAAGGAAGTGACCAATCCTCTTCCTCAATTAAGTAGGAGTGAAACTTTATTACGACAGTTACTTCACCACCTCGGCTACCATTCTCCAATAAACGGAAAGGTCGTTTTTATTAACCCAGAATTCTCTTTGTTTCAAGCTCCTCTTGGAAAACCCCTTATTCTCCCAACTCAAGTTAAACGATTCCTAAATAGGGTAAACAATACTCCATCCAAATTAAACGGAAAGCACAAGTTATTAGCGGAAAAATTAAAGTCTCTTCATCTAACTGAATCACCCTATCAGCAATTGCCGAGCTATAGTTATGATGAGGTTCGGAAAGGAATGATCTGTGACAGATGTAATTCTTTTGAAGTGATTGTTGAGGGGAAAAGATGTATATGTGGTGATTGTGGGGGAGAGGAAAAACTATCAGAAGCTTTACTTAGAACTATAGAGGTATTTAAGCTCCTTTTCCCAGAACGAAAAATCAATACTAATGAGTTTTATTATTGGTGTAATGAAGCGGTATCTAAAGAGAGGATAAGAAGGTTTCTTAAAAAGAATTTGAACATGGTGGGGATTCACCAATGGGCTTTTTTTGAATAGTGGATATGATAGACGTTTGAAAGGGTAAATGGTGGATTAATGTCGTTTAACAGTGCTATGAACGGTGTTACGTTCGGAAAGAAGGTCCTTCATTAAGCGAATGAAAGACGTTAGAGAAGAACAAAAGCTAGCTAACGTCTTTCATCAGTCGTATGAAAGATGTTAGAGTAGAACAAAAGCTAGCTAACGTCTTTCATCAGTCGTATGAAAGATGTTAGAGGAGAACAAAAGCTAGCTAACGTCTTTCATCAGTCGTATGAAGGATGTTAGAGAAGAACAAAAGCTAGCTAACGTCTTTCATCAGTCGTATGAAGGATGTTAGAGAAGAACAGAAGGTGGCTAACGTCTTTCATCAGCGGTATGAAGGATGTTAGAGAAGAACAGAAGGTGGCTAACGTCTTTCATCAGCCGTCTGAAGGATGTTAGAGAAGAACAAAAGCTAGCTAACGTCTTTCATCAGTCGTATGAAAGATGTTAGAGGAGAACAGAAGGTGGCTAACGTCTTTCATCAAGCGAATTGAAGGACGTTCAAGGGGGATCAGCAGGATGCTATGCTGTTCACCTAGAACGTTCTCAGGAACTAACCAATACCCAAACCACCAATAGGAAATTTTTTGAAACCTTTTCCTGCAACTTTCGTATTACTTATTAACTACATACGAAAGGAGATTTCAGTAATAAAAAAGAGGTGATTAAATGGAGCTCTTTGGTTTTCCGATCCAGACGGTTTATCTGACAACACTTATCGTTTCTGGTGCGTTAACGGTTCTGTACATTTTTTTTGGCGATATTGCAGATGCAGCACTTGATTTTTTGAATCCAACATTAATTCTTGCATTTCTCACGTTTTTATCAGCATCTGGTTATTTATTAGAGCTAATCACGTCGCTAAATAGTTTGGTGATTCTTTTTATCTCCATTGTCATTGCAATTATATTAGATACTCTATTAAATATCTTTGTGCTAGTTCCGATGTCTTCTGCGGAGGAATCACTCGTTTATACTTCAGATTCATTAAAAGGGAGAGTAGGAATGGTGCTTGTCCCTATTCCACAAGACGGGTTTGGTGAGGTCGTGATAAAAAGCAGCAGTGGAACAATTTCAAAACCAGCGAAAAGTTTTGAGAATGAAGCAATTGCTGAAGGACAAAAGGTATTAGTGATTGATGTGAAGGATGGAGTCCTGCATGTTGCACATTATGAGAAAACAGAAAAGCTATTTTTTACTTAGGCTGTTTTCGTAAAGAATGTTGTTAAAATCTTAAAGCCAATTTTAACGTGGAAATAGCTATTTTACGCTAAATAATTTAGTATGCAGGCTCTATTCTTATTAGATCCAAGCTGTTTTCTGCAGAAACTTAGCACAATCATTAAAATTATGTTCCAAAAAGCAACAAAGTTAAGAAAAGAACCTTTACTTAAGGAGAGATGTCTATGTTACCCATTTTTATTGTAGGGGGCATTGTTGCCTTCTTACTAATTGCACTTATTGCCGTATTTATTACAAAATATCGTACAGCTGGACCTGATGAAGCGTTAATTGTTACAGGGAGTTATTTAGGAAGTAAAAATGTTCATGTAGATGAGTCAGGAAATCGTATTAAAATTATACGAGGTGGCGGTGCATTTATTTTTCCAGTATTCCAACAAGCAGAACCATTGAGCTTACTTTCTAGCAAACTAGAAGTGACGACACCTGAAGTGTATACGGAGCAAGGGGTTCCTGTAATGGCTGATGGGGTTGCGATTATTAAGATTGGAGGATCTATCGAAGAAATCGCGACAGCTGCAGAACAGTTTTTAGGGAAAGCGAAGGAAGATCGGGAAAATGAAGCGAAGGAAGTTCTTGAAGGTCATTTACGATCGATATTAGGGTCAATGACGGTGGAAGAAATTTATAAGAATCGTGATAAGTTCTCTCAAGAAGTACAGAGAGTGGCTTCGCAGGACTTAGCAAAAATGGGACTTGTTATTGTATCGTTTACGATCAAGGATGTTAGAGACAAAAATGGATACTTGGATTCATTAGGTAAGCCAAGAATTGCCCAGGTAAAAAGAGATGCAGACATAGCGACTGCTGAGGCAGAAAAAGAAACACGAATTAAACGAGCGGAAGCAGCCAAAGATGCACAGAAGGCAGAACTTGAAAGAGCTACAGAAATTGCTGAGGCAGAAAAAGTGAACCAAATGAAAATTGCTGAGTATCGCCGTGAACAAGATATTGCGAAAGCTCGGGCGGACCAAGCATATGATCTTGAGACAGCAAGAGCCAAGCAAGAGGTTACTGAGCATGAAATGCAAATTAAAATTATTGAGCGTCAAAAGCAAATTGAACTAGAAGAGAAAGAAATTCAGCGTAGAGAAAGACAATATGATTCGGAAGTAAAGAAAAAAGCGGATGCTGATCGTTATGCGGTTGAACAAGCGGCGGCTGCTGATAAAGCCAGACAGCTTGCTGAAGCAGATGCGAATAAATACCGGATCGAGGCAATGGCAAAAGCGGATGCTGAAAAAGTACGTCTAGACGGACTTGCTAAAGCAGAGTCAGAGCGAGCGCAAGGGGAAGCCGAAGCTGAAATCATTCGCTTGAAAGGTTTGGCTGAGGCAGAAGCGAAGCGCAAGATTGCAGAGGCATTCGATATGTACGGTCAAGCGGCTGTTATGGATATGATTGTAAGGATGCTTCCTGAATACGCGAAGGAAATTGCTAGCCCACTATCTAATATTGATAAAATCACCGTTGTTGATACAGGTGGTGGTGAAGGTGGCGGAGCAAATAAAGTGACAGGCTATGCAACCAACTTGATGTCTTCTTTACAAGAAACATTAAAAGCTTCATCAGGAATTGATGTGAAAAATCTGCTAGAGACTTTCGCAGGTAAAGGGAATGTAAGACAAAGTATTGATCAGTTAGCAGAGGATTTAAAAGAGAGTAAAGCAGAATAATAAAAAAGATCCAGCAAACAATTGCTGGATCTCTTTTTATTAACGAGAGTAGAATTCAACGATAAGAGCTTCGTTGATTTCAGCTGGTAATTCAGAACGCTCAGGTAAGCGAGTGAATGTACCTTCTAATTTGTCAGCATCGAAAGTTAAGAAATCAGGTACGAAGTTGTTCACTTCAACTGCTTCTTTAACGATGTCAAGATTACGTGATTTTTCACGTAAAGAGATTGTTTGACCAGGTAATACGCGGAATGATGGAATATCAACGCGACTTCCATTCACTAAGATATGACCGTGGTTAACAAGCTGACGAGCTTGACGACGAGTACGAGCAAGACCTAAACGGTATACTACGTTATCTAAACGTGACTCTAAAAGAGCCATGAAGTTTTCACCGTGCTTACCAGAAAGCTTACCAGCTTTGTCAAATAAGTTACGGAATTGACGCTCAGTCACTCCATACATATGACGAAGCTTTTGCTTCTCTTGTAATTGTAAACCGTATTCAGATAACTTCTTGCGTTGGTTTGGACCATGTTGTCCAGGAGCGTAAGGACGCTTTTCTAATTCTTTACCAGTACCGCTTAGAGAGATTCCAAGACGACGTGATAATTTCCAGCTTGGGCCAGTATAACGAGCCATGAATGACTCCTCCTCGTGTTTTTATTTTGTTGTAAAATAAAAACAGTAGTGTTCACAAGCAGTATGACCATTTTGTTTTCATGTACCTTCGCCCTAGCAGCCCAAGGGTTACCGATACCCCATCCTAGAAGATCATTCTTCTATTGAGGAACAAAATGTATTCATAAAGGCGTTCACATATGCTGCGCTATTTTACACAAAGAATATTATATGTTTTAAACTAATAGAAAGTCAAGGGGATTTTATTTTTTAGGAATATGTTATTATCTAATGGTTGGTAGTTCATATGGTATAATCTAATTATGAAAAAGAGTGGTTAAAGTGCGTGAAACAAGGAAAGAAAGAAGAATGCGATATCTTTTGCTTTTTATTTGTATAAGTTTTACAATAGGAGTATTGTACTATAAATATAGTAAACAAAGAGTAATAATTAATCCTCCACTTGTCACAGTCCTCCATCAAAGCCTAAGTAAAGAAGATAATCCTATCATCGTTTTAGCAAAAAAACAAGAAAACAACTATATATTAGCCGAGTATGAAGTTCAAATAGAAGATAACTATCATTTTCAGACAAGAAGGGCAATCATCTTAGATGGAAAGCCAACGATGATTTCTTTAGATAAAGAGAGTAAAGGTGTATGGGTGAAAATTGGTGGGCAGTGGAATTATTTCACAAGTGATTTTGAACTTGCTACACGATCAACTGAATATAGAGATCGTAATTCTGGGGAACAATCAAACTTGACCACAATAAAAGAAGATGGACGCACGATCTTTCAATTGGGGGACAAGCAATTGGATGTGGGAGAGAGTAGAATCAACCAACTATTTTCCTTATCAAAGGACGATACCCTATGGCTTGTTATTACTGATCAAGAGATAATAATTTCGACAATAGAAAATTAATATATATTTCATGCGGGATGGGATCAAAATGGTTTCAAACCAGCTAAGGTATTAGGTGATGACGTAATGAGATTTCTTACTGATAAGTCAATTGAAACACTTAAAAGTCAGTTCTTTGATCTAATCGACACGGAGTCGGGAGTTTTTCACTATCAAAATGTATTAAAGACAATGGTTCAAACGGTTCAAAAAATGCTCGAGCTTGATGAAGTGACTTTGTTCATTTGTCATGCATGGAAAAACCAATTTTCCATGGGTGTTTCTACAAACGAAAACCTAATAGAAGTTACAACATCTAATGATTCAAGTGACTGGTTAAGCTCATTGAAAACGATCGATTTTTCCCCAACGGATATGAGCTTTAAGGACTACCAAGTACTTATTCCTCTTGTAAGATCCGGGAGGAATTTAGGTGTTTTATGCTTAAAAGGGAACCAAACATCTATTACCCTTTCTAATCAAGATTGGTTTGAACAATTAGCGGTTGTGTGCTCGTCATTTGTTCAGAAGGCACAAGAATTATATAAAATTGTTCTGGAAGAGAAGCGTTATAAACAGCTATTTCGAGTGAATGAAAAATTCCATTCTACTATGGATATGGATGCTGTGTTAGGTGAGATTATCTATACGCTTCAGGAGGTTTATCCGAGTTTTACGTACTACTTAATGCTTTCTCATGACAATGATAATCATAGCGAACTGCCAATTAAGGATTTGGAATATGATAGTGAAAACATAGCAGCCATGGAAGCCTATGTTACTGGTACAATCCAAATGGAGGATTCCTTGAATGAACGACGATCTGTTCTTTATGCACCTTTAAAAGGAAAACAAGGTGTATACGGGGTGCTTCAAGTTATCGCTCCGGACACATTAACGTTTCCAAGTAACGAAGTGGAGTTTATCAAATTATTAGCAAATACGGCTGGTTCTGCACTTGAAAATGCACAGCTCTATCAGCAATCGAAACGGTTAATTGCTGATTTACAACTCATCAATGAGACTTCTCATCGTTTAAATTCTAATTTGCGATTGACCGAAACCATGTCGTACATGACGGAACAAATTGTACATTCGTTTGATGCAGAAGAAGTTTGCTTTGTGCTGCTTTCGCCCGACCTAAAGCTCATTAGTGTATTAGCTGGTTCGACTCCGTTTTTTGAAACGGAAGCTTCCACGGCATACGTTCAATATGTAATCGACAGACTGAGACAAGAACATGATTCCATTTTTATTGGTGATGTAGATCTAAACCTTGCCCATAACGAAAAAAATTTTCGTTCCATAATGGCGGTTCCTATGGTGCAATCAGGATTGATTAAGGGTCTAGCTCTCGTCATGCATTCGGATCCTTATCACTTTTCTTTCGAGACGTTTAAGTTAATGCAGTCATTAATTCATCATTCTACCTTAGCTTTTACAAATTCCATGCTTAGAGAAGAATTAGAGAAAATGGTTGTTACTGATCATCTAACAAAGCTGTATTCAAGAAATTATTTAGATACAAGGGTTCATGAATCACTTGATGAAGATCAGCAAGGAACCTTTCTATTAATTGATATTGATAATTTTAAAGGTGTTAATGATAAATATGGGCACCAAGTTGGGGACGAGATCCTTATTCAAGTAGCTGATATTATAAAAAGTAATATTAGAGAAAGTGATATTGGCGCCCGTTGGGGTGGAGAGGAGCTCGCTGTTTATCTACCTCGTATTCCACTTGAGGTGGGAATAAGTATCGCCAACCGATTAGTAGATAAAGTAAGGGAATTATCTAAACCATCAATAACGATTTCCTGCGGTGTATCTTATTGGAATGTGGACAATCCAGATAACTTTACAAACTTGTTTAAGCGAGCGGACACTGCCCTTTATGTGGCAAAGGATACGGGTAAGGATCGAGTTGTGGTGCAAGAAAAGATAAACTCATTTTAAGAAAAAGGGGCTCAAATTTTGAGTTCCTTTTTACTCTCCAATTGGGTAGGTATCACATATGCTAGTAAGGAAAAGTCCTTGACAAGTATGTAAGCGCTTACGCGTAAAGGAGGAGCTTATGGGAGAGAAAAAAACGTTTAGGATTGATACAGAAGTGATTCATCGTGGCTATGAGGCTAGTTTATTTGAAGGCAGCTTAGTCCCTCCTATTTTTCAGACATCTACTTATTGCTTTGCAAACGCAGAGCAAGGAGAAAAGAGGTTTGCTGGAGAAGAGTCAGGATATATTTACTCCCGTTTGGGTAATCCAACCGTTTCTATACTAGAAGAAAGAATGGCAGCGATTGAGAAAGGGGAAGCCGCTTTAGCATTTGGATCAGGAATGGCTGCCGTGTCTGCTGTATTAGTTTCTCTTACAAAAGCAGGTGACCATGTTCTTTGTTCTCAAGGTGTATACGGATGTACTTTTGGTTTGCTTAAGATGCTAAATCATAAATATCAGATCACATATACTTTTTCAGAAATGGAATCAAAGGAACAACTTTTACAAGCCATCAAGCCCGAAACAACTTGCATTTATGTGGAAACCCCAATCAATCCAACGATGAAGCTTGTTGACCTAGAAATGGTTGCAGCAGTTGGGAAAGAAAAGGGGATTCCAGTTGTTGTTGATAATACGTTTTGTTCTCCTTATTTACAGACCCCTCTTGAGCTTGGTTGCGATGTTGTCGTTCATAGTGCAACCAAATATATATGTGGGCATGGGGATGTGATTGCTGGTATCGTTGTTGGAAAGCGTGATTTCCTCCAAGAAGTGGCAATGACTACCCAAAAAGATATCGGAGGGATAATTTCCCCGTTTGATGCATGGTTATTACTAAGAGGGTTGAAAACCTTGCCGGTAAGAATGGATCGACATTGTGAGAATGCTAGGGAGATTTATTCGTTTTTAAATGAGCATGGGGCTGTGAATCAAGTATTCTACCCAGGGGACAGTAGACATCCGGATTTTCCCATTATGAAAAAGCAAATGCGTCAGGCAGGCGGATTGCTTTCTTTTACTTTACATGGAGGGGTGGAAGAAGCACAAAAGTTCATGAACCGGTTACAGTTAATAAAGATTGCTGTTAGTCTTGGTGATGCTGAAACCTTAATACAGCACCCAGCAACCATGACTCACTCCGTTGTACCAAAGGAAGAACGAGAAAAGATGGGGATACAAGATAATTTAATACGGTTATCGGTCGGGTTAGAAGCATGGGAAGATATTCAGGAAGATTTGGATCAAGCATTGAGCACTTTAATATAAAAAGAGGCAGTTAATCTGCCTCTTTTTATAAGTGTTTAATTAATTCTTCAACAAATAGCTCAAGCATTTTTTGATCTAGTGTGTCGAAGCGGTTTTTGCTAGGGGAATCTATATCTAGAACTCCCAGAAGTTGTCCTTCTTTTATCATAGGAACAACAATTTCTGATTGGGAAGCTGCATCACATGCTATATGACCAGGAAATTGATGAACATCCTCAACTAAAATCGTCTTTCTTTCTTTTGCACTAGTTCCGCATACACCTCTACCAAGAGGAATTCTTACACATGCTGGCAGGCCTTGGAATGGTCCTAGTACTAATTCTTTGTCCTCATCCATTAAGTAAAAACCAACCCAGTTCACGTCAGACAAAAATTGATTTAATAGAGAAGATGCATTACTTAAATTGGCAATGGCATTCGTTTCGCCTTCTAGAAGCGCCTTCAGTTGTTTTATTAATAGACGATAATTTTGCTCTCTCGTTCCTTCGTAATTCTTTACCTCAAACATTTCCTTCCCTCCAAACAAAAGGTAATTATCATATTTTAGCGAAAATAAGGAGACTTTGTCGAGTTTTTTATACAGGAGAAGAAATGTCGAATAAAGAATGTTATACATAAGGCTTTTTTCTGTGATTAAGAGATGGAGGTGGTTTCAAATGAAGAAAAATTCAAAGGATTCCATTGTCGAGGCAGCAATTTATCTTTTTAACACGAAGGGGTTTTCAGGAACAACGATTCGAGATATTGCCCAAAAGGCAAACAGCAACGTCTCTAACATCTCCTACTATTTCCAGAATAAACATGGTCTTCTTGAGTATTGTTTTCTAAAGTATTTTGAATCGTACATTGCAGAGCTTGAATCAGCATTTTTATGTATTGACCAAGGAGCAAAGGCTACACTTCAGAAAATGGCTGAAAGCATTATTAATTACCACACGGAGAACATGCAGCTGACAAGATTAATTTTAAGAGAAATGTCCATTGATTCCCAAACCGTTAGAGAAATAATGAGTACCTACTTTGCAAAGGAAAAGTATTATTTTAAAGCTGTTATTGAGGAAGGAACAATAACAGGAGAGTTCAGACAAGTGTCTGTTTCTTTTACTATTGTCCAACTCAAATCGCTTTTATCCATGCCTTTTTTAAATACCCATTATCTCTCAGAGGTTCTTCATGTTTTTCCTCATGAACCTTATTTTACACAGAAATATATTGGTGAAATCAATAATTGGATTGAAGGAGTTTTAACTCCCCACCATCCAAAGGAATTAGTGTTTGAATCGATTTAGCTTCTAAGTAATTGCTCATATCCTTGAAGGAGTTCCTTCGCTTGATGAGCGTCAGATCCATATATCATAGGAATGTTTAATTGAATGGCTTGGTTAGCTATCGCTGTTGGCGGATAAGGTTCTAGGCATAACGGCTTTGCTGTTCCAGCTCCGTTATAATCGAGCTCGTAGTTATTTTGTTGCACTTCTAACAAAATATTTCGGATTTCCTTGTTAAAGCTAACTGGACAAGGATATTTTTTTTGGAATTTATTCACCAATGTTATATGTCCGATACGCTTAGGCTTATGAGATCCTAGATTGGACTTTATGGATAATAAAAGCGTTCGATAGTAGGCTTCATATACTTTTTCTATCCCACCATAGCGCTTAATCATATCACCAAATACGTCAGGGCTATAATCTAAACAATCATATTGTCCTTCATGCTTTAAAAAATGGACTGACAAAATACTATCAGTCAGAAAAGGACCGTATTTGTTTAGAAATTCTGTTGTTTCTTTTTCAAATCCCTCAATGTAATCTACTTCTAAACCAGTATGTATGGTGATTTTTCCTCTATATTTATCTCTTAGAATAGCTAGCTCCTCTAAATATGCCGGTAAATCCTCCATTTTCATGGCGCTGTCTTGAAGGGGGGTTGGATCGGTAAAGCCAGCAGGGAGAGGTGCGTGTTCCGTAAATGAAATGGTGGTAATACCAAGTTCCATTGCGTGCTCAATATAAGTTTGAAAAGCATCTTTTGAACCATGGGGACAAAACTTTGAATGAACATGACCATCACGCATAATGAGAATGCCTCCTAGTTTATAATTCTTGCAGTATTTGTCGAAAAAAGAGATGTAATGTAGTTAAAGTGTTTGTAAATAAATTTTAGTACAAAAAAATTGAAATTAATAGTCAAAAAATGTCGTTTACATGGTATCATAAGAGCATTGAAAATACATTTATATGAACCTTTATATAGATAACATAAATGTAGCTCGGATGAGAACAGGGGGCTTAACATGGAGTACATAATCGGGGGCTTAGTTCTTTTACTAGCTCTGTACGTGATTGGATATATGATGAAAAAAAAGCTTTATAAAGAAATTGACCGTTTGGAGAACTGGAAAATAGATATTACGAATCGCCCAGTCCTTGATGAAATGTCGAAGGTCAAACAGCTAAATATGACGGGTGAAACAGAAGAGCTATTTGAGAACTGGAGAAATGATTGGGATGACATTGTAACCAGTCAACTACCAGAGGTAGAAGAGTATCTATTTGATGCAGAGGAATACATTGATCGCTACCGCTTTAATAAAGCCAAACAGGTACAGCGTGCCATTGATTCTCATTTAAGAGAAACAGAAGATAAAATTCAACAGTTACTTGATGAAATCAATGAATTGGTTGGAAGTGAAGAGAAAAATAGAATCGAAATTGAAGAGTTAAAAGAGGTGTATCGTGAGCGCCGCAAAACTCTCCTTGCACACCGTCATAATTTTGGCCGTGCAGAAGCGAAGTTAGAAGTCCTTCTTGATGAAATAGTAGCATGTTTTACTAATTTTGAGGAAAGAACGGAAAACGGCGATTATCTGCAAGCACGTGAGGTTGTGCTATTAATTCAGTCAAAGACAGATGAATTGAGCAAAAAGATGGATGCTATTCCAAATTTACTTATAGAATGCCAATCAAGTATTCCTTCAGAAATCGAGAATCTGAGAGACGGATTCCGTGAAATGCAAAATCAAGGATACCCTCTCGAGCATCTTCATTTTGAAGAGGAGTTAGAAAAACTTCATTTAGAAGTAAATGAATGTTTAGAGTTAATTGAACAGACCGAAATTGATGAACTTCAAAAGAAAATAGATGATGTAAAGGATAAGATGGAAGTTATTTATGATCAATTGGAACAAGAGGTTAATGCCAAGCGGTTTGTTATTGAAAACGAAGACCCAACGAGAAGTATGTTATTCGCAGTAAAAGAAGAAAATAATGTACTAAAGTTCGAAGTGCAGGAAGTACAACAAAGTTATCACCTTGAAGACAGTGAAGTAGAAGGGCAAGTGCAGTTTGAAAAGAAACTTGCTCAGTTAATGAAACGATTTGAAGTATTAGAACACAAAATTGTAGCTGATGAAACGGCCCTTACGATACTAAAAGATGAGCTAGCCGAGTTCAAGCAAGAACTAGAAAAATTAAATCTAGAGCAAAAAGAATACGCTGAAAAACTACAAACACTTAGAAAAGATGAAATTGCAGCACGTGAGACAGTAGTTGAACTTTCCAAAAAAATTGCTGATTGCATTCGTCTTGTAAATAAAAGTAATATTCCAGGTCTTCCAGAAGAGTATCGATATTTATTAGAGGATGCGAGAGAAAGCATTTCAAATGTAAAAACAAAACTAGAAGAAAAGCCGTTAAATATACCTACCGTTCAAAAATATTTAGAAGTGGCTGTTATGACGGTAGATAAAGTATACGACCATACCTCTCAGCTTATTGAAACGGTTCTCTTATCTGAAAAGGTTATACAGTATGGCAATAGATACAGAAGCAGTTATCCGGCTGTACAAAAAGCTTTGGTTGATGCGGAACTGGCTTTTAGAAGCTATGATTATCAAGCAGCACTGGAAGTTGCTGCAACCTCTATTGAGGAAGTAGAGCCTGGTGCATTAAAGCGAATTGAAGCTTTATTACAAGAAACGGTATAAATTTAAATGGAAAAGACCGCTTTTTTTGAAGCGGTCTTTTCCTATTCGTTTTCCTGATTGTCATTTATATGATAACATTATTAGTTGAGTTTACCCGTGATTGGTAAGATAAAGGGGTTTTATACATGATTTATTTTGATAATAGTGCAACAACCAAACCATTTCCAGAAGTTGTGGATTCATTTGTAAAAGTTTCAAGTGAATTTTTTGGGAATCCTTCATCTATTCAACGATTAGGTGTAGAAGCGGAGAGCTTGTTAGCGCAAGCTAGAAAACAAATAGGTGAGCTTTTACAGGTAAATCCGAGAGAGGTTTACTTTACATCTGGAGGTACGGAGAGCAATAACTTAGCAATTAAAGGTACTGCACTTATGTATCGAAACAGAGGGAAACATATTATTACATCAGCGGTTGAGCATGCATCCGTTAGAGAGGCGTTTCAACAGCTGAAGGAATTAGGATTTCGAATAACGGTTGTTCCAGTGGATACGGAAGGGAGAGTTTCTATTTCCGATATAGAAGATGCCATCTGTCACGATACGATCTTAGTGTCGATCATGCATGTAAATAATGAGGTAGGTACGATTCAGCCTATTAAAGAAATCGGCAACATGCTAAAAGGCTATTCCAAAATATTATTTCATGTGGATTATGTACAAGGCGTTGGAAAAGTAGCACTCGATATTCAAAGATATCATATTGATCTCTGCTCGATATCCGCTCACAAATTTCATGGTTTAAAGGGAACAGGCGTGTTAGTCGTCCGTGAAGGGGTCCAAATTTCTCCGCTTTTTTCTGGAGGAAATCAAGAATGGAAGCTCCGAAGTGGGACGGAGAATGTTGCTGGAGCGGTTTCAATGGCAAAAGCATTGAGACTAACTTTACAAAGTTACAAAACAAAATTAAGTCAAATTAGCGAAGTTCAAAGTTATCTTCTTAAAGAACTACAAGCGCTTGAAGATATTGTTATTCATACTCCAAGCAAGGGGCAAGCTCCTCATATCATTAATTTCTCTGTAAAAGGGTTTAGAGGAGAAGTATTTGTACATGCGTTAGAAGAGAAAGGGTTAATTGTCTCGACCACAAGCGCATGTTCTTCAAAAAAGAAGGCCATAAGCCATACACTATTGGCTATGAATGTCTCAAAAGAGGTCGCAGAAAGTGCGATTCGAATGAGTTTATCGTATGAAAACACTCTTGAAGAGGCAAGTAAGGCGGTTTCTATTATACAAACAACAGCTACTGAACTAAGAGAGGTTATGCACTAATGAATTACGATCGAATTTTAATAAGGTACGGTGAAATATCAACAAAGGGACGAAATCGTACGAAGTTTGTTGAAAAGTTGAAAAGAAGTGCAAAGCGTGCACTAACCAAATTTCCTAACATCATTATTGAGACAACTAGGGACCGTATGTATATTTTGTTAAATGGGGAAAATGGTGAGGGAATTATCGAGAAGTTAAAAATCCTTCCTGGCATTCAATCCTTTAGTCCGGTCATTAAGACTAGCCTGGATCTCGAGGAAGTTAAAGAAGCAGCGTTACAATTATTCTTAAACAACTATAAAGTAGGAGATACTTTTAAAATTTCAACTAGACGCGCGAATAAGGACTATCCTCTTGATACAGGGCAACTAAATTATGCTCTTGGTTCTCACATTTTACAAAATGTCCCTGATCTAAAGGTAGATGTGAAAAATCCAACCATTGACGTTCAGGTTGAGGTACGTACAGAAGCTGTTTATCTCTCAATCGAAACGATTATGGGGGCAGGTGGAATGCCTATCGGATCTAGTGGGAAGGCCATGTTGATGCTATCTGGTGGAATTGATAGCCCTGTTGCTGGCTATATGGCCATGAAAAGAGGGGTAGAAATAGAGGCTGTTCATTTCTTTAGTCCGCCTTTTACAAGTGAGCGTTCCAAACAAAAGGTAGTTGAATTGGCAGAAAAGTTGTCATTACTAAATGGTGGGTACTTTACTCTCCATATCGTTCCTTTTACGGCTATTCAACAGCTTATTCAAAAGCAAATACCAGAAAACTATACCATGACGGCAACAAGACGGATGATGCTTCGGATAACAGATGAAATTCGCCGCAAATTTGAAGGGTTAGCCATCGTTACGGGGGAAAGCTTGGGCCAAGTAGCAAGTCAAACCTTAGAAAGTATGCTAGCGATTAATGATGTTACATCTACACCAATTTTAAGACCTTTAATCACTATGGATAAGTCTGAAATAATTAATATCGCAAAAACGATTGATACCCATCATATCTCCATTCAACCTTATGAAGACTGCTGTACTGTTTTTGTGCCTGCCGCTCCGAAAACAAAACCAAAGCTTGAAAAAGTTCAATATTACGAAAGCTTTGTAGACTTTGAACAGTTGATACAAGAAGCGGTTGATAAAGTTGAAACCATTCAAATAAAACCCGATGACGATAAAAAGGATCAAGTATTTGGAGAATTATTCTAACGGAATTGTGAACAATTTCCAAGTGATTATTTGAATGAAGGCCATGTGTTTGACACATTCTATACTCACAAGGAGGTGATTCACATGGCAAACAACAACAATTCAAATCAATTACTTGTAGCTGGTGCTCAACAAGCTATCGACCAAATGAAGTACGAAATCGCTACTGAGTTTGGTGTTAACTTAGGTGCTGAAACAACTTCTCGTGCTAACGGATCTGTTGGTGGAGAAATTACAAAACGCCTAGTTTCTTTTGCTCAACAATCTATGAGCGGAAGACAATAATCACTCCAACTAAATAGAGAAATGGCTACAGAGGCATTCCCTTAAATGGGGTGCCTCTTTATTTATTATAAAACAATTTTAAATTTTAAAATAATTTTGTATAATTACATGTGTGACATCAGAGACATTACATAGAAAATATTTTAGGGGGAGAGGCAGTGAAACGAGAAGATTTACTAGCACCTGAAAAATATAATTTAGTAAGTGAAATGGAAAGATTTTCTGACGATCACGAAAGAGTTGCCCTGATTTGGGAAGATGAGTCGGGATGTAAAAAACAAATCACGTATCAACATTTATTATTGAATGCAAATAAAATTGGGAACGTTTTCTTTTCTGAGGGTTTAAAGCAAGGTGTTGTTGTTCTAATTGTTGTGCCTAGATTAATTGAAGCCTATGAAGTATATATTGCAGCGCTTAAAGCTGGGCTCGTTGTTATTCCTAGCTCAGAAATGCTGCGTACAAAGGACTTTCAATATCGTATTCAACACGGAGACGTAAAGGCAGTTGTAAGTTATTATCCTTATATTGAGCAATTTAATCAGATAGAAGAGTGTAAAGGTATCCCTCGATTTGTCATTGGTGGAAAAGCGGATGGGTGGAAGACGTTAGAAAATGAAATGATGGTGGCTTCTACAGAATTCGAATTAGCATCTACTAGAAGTGATGATATGGCATTCTTATCTTATACTTCAGGAACAACAGGTAATCCAAAAGGGGTTGTTCACACGCATGGCTGGGCTTATGCTCATCTGAGAACAGCAGCTCCTAACTGGTTATGCATTGAGGAAGGAGATCGTGTATGGGCAACGGCAGGACCTGGATGGCAAAAGTGGATTTGGAGTCCATTTTTATCAGTGTTAGGCTCAGGGGCAACTGGATTTGTTTACAATGGTAAGTTTGATCCAAGCAAATACTTGACCTTATTGCAAGATAACAAAATTAGCGTACTATGCTGTACTCCGACTGAATACCGTTTGATGGCTAAGGTAGAAAATATTCATGAGTATCATTTGAACAATCTTCATAGTGCGGTATCTGCTGGTGAGCCTTTAAATAGGAATGTAATTGACACGTTTAAAAAACATTTCGGGCTTGATGTTCGTGACGGATATGGTCAAACAGAGAATACATTACTAGTAGGAATTACAAAAGAGATGACGTTGAAGGCTGGATCGATGGGAAAACCGACCCCGGGAAATAATGTGGAAATTATTAATGAATATGGTGAGATTTGTGAGATAGGTGAGGTTGGTGATATTGCAGTCCATGTTGAAACCCCAGCTTTATTTAAAAATTATTACAAGGACGCGGAAAGAACTGCCATGCAGTTTCGTGGAAACTACTATATAACTGGTGACAAAGCGAAAAAGGATGAAGACGGGTATTTCTGGTTTGAAGGTCGCGGCGATGATATTATTATCAGCTCTGGTTATACAATTGGGCCATTCGAAGTAGAAGATGCTCTAGTGAAGCATCCTTTTGTGAAGGAATGCGCTGTAGTAGCAAGTCCGGATGAAGTACGAGGGAGTATCGTAAAAGCGTTTGTTGTTCTAAAAGAAGGGGTAGATGAAAAGGATCCCGAGCTGATTAGCACCCTTCAAAGCCATGTCAAAGAGTTAACAGCTCCATATAAATATCCGCGGAAAATTGACTTTATCAAAGAACTGCCGAAAACAACCTCTGGAAAGATTCGCAGAGTCGAGTTAAGAAGGAAAGAGCAGGAGCTGGCTAGTCAAAATTAAATAATACTTCAGAGAGAAGAATCCAAGTTCTTCTCTCTTTTTTTGCAAAAAATGTATAGCATGATTTGAATTTACCCCTTATAATAAGTAAATGTTTCGAGTCTAGAAAGAATAGAGGGTACTCATGGAGAGAAATGAAATAAAAACAGGTGCGTTTCAAGCGGGCCTTTCGTATTTATTATGGGGAATTTTACCGATTTACTGGAAGCTACTTGATCATGTAAACGCAGAAGATATTTTAGCCAATCGTATCTTTTGGTCCTTTGCATTTATGATGGTAGTTTTATTTTTTTCAAAAAAGATCAGGAATTTAATTTCCGTTCTAAAAGGTTTTAAGCAAAATCGTAAAGAAATGTACGCACTAATTATTGCTTCTTTATTAATTAGTACCAACTGGTTTATTTATATATGGGCTGTGAATCATCATCATATGATTGAAGCTAGCCTTGGGTATTATATTAACCCGTTAGTCAGTGTTCTATTAGGTGTCATATTCTTAAAGGAGAAGCTTTCTCCTGCTCAGTATGTTTCCTTTATTATCGCTGGAGTTGGGGTATTGATTTTAGGAATATCGTACGGGAAGTTTCCATGGATTTCGATTGTATTAGCATTCTCCTTTGGGGTATATGGACTGGCGAAGAAAATGATTAAAGTTGATTCTGCTGTGGGTTTAACATTAGAAACGTTGGTTGTTACCCCATTTGCGTTTGCATATATGGTTTTCTTATTTTTCAATGGGGAGCATGCGTTATTTGCAGGTTCTGTAACAACTGATCTATTATTGGTCGGAGCTGGAGCAGCGACTGCCTTGCCGCTTCTGTATTTTGCAAAAGGAGCGCAAAAGATTCCGTTATCCATGTTAGGATTGCTGCAATATATCGCGCCGACAATCACTCTATTATTAGGAGTTCTTGTATACGGAGAGCACTTTACCAAGCACCACTTACAAGCGTTTGTCTTTATCTGGTCCGCCTTAACTATATACTCACTATCCCGCACCAAACTATTTGCCAACTCTGCAGGATCACTCAGGAAAAGATTTGGGGCATGATGGGAAAAGGAGAAGCTGACTGCTTGGCAGTCAGCTTTTTGACTGTGTTTGTGCCATGAACGGATAAGTTAATAGGGTTCTAATTGCCCGGTTGGGTCGGAGAACAGGTTAAGCGGTCAGATAGAGGAGTTCTAATTGCCCGGTTGGGCGGGGGGACAGGTGAAGCGGTCAAATAGAGGAAATCTAATTGCCCGGTTGGGTCGGAGATCAGGTGAAGCGGTCAAATAGAGAAGTTCTAATTACCCGGTTGGGCGGGGGAACAAGTGAAGCGGTCAAATAGAAGCGCTCTAACTGCCCTGTTGAGTGGAAATAAGGTGAAACGGTTAGATAGAAAGAAGATTGCTGGGTTCAACGAAAAAATCAGTTCTAAATAAAGTAAGTGTATCGCTTCGAGCTTTGACTAATAAATTGTTTCTTTAGTATTCGTCGTACAGATTTTTCGGACACGACCCCACCGCACCAGTCAGATACACCATTAGTGGTTAACTGTTTATCAGGAAACAGTTTTTGATATTCGAGTACGTTTCTTAGCACAGCTGCTTCAACGGATTCCTTATAACCGCAAGATTTACAGTATATATATGATTGACTATATGGAAAAAGAAACTTTCCACATAAGGAGCAAGGAATTCCTTTTGTTAACTCTTGATAACTATAATTAGGCAATCGTTCATAGGGGTTCTTATCCAAGTGGCATGAGACAATTTTCTCTGCAAGAGCTTCATCCTGAGCAGAAATACTATAAACATCGCGATTGGAACTCTGTATAAACCGATTTAATTGACTTGGAAGTAAAATAGAAGATTGAATGGGTGCATGAAAGAGAGTGAACTCGGGGTTTACAAATACTAGATAAGCTTCAACGGGGATGTTTATGCCTAGGTCTTTTAATAATCTTCTAAAGGCGGTTTCGGTTCTCTGGAGTTGTATGAGGGGGCTTTGGATTTCCACTTTCTTAATCGTATACCAACGATTATTTTCTAAAAAATATTCTCCGTCAAAATTTTTCACTTCAAAAATGATAAACTTCCTTTTCAAGAGCAATGAGTCAATTTGAAATGTATGTCCACCACTATTTGTAAGTAATAAATCATTCATCATTAAATAATTGGGGGATGATAGCCCATTAGTCATTAGGTAATCCCACTGCAATTCTCCGGCATACCCTTTTTCCAATTTTTCAAGCCGATCAACCTCTAGTAATTTCATTCGTTTATCCAAGTACCTTAAAATCAAGAGTTCTTTCGGTACCGTTCTTTGTTTTATGATCAATTGATAACCTCCTAAATAGGGGCTTGTCCAAAGCCCCCGAAATCAAATTATAAGAATGTTCTCTTCACTTTTTCCCAGAACGAATTATCCTTCAATTTCACCGTTTTAATTCTCTTTTCACTGAGTTGGATATCCACCCTCTCCACATGTTGCAAACTGAGGGCTTCATTGTCCATGCCCATTGTTGGGTGATCGTTTCCATCTTGTACAACTCTTAAAGAAAGCTTTCTCTCTCCGCTTAAGATAAAGGGAGATCCTAGCGTACGATAATAATTCGTATTTAAGGACGCAAGCTCACTTACTTGGATCGACGGCAGGAATGGGTCAACTACAGCTCCATTGACTGATTTACTGTATGCTGTACTGCCTGTCGGTGTAGAAACGATCATCCCGTCACCACGAAAGGTTTCGAAATGAAGGTCATCAATAAATACTTCTAGAACGAATGTTTTAATAATAGAAGAGCGAATACTAAACTCGTTTAAACATTGAAAGGACATTTGTCCATCCACCAACACATCAATGGTTGGATAGCGTCTTACTTCTATTTGTTCATTTGTTGTTGCCTCAATCATTTTATCTGTTTCATTGATATGGAAATCACAGTAAACTTTTAAGCTTTCAGTGGTAGAAATACCTGCATATAAACAGTCCTCACGAAAGCCGGTTTTTCTAACAGCTTGTAAGAACGTTCCATCCCCACCGATACTGACAACAATATTTGCGTCTTTGTGATCTTTGACTATTGTAAATCCTTGCTTTGCTGCAAGCTCATAAAGTGGTGAAACCGTTTCTAACATATCCGAATCTTTTTTGTGATAGAAAAAAATATTTCGACGGTTAGACATTGAAATTTCCTCCAAACAAGTTTAAATTTACCATTATATCTTTATTTTGCTAAAATGTAGGATACAGAAATTAGTTTACCTGTTTTTGAAACATTTTAAAAGGAGAACCGTAATAGTAGAGGGAAGTGGAAAAAGGAGGATCATAGATGAATGGAAAGCGTTGGGCAGCAATCGGTATTGCTGTAGTATTATTAGTATTTTCTTGGGTGACAAATGCACTCTCTTCGATGGCCTTTAGCAACATCGAGAGCTCATGGACAGAGGTATTTTCGGCCACAGAGGAACCTTTTATCGAGGAAATTATTGAGGAAGGAAATGCGTCCAAGAAAATTGCCGTTCTAGAAGTAAATGGAGCGATTCAAGACACGGGGGATGTAACATCATTTTTCCAGTCACCTGGTTATAATCATTCAGCTTTTATGGAGAACTTGGAACATGTGAAAGAAGATAAAGATGTAAAGGGGATTATTCTAAAGGTCAATTCTCCTGGTGGTGGAGTGGTTGAAAGTGCAGAGATTCATGACAAGCTAGTAGAAATCTCTGAAGAGACAAAAAAACCAATCTACGTCTCAATGGGGTCGATGGCAGCTTCAGGCGGCTATTATATTTCTGCCCCTGCTGATAAAATTTACGCCAGTCCTGAAACGTTAACGGGCTCATTGGGAGTAATTATGCAAGGGGTCAATTATGCCGGATTAGCAGAAAAATACGGTGTGGAATTTGTAACAATCAAAAGTGGAGAGTTTAAGGACATTATGAGTCCTTCAAGAGAGATGACGGAAGAGGAAAGAAATATCCTTCAAACGATGATTAACAACTCTTACGAAGGCTTTGTGGATGTGATTGCTTCTGGAAGAGGACTATCCGAAGCAGAAGTGAGATCGATTGCAGATGGACGAATTTATGATGGAAGACAAGCAAAAGAAATTGGTTTAATTGATGATTTTGGATATTTTGAGGATGTAACAGAAGCTATGAAGAAAAATGAAAAATTAGCTGGAGCACAGGTAGTTAGCTACAGTGAGAACTTCGGCTTTGGTTCATTATTCAGTATGGCAGCAAGTAAAATGGTTGGAAAAGATTTAGAGATGACCGGTTTAATGAAGCTATTGTCACAGCCTAATTCTCCAAGACTGATGTATATGTATGCGGAATAAGGAGGGTGACATTTAGATGGATAACAATCAATATGACAAGGAACAAATGGATTGGGCGGAACAACCAGCCCCCCCTCAAGCAGGGTACACCATTTTCTCCAATGCACGGTTCGCAGGCTTTTGGATGAGATTTTGGGCATATTTATTAGATCTACTTGTGATTGGAAGCATCGATCGAATCCTTATCAATCCTATCTTTCGTGCGATAGGGCTAGACTTGCATAGTGGTGACTTTTTTGCTCCAATTACAATCGCTACAGCTCTCACATTTTATGGATATTTTGTATTAATGACAAAATTCTTCGGTCAAACATTAGGAAAAATGGTTTTTGGTTTAAGGGTGATTTCTTTACACGGTGAAAAGCTAAATTGGAGTACGGTACTTTTTCGAGAGTGGGTTGGTCGATTTATCTCCACGTTTATCGTTATTTTATATGTGCTCGTAGCGTTTCTCCCTAAAAAGCAAGGAATACATGATCTATTTGCAGATACCACTGTTGTTCACGATCAATAATGAATAAACCTGTCAACAAATCCGTTGATAGGTTTATTTTTTTTTATATTGTCGATAATGGTAGGCGGAAGGGTGTGAGAGTAATGAAGTGGCTACTTTTAATCCTAATTATCTTATTGCTTTTATTTTTGCTTATCCTTTTTTTAAAGCTAAAGGTGTTTATCCACTTCTATCATGGACAAGACGATGACCATTTGAGAATAAAATTCAAAGCTTTATTTGGTCTTATTCAATACAAACTTGAAATTCCAGTCATTCAAATAGATGATGATACACCAACCGTTGTGGTAAAAACAAAAAAAGAACCTGGTGCAAAAGAACAAGTGAAGGATGAAGAAACCAGCAAGTTTACACCAAAAGAGATTCTGAATTGCTTTAAAGATTTTGAAGTTTTCATACAGCATGTTGTAGGATTGCATACAATCATCCGCAAGTTTCTAAAAAAAGTAACGATCAAAGATATCAAATGGGACTCCGTCATTGGTGTTGGGAATGCTGCATATACGGGGATGATTAGCGGAGCATTTTGGGCAGCAAAAGGTAGTCTCATCGGCGTTCTAAGTGCCTATATGCGAATGAGGAATCTACCGCAAATCACCGTTACTCCCCATTTTCAAATGGCGATTTCTCAAACCTCCTTTACATGTATGATTCAATTTCGGATCGGGCATGCTATGTTAGCAGGAATTAAACTGATTAAATTTTGGAAAGGTGGACGGCCTAATTTTAAAACAAAGCCGTTATCAGCTTTATCTAATGAAAAATCTAAATCCGTGTAAGGAGGAGTTTATATGTCTGAGCATCCGATTCAAGGGTTAATGACAACAGCAATGGAAAATTTAAAGGAAATGATTGATGTAAATACAATCATTGGTGATCCAGTTGAAACACCCGATGGCAGTGTAATCTTAACAGTTTCAAAGGTTGGTTTTGGATTCGCTGCAGGTGGTAGTGAATTCACTCTTGATAATGGGAAGGAAGAAGCTTCAAAGCATCCATTTGGCGGAGGTAGCGGTGGCGGTGTTTCAATTACTCCAATTGCTTTCTTAATTGTAAATTCAAAAGAGGTCAAAATGGTACACCTTGATGAGAGTACACATTTGTATGAAAAGATTTTGGACCTTGCTCCTCAAGCAGTGGACAAAATTCAGCAAATGATGTCTAAAAATAAGGATCAAGGTAGTGACAGTAGCCAACAGTCGAATCCAAGTGATTATGATGGTCCTAAGCATGATTTACAAATATAAAAGTAACGGGTTAACTTCCGGTTAGGAAGTTAACTTTTTTCTGTGAAAGATAAGTGTAATTATTTGCAAAATCAAGTTGAACGGGCTATGATTTTTGTGTACATATTCTGGAATGGGAGGAATTTTTTTATGGCATCAATTACTTTTAAGGGGAATCCAGTTACACTATTAGGTCAAGAAGTTAAAGTGGGTGACACAGCACCTGATTTTACCGTTTTAGCTAATGATTTATCACCAGTTACGTTAGCTGATAGCAAAGGGAAAGTTCGTCTAATCAGTGTCGTACCATCCATTGATACAGGCGTATGTGATGCTCAAACTCGCCGTTTTAACGAAGAAGCAGCGAAGTTGGATAATGTACAAATTCTTACGGTTAGCGTTGATTTACCATTCGCGCAGAAGCGTTGGTGTGCATCTGCAGGTATCGATAAGGTACAAACTGTTTCTGACCATAGAGATCTTTCTTTTGGAGAAGCATATGGCGTGGCAATCCAAGAATTACGCCTTCTTGCTCGTGCTGTTTTTGTTGTTGATTCTAATGACAAAGTAACTTACGTAGAGTATGTAAGTGAAGCAACGGATCATCCAAACTATGAAGCAGCAGTGGAAGCGGCGAAATCAGCACAATAATAAAAACGAGAAGCCTCGATCACCTTCGAGGCTTTTTTACATCTCTTTAAAATTGCCTTCTTTCCCTATGCTAGATACAATAGAAGATATGAATTTTTCAGGAGGAAGAATTATGTCACCTTCTACTTTAGAAGATTTATTTACATTGTTTAATGAGACGGCTTCTATTTTACAGGAGGAGCTAAATTGTACATACCTAGAGGCATTAGCTGAAACAGGTGAAAACCTTTTTCAACAATCTGTATTACAAGAAGAGTTAAGTGAATTGACACTTAAGAGATTAAAGAAAAGCTACGAATCGTTTCGTCCGGACAAATATACAGCTGAGGAATTACGTAAGGCGTATCAATTAGCTATTTTAAAAGGAATGAAGGAAAGTGTACAACCAAACCATCAAATGACTCCAGACGCAGTGGGAATGTTGGTAGGATATTTAGTGGATAAATTTGTTCAATCGACAAACTTCCGATTACTTGACCCAGCGGTAGGTACAGGGAATTTACTTACTACGGTAATGAACCATCAAGTGAATAAAAAGGTAACTGCAATTGGAGTAGACATAGACGATTTATTAATCCACCTTTCATTCGTAAATGCTAATCTTCAAGAACATCAAATTGAATTGTTTAATCAGGATAGTTTAGAACCGTTATTTATAGATCCAGTGGATGCAGTCGTCGCTGATCTACCTGTTGGATATTACCCAAATGACGTTCGAGCACAAGATTATGAGTTAAAGTCATCGGAAGGACATTCATACGCCCATCATCTGTTTATTGAGCAAAGTGTCAAGCATACGAAGGCGGGCGGATATTTATTTTTTATTATTCCCAATGGTTTATTTGAAAGTGAAGAGGCGCCTAAGCTTCATGCTTTCTTAAAGGAACAAGCCCATATCCAAGGAATTCTACAATTACCTATGACGATGTTTAAAAATAAACAGGCAGCAAAAAGCATTTTAATCCTGCAAAAACTTGGCGGGGACATTTTGCCACCTAAGCAGGTACTTCTTGTCAACATTCCGACACTTTCGAAAGGACAAGATGTCGAGCGAATGCTTAGAAACATTGATATATGGATAAAAGAGAACAAATAATAGGGAACCGATAGCTTATAAAAAGGCTATCGGTTTTTTGTCTTATTTTCAGAATATAATTACTTTATTCTGTAACCGATACCAAAATTAGCTTGTTCTTGAAATGTATGTGAGGCAGTGATTAAATGGGGAATGGAGAGATAGAAACGAGCGTCTTAGTGCAAAATAAATTTGTATTAGCGTATTTTAGAGTTTCTTTAAAAAAGGAGCGGTATTTATCATATGTCAAAGGTAATTGCGATTAACGCAGGAAGTTCGTCACTGAAATTTCAACTATTTGAAATGCCGAATGAAGATGTTATTACAAAAGGACTAATTGAGCGTATTGGTCTTAAGGATTCTATTTTCACGATTTCTGTGAATGGTGAAAAGGTTGAAGAAGTTACAGATATACCTGATCATGCGGTTGCAGTTAAAATGCTTTTAAATAAGTTAACTGAATCTGGAATTATTAAGTCACTTGAAGAAATTAATGGTATTGGTCATCGTGTCGTGCATGGTGGAGAAGAATTCAATGACTCTGTTTTAATTACAGATGAAGTGTTAACTAAGATCGAGGAGTTATCAGAGCTAGCGCCTCTTCATAATCCTGCTAATATTACTGGAATTCGTGCGTTCCAACAAGTACTTCCAAATGTGCCAGCGGTTGCTGTATTTGATACAGCCTTCCATCAAACCATGCCAGAAAGCTCTTTCTTATACAGCTTGCCTTATGAATATTATAAAGAGTACGGTATTCGTAAATATGGTTTCCATGGTACGTCACACAAGTACGTTTCAGAGCGTGCAGCTGAACTATTAGGTCGTCCACTTGAACAGCTTCGCTTGATCTCTTGTCACTTAGGTAACGGTGCAAGTATTGCGGCGATTGAAGGTGGTAAGTCTATTGATACATCTATGGGCTTCACCCCACTTGCTGGTGTAACAATGGGAACTCGTTCAGGAAATATTGACCCAGCGTTAATTCCTTTCATTATGGAGAAAACAGGAAACAGTGCTGATGAAGTATTGGATATCCTTAATAAAAAGAGTGGAATGTTAGGAGTATCTGGATTCTCAAGTGACCTTCGTGATATCGAGTTGGAAGCTGAGAAAGGGAATGAACGTGCGGAATTAGCGTTAGAAGTATTCGGAAACCGAATCCACAAGTATATTGGTTCTTATGCATCTCGCATGTACGGTGTTGATGCAATCATCTTTACAGCAGGTATTGGTGAGAACAGCCAAGCCATTCGTGCACGTGTACTTCAGGGCTTAGAGTTTATGGGTGTATATTGGGATCCAGCTTTAAACAAAACACGTGGAGAAGAAGCGTTTATTAACTATCCGCATTCTCCAGTAAAAGTAATCGTTATTCCAACGAATGAAGAAGTTATGATTGCACGTGATGTTGTAAAATTAGCTGAATAATATTCTTATACACAGGCAAATGCTGATCATGCATTTGCCTGTTGCTTTTTCTCCAAAAACCATGAGTATGCTATACTTAAGCTAGTTAAGAAGGAGGGAAGGTAATGGCTTTAACAAGTCGTGAAAAACAAGTGATGGCCTCGATTAAAGAATGGGAAGAGAGTCTTTACAGCTATTCTCCTAATGATCTTGAAGTAACGTATGATAAATACGTAGAGCGAGTTTTTTCCCTATTACCAGAAGAAACACAGAAGCAGTTTTACATAGCCTTAGATAGCTGGTTATTTCATTTACATGCATTAATACAAGGAAGTCAACTTCAGTTCGATGCAAAAGAGCGAATTTTATCAGCTGGAAGAGTATTTGACCAAAGCATTACACAAATTGAGGATTTAAAACATTTAAGCATTGATCAGCTTCAGTACATTGCTGAACAACAAATTTCGAGACATAGACTGTATTCCTTTGCTCAAGGAGGAATGTCTGGAACTGGTGGTGCTCTTTTATTGGGTGTGGATCTTCCTGCAGTTACCGTCATCAATCTTAGAGTGATTCAACTTATTGCAATGACCTATGGATACGAAGTTAATACCCCATTTGAAATGATGAATTCTTTGAAAGTTTTTCATGCTGCTACTCATCCTGTACGAATGCAGATGTATAGCTGGGAGGAATTAAAGCAGGATTTTGGGAAACATAGAGAATACTTTTATGAGGGAAAAGAGGAACTTACAGATATTACATGGATGGAACAACCTCTAAAACAGATCTTTAAGTCGATTGCCATTCTTTTCTTTAAAAATAAGACCCTTCAAGGAATTCCTCTTATATCCATGGCCATTGGAGCAGGTAGCAATTATCAATTAACAAGAAAAGTGACGGATTTTGCTCACTCCTATTATCAATTGCGTTATCTAACAGAAAAGGAGAACACTTACGATGAGTAAAGATGAGCATAAGCAAACTGCACCTAGCTCTGTCACGTGTAAAGTAATTACTGTGAGTGATACAAGAACAGAGGAAACCGATAAAAGTGGTCAGCTCATGATATCCTTATTGAAGGAACATGATCATGTGATTGCAGATTACGTGATTGTTAAAGATTCACGAGAAGAAATTACTAGGGAAGTTCTTCGGGGCTGTATCGATGATTCAATCGATATTATTTTAACAAATGGTGGTACAGGTATTGCGAAACGTGATGTAACGATCGAAACCGTTCAAACGCTTTTTGAGAAAGAAATAAGTGGGTTCGGGGAATTGTTTCGGATGCTTAGCTATACGGAAGATATTGGCTCTGCTGCTATTTTATCAAGAGCGATTGCAGGAGTTATTCAAAATAAAGCGGTCTTTTCTACTCCAGGGTCAACAGGAGCAGTAAGGCTTGCGATGAATAAATTAATCTTGCCTGAGCTCGGTCATATCGTAAGAGAACTGAAAAAAGATCTGTAAAAAAAGTGAGACATTAGTTCTCACTTTTTTTTGGTTAAATAAGGGGCAGTTTGGGAAGAGTAATAAATCAATCACTTCTTACATTAGAAGGTGGGTAGATGAGAAATTTATTGCTTTTCGTTATTATTAGCTGTCTTATTGCATCACCTGCTGAACAAGTCATTGCAATAGAAGAACCAGTTCCTCCGTCCATTGAGCTTCGTATCCTTGAGACGACAGATCTACATAGTTACATGATGGATTATGACTATCGAAACAATAAAGAAACAGTGGAATTCGGATTTGCAAGGACAGCGAGTTTAATTAAAGAGGCAAGAAAGGAAGCAAAAAATGTACTTCTTTTTGATAATGGTGATTTAATTCAAGGAAGTGCACTAGCTGAGCTTGCTTCTAAGACGTATCAATTTGACCAAAGCTTCATCCATCCAGCATTTAAGGCGTTAAATCGCCTCCGATACGACGGGGCAACGCTTGGAAATCATGAGTTTAATTTCGGGTTAGACTTTTTGCAAACGAGCTTACGAGGAGCTGATTTTCCATATGTAAATGCTAATATTTATGTGCAAGATCATAATTTACACTCATTTGATGATATCAATTATTTTAATCCTTACATGATATTGGATAAAAGATTCACAGATACAATGGGGGTTGAGCAGAATGTCAAGGTTGGTGTCATTGGGTTAATTACGCCCATTGCAGCAAAGTGGGATGAGGAGCATTTTAAGGGGAAAATTAAAATAAAAAGCATGGTGTCAACGCTTAAGCATTTCATACCGATTATGAAGAGCGAAGGTGCTGATATCATAATTGTTCTAGCCCATGCCGGTCTGGCAGCCGATGAGGGTGTAGTAAATAAAAGTGAAAATAGTGTCATGGCATTAACAGAAGTGGAAGGAATTGATGCCATCCTTTACGGTCATAGTCACTCTCTATTTCCCAACGATGATTATTTTTTACAGCAACAATTTATCAATATCGAAAAAGGTACAATCCGTAGTATTCCATTAGTACAAGCTGGGTATTGGGGGAATCATCTTGGGATTATTGATTTGTCAATCAGAAAGGTAAATGATTTATGGAAAGTAGTAGACTCTCGATCTGAAGTGAGATCGATATATAAAAAATCTGGAAAAGATGAAAAAGTACCAGTTGTCCAGCCGGATGAGGAAATTATAGATGCCTTAAGAAACGATCATTCAAACACGCTAGAGTATATTAAAAATAATAAAGAATAAAAGAGCCTTCAGCCTTCTGAAGGTTCTTTTAATGGTGGGCTTTCCCGCCTATATCCTGGTTTGTTCGATACCACAGCCATAAATCATTAATGATGGAAGCAAGTTCAGCAATTTCGGTGTTTAATTGGCATGATTTCCGAAAATCACTTTCATCTGATAAAGAGGCTTGCTTCATATTAATATGTTCTTCAAGTTCTGCAATTCGATCTGGAATGTATCCTCTAATTTTCTCCCACTCCAATAGAATGCTTTGCTGAGTATGGAAGGTATAATCCTCCCAGTTTTTATGCAAAGCAGGGAGCTTGATACCTAATCTTTCATTTAATTCAAAGTATTTCTCCATTAAAAGCTCCTCCCTTTCATCTTATAATCATTCTACTACAGTCTTTTCATGCCTTCCAGACGAAAGCTTGATAAATATTTTAATAAATTTTTATACATTTTTAAGAATAAGTATTGAAAATAGGAAGAAAACTTGTTACATTTGTATACATATTATTAAAGTATAAAAATATAAATCATTTGAATATTTATTCGATATTAGGAGGATTATCATGTCAGTTCAAAAAGTTGTTCTTGCTTATTCAGGAGGTTTAGATACATCAGTAGCAGTAAAGTGGCTTCAAGATCAAGGGTATGCAGTAGTTGCATGCTGTTTGGATGTTGGAGAAGGTAAAGATCTAGAATTTATTAAACAAAAAGCATTGCAGGTGGGTGCGGTTTCATCATACGTAATTGATGCAAAAGAAGAATTCGCGCATGAATATGCATTAATTGCATTGCAAGCTCAAGCGATGTACGAAGAAAAGTATCCTCTTGTATCAGCTCTATCTCGTCCACTAATTGCGAAAAAATTAGTAGAAGTTGCTGAGCAAGAAGGAGCTGTTGCAGTAGCGCATGGTTGTACCGGCAAAGGAAACGATCAAGTTCGTTTTGAAGTATCCATTTCTGCGTTAAACCCTGATTTAAAAGTTCTTGCTCCCGTACGTGAGTGGAGCTGGTCTCGTGAAGAAGAAATTGAGTATGCAAAGAAAAACGGAATTCCTATTCCGATTAATTTAGATAGTCCATATTCAATTGATCAAAACCTTTGGGGTAGAGCAGCAGAATGTGGTGTACTAGAAGATCCTTGGGCAGCACCACCTGAAGGAGCATACGATATTACCTTGCCACTTGAGCAAACACCAGATCAAGCGGATGTTGTTGAAATTGAGTTTGTTAGCGGAGTTCCTGTTAGCCTAAACGGAAAAAACTACCCACTTTCAGAGTTGATTTTAAAATTAAATGAAATGGCTGGTAAGCATGGGGTTGGCCGTATCGACCATGTGGAAAACAGACTTGTGGGTATTAAGTCTCGTGAAGTGTATGAGTGTCCAGGAGCGATGACATTATTAAAAGCACATAAAGAGCTTGAAGACTTAACACTTGTGAAGGAAGTAGCTCATTTTAAGCCAGTTATTAGCAAGAAGATTGCTGAAGTGATTTATGATGGACTTTGGTTCTCACCACTAACTACTGCTTTAAAAGCGTTCCTTAAGGAAACACAAAAGTATGTAACGGGTACTGTTCGTGTGAAGCTATTTAAAGGCCATGCGATTGTTGAAGGAAGAAAGTCAGCTTACTCCTTGTATGATGAAAAGTTAGCAACATATACAGCAGAAGATCAGTTTGACCATCAATCTGCAGTTGGTTTTATCCAACTATGGGGTCTGCCAACTAAGGTACAATCTGAAGTGCAACAAAAGAAGGTGACTGTGTGAAAAAGCTTTGGGGAGGACGCTTTACCAAAACAGCAGAGGAATGGGTAGACGAATTTGGAGCCTCCATTTCCTTTGATAAAGAGCTAGTCCTGGAAGATATTCAAGGTAGTTTAGCACATGTAAGCATGCTCTCTTCGTGCGGTATTATATCGCACGAGGAAGCTGCTCAAATAACAGATGGACTGAAAATTTTACAAGAAAAAGCGATCAATGATGAACTTGAATTCTCTGTAGAATTAGAGGATATTCACTTGAATCTTGAGAGTCAGCTTATTCAATTAATTGGCCCTGTTGGTGGGAAGCTCCACACAGCTAGAAGCAGAAATGACCAAGTGGCAACAGACATGCATTTGTACTTACGAAGAGAGACTCAGCATGTTGTTGAACTGATTGAAGGACTGCAGCAAAGTTTATTAGTGCAAGCTGAAAAGCATGTCCAAACTGTCATGCCGGGCTATACACATTTACAAAGAGCACAACCTATCTCGTTTGCTCACCACTTGCTTGCCTATTTTTGGATGCTTGAGCGTGACAAAGAAAGATTCCAAGAAAGTCTTAAGAGAATTAATAAATCTCCACTAGGTGCAGGTGCTTTAGCCGGAACTACATTCCCTATTGACCGTGAACTTACAGCTAGCCTTTTAGAGTTTTCAAGTATTTATGAAAATAGTTTAGATGCTGTTAGTGATCGAGATTTTATATTGGAATTTATGTCTGGAAGCTCGATCTTGATGATGCATTTATCAAGACTAGCTGAGGAGTTTATTTTATGGTCAAGTCAAGAATTTCGATTTATTGAGCTTGATGATAGCTTTACAACTGGATCAAGCATCATGCCGCAAAAGAAAAATCCTGATATGGCTGAGTTAATCCGTGGGAAGACTGGAAGAGTATATGGCAATCTCTTTGGCTTACTAACGGTATTAAAGGGGCTACCACTTGCTTACAACAAGGACATGCAGGAAGATAAAGAAGGCATGTTTGATACGGTAAAGACGATTACTGGCTCATTGAAGATTTTTGCTGGTATGGTTGAAACGATGAAAGTAAATGAGAACGAAATGGAAGTTGCTACAAAGCAGGACTTCTCTAATGCGACCGAGCTTGCCGATTATTTATCAGGGAAAGGAATTCCATTCCGCGAAGCTCATGAAATCGTAGGAAAGCTCGTGCTTACATGTGTTCAAAGTCAATGTTATTTGGCTGATTTACCACTCGAGCAATATAAGGAAGCAAATTCATTATTTGAGAATGATATATACGAGGTGTTAAACCCGGTCACTGCAGTGAAACGTAGAAACTCAGCAGGAGGAACAGGGTTTGCACAGGTAGAAGAGGCCATCGTTAAAGCAAAATCAAAGTTAAAGTAAAAGCAAGAAAAGCACGCTAATGACTAATAGCGTGCTTTCCTGCGTTATTTATTCTTTTTCTGTACGAACAACCAAAACATCACAGCGTGCATAACGGGTAATATGTTCGGAAACGCTTCCAATTAAAAAACGTTCTACCGCATTCAATCCAGTTGCTCCACAAATAATTAAATCTACTTCATGTTTTTTCGCTAAGTCTTTAGGGATTTTCACCTTTGGAGAGCCGTAATCGATCTCATAGGTTACATGTTGAACGCCTGCATTCAATGCCTGCTCTTTATAGCTTTCCATTAGCTCTGTAGCAAACTTGTCTGCTCTCTCCGCGATTGTACGGTCATATGCTTCTACGGTTGCAAAAGTTCGAGTGTCGATGATGTGAGCTAATAGAATTGTTGCATTGTTCCGTTTGGCCACTTCGATGGATTTCTTAAAAGCCCATTCTGCTTCTTTAGACCCGTCTACAGCAACTAATATCTTCTTATACGTAATACTCATGTTCATCTCCTCCTTTACTTTGATTATACAATACCCAATTCATGTATATCTGTAGCAATTTTTCGAAAAATAATAGAGGCGGGAAAATACACTTTAAAGGAGCTAATCATCAATGAAAAAGGAAGAGATGAAAGGGCAATCGCATTATATTTACGACCAGCAAGGGGAGAACAGTGTTAGTTCACAAATTATGGACGCCTATAATAGTGGTGTCATTGATCAGCCAAACGGTCAGTTCGACAATGAAAAGTATGATAATATGTTTGGGAATGAATCTGAATAAGCAAAGAAAAAAGGAAGCTTTAGGAGCTTCCTTTTTTTATGACCTTTACTGTTTAAATTCTTGAAGTTTATCTTTCAATAATCCTCCGACAGTTTTTAGGTCTTCTTTCATTTTATTAATTACTTGGCTCCATTTTGAGCTCTCTTCTTTAATTACTTGCTCAATCTTTTCTGCTTTTTCCTTAATCGCTTCTTGAGTTTCTTCCGCATCTTGTTCGCCTTGCATTCTAGCATTAACAGACTTCACGGAAAAGGAGGTTTGATCCGTATATGGAATGGCCGCCTCCATAATCTTCTTAAAAATTGGAACAACTGTTTCAGAGCTTGATCCGGATAAATAATGATCTTGGTCGGTCTGATCATACCCAATCCAGATGGCACCCACTAGATCAGGAGTATACCCGACAAACCATTGATCCTTTGTTCCATCAACACCTGAAAAGCTTAGCTGCGTGGACCCTGTTTTCCCAGCAATAGGTGTTCCGTTAATTTGTGCAGCAGTACCTGTTCCAGATTCCACAACATTTAAAAGCATGGATGTTATTTCATTTGCAACTTTTTTCGTTGTTACTTGTACGACCTTCTTTTTATGTTCAGCAATAATATTTCCTGTTGGACCTTCAATTTTTGTTATAAGATGATCATCAGCTCGTTTCCCCTTATTGGCAAAGGCAGAATAAGCTGCCGCTAATCGGAGTGGGGAAGTACCTTCGTTCATACCTCCAAGTGCGATCGCTAAATGTTCATCCTCTTCTTGAAGTGGAATGCCAAATTTATTTAACGATTCTATTCCTTTGTTCAAACCAATTTGATCTAAAAGCCAAACCGCTGGAAGATTTAGAGATTCCTGCATTGCAACATACATAGGGACTTCACCAGCATATGTTTTATTATAGTTTTCGGGTTGGTAGTCACCAAATGATTGTTGCTTATCTTCTAACACAGAGGATAAGGCATATCCTTCTTCTAGTGCAGGCGTATAAACAGCTAATGGCTTTAAAGTCGAACCTGGTTGAGCTTTTAAATGGGTCGCTCGATTAAATCCACGGAAAACGGATTCCCCTCGTCCTCCAACTAGCGCTCTTACTCCCCCAGTTGCCGGATCTAGAAGTACTGAACCACTTTGAACCATCGCATCCTTCTTGCCTCTTGGAAAATTGTTGTTATTTGAATAGATCGTTTCAAGTGAGGACTGAAGGTTTTGATCCATCTCAGTATAAATTTTGTATCCTCTAGTTAAGATTTCTTCCTGTGTTAATCCGTATTTTGAAATCGCTTCGTCAAGAACCGCATCCGTATAGGAAGGATATTCTCGGTCGAGGAAGCCACCGCCCCCCTCCTCTAGAACAATCTTTTCGCCAATGGCTTCCTTGTACTCCTGCTCAGTGATGAATCCATTTTCCTTCATTTTTGCGAGAACAACATCTCTGCGTTCAATTGCTGCATCATAATTTTGATATGGGTTACGTGCAGAAGGAGCCTGAAGTAGTCCAGCAAGCAATGCGGATTCACTAATAGTTAACTCACTAGCAGTTTTGTTAAAATACTTGGCGGCAGCTTGATCAATTCCCCATGCCCCATGTCCAAAATATACTTGATTAATATACATCTGAAGGATTTCATCTTTTTCGTATTTCTTTTCGATTTCTAGGGCGAGAAATAATTCTTCAATTTTTCTTTTATACGTTCTCTCAGGAGAGAGTAGAGCATTTTTGGTTAATTGCTGGGTTAATGTACTACCGCCTCCCGTAATACGACCAGCAAATAAATTCTTAAAGAAAGCCCGTGTAATACCTTTCAGGTCAAATCCGTTATGCACATAGAAACGGTGATCCTCAATAGCAACAACTGCGTTGCCAACATAATCAGGGAGTTCTGAAATCTCCACGCCTTTATTTCGGTTTGTGCTAATCTCTGTGGCGACGTCTCCGTCCTTGTCGTATATAACTGTTGATTGTTTTAACCCTTCCTTTAAGGTTTGTACATTTGCTTGGCTTGCCAGGAAAGCAAAATAAAGAATCGCAAATAATACAAAAACTAATAGAAGTAATAATAAAAATTGGGTGATATGCGTGTTTCTCCAAAATCGAGTGATTACATTACGAAATGTTTCAAATCGTTCCATTGAATACCTATCCTTTAAAAATGAAATTATGACCATTATAACAGGAAATTATGTCAAAGGATGACAGAAATCTCTTTATTCCTATAATAAAAAAGTGGTATATTTATTATCGGCTTCATGATCACTGATTACATATTTTGGAGGGTAAGACATGCGTATTGGAGTTCCTAAAGAAATAAAGAATAACGAAAATCGAGTCGCAATGACTCCTGCTGGTGTTATTAATTTGGTGAAATTTGGGCATGTAGTACATATTGAAACAGGGGCAGGACTTGGATCAGGTTTTAGTGATGATGATTATGTGGATGCTGGTGCTATCATTGTTGAAAGCGCTTTAAAAGCGTGGTCGATGGATATGGTAATGAAAGTTAAAGAACCACTTCGAGAGGAATATCAGTATTTCAGAGAAGGATTGATTTTATTTACATATTTACATTTAGCTCCAGAGCCAGAATTAACAAAGGCATTAATTGAAAACAAAGTAGTTGGAATTGCCTATGAAACGGTCCAACTCTCCAATGGAAGCCTTCCGCTATTAACTCCTATGAGTGAAGTAGCTGGACGAATGGCTACACAGATTGGTGCTCAATTCCTAGAGAAAGTACATGGCGGGAAAGGAATCCTTCTTGCTGGTATACCAGGTGTGAATAGAGGAAAGGTGACCATCATTGGTGGGGGAGTGGCAGGAACCAATGCAGCAAAAATGGCGATTGGGCTAGGGGCAAGTGTGACGATTATCGATCTAAATCCTGATAGACTTCGTCAACTTGATGATATTTTCGGCCGTGATGTGACGACTCTTATGTCTAACCACTACAATATTGCTGAAGAAGTAAAAAGCTCTGACTTAGTCATTGGCGCTGTGTTAATACCAGGAGCAAAAGCACCTAAGCTTGTGACAGAAGAAATGATTCAGTCGATGTCACCAGGCTCGGTTGTCGTTGATATTGCGATTGATCAGGGTGGTATCTTTGAAACGACCGATCGTATTACCACACATGATAAGCCAACATATGAAAAGCATGGTGTTGTGCATTATGCAGTAGCAAACATGCCAGGTGCAGTACCACGTACTTCAACGATGGCTTTAACAAATGTAACCGTGCCTTATGCACTCCAAATTGCAAACAAAGGCTATAAAAAAGCTTGTCTTGAAAATGAAGCGTTACTAAAAGGAATCAATACCCTTGAAGGCTATGTCACATATGAGGCTGTGGCAGAAGCTCATGGATTAGAATATGCAGCTTCTCGTGAATTATTAGAAAAATAGAAATTCAAGAAAAGCTCCATGAAAAATGTTCAACGGTTAAGCATCTGAGTTCATAATAGACGGAGAAATTTCGCTTAATTAGCAAATACGATAAAAAATAGCTTACATAGGCGGAGAAATTCCGACAATTGTCTCAAAAAACGTGAATAAGTGGAGATTTTCCTTGCATAAACGGAAAATCTCCACTTATTTAACCCAAAACGGGCTTCATTCTGCAATTAACCGGAAAAACTCCGCTTAATTTTGCTGGTTACTGGTTACTCGAATAAGGACAAGACATCAAATTTAAAAGGGAGCGAGTTTTCCTCTTTATACCAATTAACGATGCCAATACGACTGTCATTTCGGTATGTATTTTAAGAAATGCACCTAAAAACGGTTCCCTATAAAAAATGTTCAAGGAGCTTTATTTTATCTTATTATTTGTAATTCCTTTGGAAACTTTGTTAAGATCTCAACCCCATTGGAGGTAACAAGCACGTCATCTTCAATTCTGACACCCGCTACTCCAGGAACGTAGATTCCTGGTTCGATCGTAAAGACCATGCCTTCTTCAAGTAGAAGAGTATTTGTTTCAGTAAGAGAAGGATATTCATGTACACTAATTCCTAGCCCGTGACCGAGCCGATGTGGAAAATATTCTCCGTAGCCAGCTGCTGAAATAATATTTCTTGCTGCTAGATCGACCGCTTGGCATGTTACTCCAGGCTTACTCGCTTCGATAGCTGAGGCTTGAGCTTTTAAAACGGTATCATATATTTCTTTTTGCTTCTCACTTATATCACCAAGTGCTACTGTACGGGTAATATCTGAGCAGTATCCATCAACGACGACTCCTAAATCAAAGAGAACAAGATCGCCTTTTTTCATTTTTGTCAGTCCAGGATTTCCATGTGGAGACGCTCCGTTTTTCCCTGTCAAAACCATAGTAGAAAAAGACATCTCCGAAACGCCTTTTTTCTTTAATTCATATTCAATGGCTGCTAATACTTCCAGTTCGGTTTTTCCTTCCGCTATTTCGGAACAGCCTACTTCAATTGCGTAATCAGCTAGGGCACACGCCTCGCGAATCGAAGCAATTTCACTCTCGCTTTTTACCATCCGTAATTTGCGGATCTTTTCCTCTGCAGGAAGAAAAGTAGCTTGTGAAAATAAGGAACCTATAAGCTCGTAGCGCTCCACATTCATATGTTCTTTTTCGATGGCTATTTTTTCTACAGACTTCGTTCGATCGTTACAAAGCTTATGTATAAGTATCCATGGATTTTCGATATCAGAATATCCGATTATATCAAAGCCCCATCCGGCCTTCTTTGCATCTTCCTTCTCCATTGAGGGACAAACAAGGAAGGGTTCTCCACTTTGGAAAATACCTACACCTAGCAGCCTTTCATGGGGATCGCTTAAAAATCCACTTACATAAAATACACTGTCAGGATTAGTTAAAAAGCAAAAATCAATTTGTTCTTGAGTAAGCCAGTTGGCTATTGAGTTAAGCTTGCTATTCAAAGTTATTCCCCCTTCGGTATTATAAATTTAGAGTAACAACATTACTTTTGAAAGTAAACTTATATTGGTAGTAAAATATGGATATAAGGAAATTGATAAATGAAAAGGAGTGTAGAGAGATGAAAATTAGCTTTCATGGACATTCAATACTATTAGTTGAGGCCAATGGAACGAGAATACTATTTGATCCCTTTATTAATGGAAACCCAACAACGGATTTAAAAGTTGAAGATGTTCATGCAGATGTAATCATTGTGACTCATGGACACAATGACCATATAGGTGATACCGTCGAGATTGCCAAAAAGAATGATGCGCTTGTAATTGGAACTGCAGAGATTGCTGATTATCTAGGTTCTAAAGGAGTAAGAACACATGGGCTTCATATCGGTGGAGGATTTAATTTCGAGTTTGGTAGAGTTAAGCTAACCCAAGCATTTCACGGGTCAGGGTACATAAACGAGAATAATGAAATCGTTTACCTTGGTATGCCTGCAGGTGTCCTTTTAACGATTGATGGGAAAACCATTTATCATGCGGGGGATACGGGATTATTTTCGGATATGAAGCTAATTGGGGACAGACATCCAATAGATATAGCTTTCCTGCCGATCGGTGATAATTTTACGATGGGTCCAGATGATGCTGCTTATGCTGCAGGACTATTACAAGCAAAGAAGGTAGTGCCGATTCACTTTAATACCTTCCCATTGCTTCAGCAAGACCCTAGAACGTTTGTAAAGATGCTTCCTGATGGAGTGGGTGCTGTTCTAGATGTAGGGCAGTCGATAGAGTTGTAGGTAAAGTTTGTCGATGAAAGAGTCTCTGGACGATTTCATCGACTTTTTTTTATTTTTTTGCATACATTTTACTAGTTGGACAAGAAAGGAGATTGCTTATATTGAAGAAAAATCGATACCTATTTTGCTTACTTGCAACGGGAGTGATGCTTTATTACGGAGTACCTGAACTGTCAGCTTATAACGCGGGAACTGCAGGAATATACTCAGTGGCCTGGCTTGTGTTAGCCGTATTCGTAATAGCAGGGAATTTATCTGCTATTATGTATGCACCTAAAAAGAGAAGGGTTACGGAAGCTAAATTATCAAAAAAACAGGTGCGAAGAAAAGTGCGAGCCTATTAATTACCTATTCGCAAAATGAAATCAAATTGTAATCAAGCCCCTTCACGCTTTATAATAAAAGGATAGATACCAAACTAATAGAAAATACAGAATTTATAAAGGGTGAAGGTCTTGGCTACAAAACATGAACAAATTCTACAATATATTGATGAACTACCAATTGGTGAAAAAATATCAGTAAGGCAAATTGCCAAGGCGCTTAATGTTAGTGAAGGTACTGCGTATCGAGCCATAAAGGATGCAGAAAATAAAGGATATGTGAGCACGATTGAACGTGTTGGTACGATTCGAATTGAAAGAAAGAAAAAGGAGAATATTGAAAAGCTAACATTTGCTGAAGTAGTAAATATTGTTGATGGACAAGTTCTCGGTGGACGTGCGGGTTTACATAAAACATTAAATAAGTTTGTCATTGGTGCGATGAAGCTTGAACAAATGATGAGGTACACTGGAGCAGGTAATCTACTCATTGTCGGGAACCGGACAAAAGCGCATGAGTATGCATTGAATGCTGGAGCAGCCGTGCTCATCACTGGTGGATTTGATACGGAAGATGAAGTGAAAAAGTTGGCAGATGACCTTCAGTTGCCCATTATTTCAACTAGCTATGATACCTTCACGGTTGCTGCGATGATTAACCGTGCCATTTACGATCAGTTAATAAAGAAAGAAATTGTACTTGTTGAAGATATTCTAACATCTATTAACGAGACAATCTATGTAAAAACAACGGATACAATAGAAGTTTGGCATGAAAAAAATCGTGAAACAAAGCATAGTCGTTTTCCAGTAGTCGACCACCAGATGAAGGTGCAAGGGATGGTTACTTCAAAGGACGTTATGGGAATTGCAGATACGACGAGTATTGAAAAAATCATGACAAAAAATCCAATGACTGTTACTGGGAAAACGAGTGTTGCCTCCTGTGCCCACTCGATGGTATGGGAAGGGATTGAGGTCCTTCCTGTTGTTGACGACAATAATCGCTTAGAGGGAATCATAAGCAGACAGGATGTACTAAAAGCTCTACAGATGATCCAACGGCAGCCTCAAGTCGGAGAAACGATTGATGACATCGTTACAAATCAGCTTGTAGTAACGAAAGGGAAAACAAAGAACGAGGACGTTCTCCGCTGTGAAGTAAGCCCTCAAATGACTAACTCGATTGGGACGATTTCTTATGGTGTTTTCACTACCATTGTGACAGAAGCAGCCAATGGTGTTCTAAGAGGATATAAAAAAGGTGATCTAGTCGTTGAAAATATGACCATTTATTTTCTAAAACCCGTTCAAATGGATAGTGTATTAGAAATTTATCCGAAAGTGCTAGAGGTTGGTCGAAAATTTGGGAAGGTCGATGTGGAAGTATATAACGAAAATGTTTTAGTTGGTAAAGCGATGATGATGTGTCAGCTGATTGACAGACATTAGGAAAAAGGAGTTGTTCGATGAATGAACAACTCCCCTTCTTACATATGCTTTTTTAATTCAGTTGCTTCCTTTGCTGCTAGAGGAAGGAAATACTTATAAGCTTTTATTCCACCCAAAATATTGTATGCTCCAAGGGCGATAAAAATAGCACCTATGATATACACTACAGTTGATTGAGAAATCATGATACGATTCATTCCAAAGGATGCAATAAATAATCCTAGAGCAATATTGCTTTTAGCAGAAATCCATTTCTTTTCTGCTGGTCGGTTGGAACGAAAAAATTGGATTTTATAAAAAAGATAAAACATAATAGATACGACAATAATAATGACAAATATAGGCATATAATTCCCTCCAAGCTTCGACATTCTTCCATTATTCTACCTTGTATATAAAATAATTTCTACTTTTTCTCTTTTTGTGTTAAAAAGAGAGTATTAGGAAAAAAAGGAGATCAGCAATGAAAGATCAAATAATTGAAACGATTAAACAGTACGATACCATTATTATTCATCGACATGTTCGCCCAGATCCGGATGCGTATGGGTCACAAGGAGGACTGGCAGAAATCTTAAAGGCTTCTTTCCCAGACAAAACGATTTACACAGTTGGACAAGAAGAGCGGTCTTTACAATATTTGAGACGGCTTGATGAAATAAGTGATGATACATATAATGGGTCTCTAGTTATCGTGACAGATACGGCAAATCAAGAGCGTATTTGTGACCAAAGATACCTCTCTGGGGACAAGTTGATCAAAATAGACCATCATCCAAACGAGGATCCATATGGTGATCTTGTCTGGGTTGATACGACTTCTAGCTCAACAAGTGAAATGATTTATGAACTCTACTTATATGGTCAAGAAAAGGGCTTACAAATGTCAGATCAAGCGGCTAGATTATTGTATGCAGGAATTGTTGGAGATACGGGGAGATTTCTTTACCCTAGTACAAATGATCGAACATTCCAATATGCTGGAGAGTTAATACAATATAATTTCTCTCGTACAGAAGTTTATGACGGAATGTACGAACTACCAATGAATGTGGTTAAGTTAAATGGCTATGTTCTTCAAAATTTTGAAATGAACGAAAATGGCGTTGCATCTATGATCCTTCCAAAGGAACTGCTTGCTACATATGATGTAAGGGCAGCAGATGCCTCCCTGCTTGTGAGTGCTCTTGGAAGTGTACAAGGAATCAAAGCATGGGCTTTCTTTATTGAGGAAAGTGATCAAATTCGTGTTCGCCTTCGTTCAAAAGGTCCGGTTATTAATGGAGTGGCTAAAAAATATAAAGGTGGCGGTCATCCTCTTGCAGCTGGAGCCTCCATCTATTCATGGGATGAAGTTCCACATGTCATGAAAGATATTGAAGAAGTTTGTAAGTAAAAAAAGAGGTAGGAACTTAGTTTTGTTCCTACCTTAATTATTGGCTAATTGCATCTCAAGTTGAATGGATAATGTCGTATAAAACACAATTTCCTTTACTTTGACTTGGTATCTTTTATCGTTTATCCTGTGTGTCCGATTTTCAATAACCTTTTTAACCCAATCACTACTTTTATAGGCTGTATCAATATCCATTTTTAACAAAGGGTTGATATCCTCTTTAATGGCTTCTTCCACTTCATAGATACTAAATGAGTCTATTTGGTATTTTTGGCTGATTTTAATTTTAATGTCTTGGACAATAAGAAGTTCTTCGTTTTTCTTGTTTAACTCCCGATAGTCATTTTGCCAAATATTTTTCTCATTCTTCAAATCCTTAATGGTTTCCTCTTGCAGCTTTAGCTCTTTTGAGTATCTTTCTTGCCAATCACCGTAAATATAAAGAAATATACACCAACTGATTACACCACCTAACGCCATTCCTGCAATAAACTGCTGGACAGCACGAAGTCGGTAGAAAGGCGGAATTCTCATTTAAATATGCTCCTGAGTTAACCAGTTAATGATCGTTGCTCCCGTTTGTGCACCACCCATAGCAGTAAGAATGAGCAGGAATTGTTTAAAGATATCCTTTGTTCCACCATCTAAGAATCCTTTTTCAAAGCTATAAACTGTATCAAATGTTCCGCCTATCGCAGCGATAATTGCCCAAATCCGTATCGAAGTTGATATACGGTAAATTTCCGTTAGCATTGGTTTTCCGGTCAAGAATGCAGAAAGCCCCCCGATGAGCGCTCCGCCTAATAAAACACCTAGAGCAATAAAGTAGGCATCTATTAAAATTGATATATACGGTTGTTCGCCCACAACAATCATCCTCACATCAATAAAGTATTGATACATCATATGGACAAACTCTAAAAAATATGAGCTTTCATGAAGCGAACATATTTTCTTTTTTTCGTCTATGCCCCTATAATAAAAGAAGAATGAAGCAGTTAGGGTGTGATTTATATGTCTTTTGTTCACCTTCAAGTGCAAAGTGCGTTTAGTTTATTATCAAGCACAGCTTCCGTTGAACAATTGGTAAAGGGAGCAAAAGAAAAGGGATTTACCATGCTCGCATTAACTGATTACAATGTCATGCATGGTGCAGTCGCCTTTTATAAGCAATGCTTAAAGCATGAGATAAAACCGATCATTGGACTTTCAGTGGATGTTCAAAGTGAAATAACTTCTAATATGGCGTACCCACTTGTGCTTTTAGCGAAAAATCAGGTGGGATTTCAAAACTTAATGAAAATTTCAAGTGTTGTACAAACGAAATCCAAGGAAGGTATTCCCTTAAAATGGCTTAAACATTACGCAGCGGGATTATTTGCGATTTCTCCGGGAGATGCGGGGGAAATCGAGTCGTACTTACTAGAGGATAACGAAGAACAAGCAGCGAAATGTGCAGATTTGTATAAACATATATTTGGAGCAGATAGCTTCTTTCTTTCCTTGCAAAATCATAATGTACCAGCAGAAACCAGTCTTTTAAACAAACTCGTTTCTTTAGGGAACTCTTATTCAGTACAAACAGTCGTCACAAATAATGTTCGATATCTACAACAATCGGATTCATTTGCCCATGAGTGTTTATTAGCCATAAAAAATGGGGAGAAGTTACAGGATGATGACAGGGAACGTTTGGAGACCGACCAATATTATTTAAAAACGAGTGCAGAGATGGTTGAACTTTTTGCAGACTTCCCTAAAGCGTTAGAAAATACTTGGCGAATTGCTGAAGAATGCAATGTTATGGTTGAGCTCCATAAACAAAAGCTTCCTAAGTATCCAACACTTGAGGGTGAAACGGCAGAGGGATTGTTAGAAAAGCTTTGCATGAAAGGTCTTTCTGAAAGGTACAGCTCTGCAACCAAAGAGCATAAAGAGCGATTACGATACGAATTAAGCGTAATAGAGAAAATGAAATTTGCTGATTACTTCTTAATTGTTTGGGATTTTATGAGGTTTTCACGAGAACAGCATATATTAACTGGTCCAGGTAGAGGTTCGGCAGCAGGATCGTTGGTTTCATATGTGTTGTACATAACGGATGTTGACCCATTAAAATATGATTTGTTATTTGAAAGGTTTCTAAATCCAGAACGTATCACAATGCCAGATATCGATATCGACTTTCCGGATCACCGTCGTGATGAGGTGATCGAGTATGTCGCTAACAAGTACGGAGAAGCACATGTGGCTCAAATCGTTACTTTTGGTACGTTGGCAGCAAAAGCGGCCCTTCGTGATGTTGGAAGAGCTTTTGGATTAAATACGAAGGAACTCGAAGGTCTGTCAAGAGCGGTACCTTCGCAACTTGGAATATCATTAAAAGATGCCTACGCTCAGTCAGAAAGGCTCCGTGCATTTGTTAATGAATCTCCTACAAACCAAAGGCTGTTTGAGACAGCAGTAAAGTTAGAGGGCCTTCCAAGGCACACATCCACACATGCAGCTGGGGTAGTGATCTCTGAAGAACCGCTTGTTAACACTGTTCCCATAAGTGAGGGAAGTCAATCTGTCTATCTCACTCAGTATGCGATGGACGATTTGGAAGAGGTTGGACTATTAAAAATGGATTTTCTGGGTTTAAGGAATTTAACCCTCATAGAATCTATTATTGATTTGATAAAAAAGAGAGTAAGAGTTAATTTTGATATTAAAACGATTCCTTTAGATGATAAGGATACGTTTTTGATGTTAAGCCGTGGAGAAACAACGGGTGTGTTTCAATTAGAGTCTGAAGGGATGAGACATGTATTAAGACGGTTAAAGCCAACAAATTTTGAAGATATTGTTGCGGTAAACGCTCTATACCGTCCCGGACCTATGGAAAATATTCCGATGTTTATAGATAGAAAGCATGGAAAAGAACATATCTCGTATTTGCATGAAGATTTGAAGTCAATTCTTGAAAATACGTATGGAATCATCGTGTATCAAGAACAAATCATGCAAATTGCTTCAACGATGGCGGGGTTTAGTTTAGGTGAAGCTGACTTATTGAGGCGAGCAGTTGGAAAAAAGAAAAAAGAAATTCTTGATAAAGAAAGACAGCATTTCGTTGAAGGTGCAATGACAAAGGGGTACGAGTCAAGCATTGCCAATGAGGTATATGATCTGATCGTAAAATTTGCAAACTATGGATTTAATAGGAGTCATGCCGTTGCATACAGTGTGATTGCGTATCAACTCGCATACCTTAAAGCGAACTATCCAGTGTATTTTATGGCTGCGTTATTATCCTCAAGTATTGGTAATGAGTCAAAGATTGCTCAATATATAAAAGAATGTCGTGAAATGGGTATTCAAGTTTTGCCTCCATCCATTAACAAAAGCGGCTATACTTTCTTAGTGGAAAATCATGCAATTCGATACAGTCTTACAGCCATAAAGGGGATTGGCGTTGCAGCTTTAAAGGGCTTGTTCTCCGCTAGAAAAAGCAAGAAATTTTCGGATCTCTTTGATTTTTGTATCCGAGTGTCTGCTAAATCAGTTAACCGGAAGGCATTAGAATCGCTTATCCATTCCGGTAGCTTCGATGAATTCGGAGAAGACCGTGCCGTGCTATTAGCTAGCCTTGACGTGGCTTTAGATCATGCGCAGCTAGTAAATCCTGATGACTCACAGCAAGGAGATCTATTTACAGATGATGAGTTTTTCCTGAAACCAAAATATGTAACCGTTGATCCGATAAGGGCTGAAGATAAACTAAGGCAGGAGAAAGAAGCATTAGGCTTATATCTTTCGGACCACCCCGTTTCCATTTATGAGAAAGAAGCTAAATTGGAACAAACAATGGCGATTTCTTACATTTCAACAAAAATTAGAAATGTAAGAGTTTTGGTCTATATTACTGAATTGAAGAAAATTCGTACAAAAAAGGGAGAAACGATGGCTTTCTTGACAGTATCAGATCAAAGTGGAGATATGGAGTCGGTTGTGTTTCCTACTGTTCTTAAAAGATATTCGATGCTCTTACAACAAGGTAATATTGTGATTGTTGATGGGAAAATCGAGGAACGAAATGGAGCAAAGCAACTTATTATATCATCGGCCAAGGAAGTAGTTAAGAACGAAGAAGTGGTGGAAGATAAAAACGTATTATATCTAAAAATACAAAAGCATCAAGAACATGGTGAATTTTTGCATACACTAAAGAAACTGTTAAACAGGCATTCTGGAGGAACACCTGTTATTCTTTACTACGAGGAATCTAAGAGAAGTATTAGGCTTGGTAAAGAGGATTATGTACAACCTACAACGATACTCATTAGGGAAATCCAGGCGTTGCTTGGTTCAGATAACGTCATTTTGAAATAATTAGCCTTTACATCCATTTGTATTATGTTATATTGTGTAAGTGTACGTGGTCTGACCACTAAAAGGGGATGGAGAAAAGAAAGTTATTTTAACTAAGGGGTGGAATGCATTTTGACTTTACGTGAAGAAGCATTACATATGCACAGAGTAAACAAAGGTAAGCTCGAGTCAAAATCGAAAGTTCAAGTTAGGAATGCAAATGACCTAAGCCTTGCCTATTCGCCAGGAGTGGCCGAGCCTTGTAAAGAAATTTATGACAAGCCTGAAACGGTCTATGATTACACGATGAAAGGGAATATGGTTGCTGTTGTTTCTGATGGAACAGCTGTACTTGGATTAGGAAATATTGGACCAGAAGCGGCACTTCCTGTTATGGAAGGAAAGGCTGTTTTGTTTAAAAGCTTTGCTGGAGTTGATGCATTTCCAATCTGCTTAGGTACAACTGACGTCGAAAAAATTATTGAAACCGTCAAGTTATTAGAACCAACATTCGGCGGAATAAACCTTGAAGATATTGCTGCTCCTAATTGCTTTGTGATTGAGGAGAGACTTAAAAAGGAAACCAATATACCTGTGTTTCATGATGATCAGCATGGTACAGCAATCGTTACAGTTGCTGGTTTAGTAAATGCGCTAAAGCTTGTTGGCAAATCGATGAATGAAATTAAGGTCGTAGCTAACGGAGCAGGTGCTGCAGGGATTGCAATTATGAAACTTTTATATACCTATGGTGTACGTGATATTATTATGTGTGACACTAAAGGAGCTATATATGAAGGCAGACCATTTGGAATGAACGACATTAAAAATGAAATAGCCAAATATACGAACCGTAATCAAGAAACAGGTAGTCTTGTAGATGCACTTAAAGGTGCAGATGTGTTTATTGGAGTTTCTGTTGCAGGTGCATTAACGGGTGAAATGATTCAAACAATGAATGAGGATCCAATTATTTTCGCTATGGCGAATCCAACACCGGAGATCATGCCTGAAGAAGCGAAAAAAGCTGGAGCGAAGGTTATCGGAACCGGACGTTCTGACTTCCCGAACCAAGTAAATAATGTACTAGCTTTCCCTGGAATCTTCAGAGGTGCTTTAGACGTAAGAGCCACTCACATAAATGAAAAAATGAAGGTGGCAGCGGTTGAAGCGATTGCTAGTCTTGTCTCAGAAGAGGAGCTAAGCGCTGACTACGTTATTCCAGCACCATTCGATTCGAGAGTAGCGCCAGAGGTAGCGGCAGCAGTTGCGAAGGCAGCAATGGAAACAGGTGTAGCCAGATTGAAGGTTGACCCACTCGAGATTAAGACTAGAACTAGCCAGCTTTCCGTTATTGGAAAGAGCGAGTGATCTTAAAGTGAGTATGGAACCAGTGGAACGAGGCTCAAAAGTCTATCTGGAAATTGTCAAGCAGCTTCGCAGTATGATTGAACAGGATGGTTTAAAACCCGGTGATAAAATTCCATCAGAGCGAGAACTTTGTGAGCGTCTTAATGTAGGACGCTCCTCTGTTCGTGAAGCTTTAAGAGCTTTAGAACTTTTAGGACTTATTGAGACCCGTCGAGGAGAAGGTACCTTTATAAGAGATTTTCGCAGTAATCAGCTTGTGCAGCTACTTGGCACATTTGTGCTTCAAGATTCAAAAGCAAAACAAGATGTGATTGAAACGAAATATTTAATCGAATTAGATTGTTTAAGACTCATTCTCCGTAGAAATAATGTAAACCAACTAGAAGATTTAAAAAAGTGGCTCGAATCTTGCGAATTTACGGACGATCAGTTTTTTATAAAAATTGTTGAGCTGGCAGATAATCATCTTTTCTATCGTATTTGGTCGATTTTAAATGATTATTACGATGCGCTAAAGCTTCCGAAGATGGAAAGGAACGATCCGTTCTACCTCGCAATCGTGCAAGCCTTACTAGGTGGAAATGAGGCGGATGTTCTAAAGTCGTACTATTCACTACGGAAACTGTCGAATGATTAACGACAAATATCTGCAGAATTTGTTGTGACATTATACTAACATGATAAAAAGAACTAGACGAGCCTTCATATAAAAAGGCATTATTTTTCATTGTAGTGGTCTGACCACTGAGATTATTAGAATTCTATGGGGAGGTTTAAGCTTGCCGATTAAAGACCTATTTACAAAACCAAAGAAGAAAAAATATGCAACTATTCCAACCGAAGCTGCAAAACAAGATGTCCCAGAAGGGATTATGACCAAGTGTCCAAGATGTAAGAAAATCATGTATTCCAAGGAGTTAATGAAGAATCTTAAGGTTTGTATTCACTGTGGGTATCATCATCCAATGAATTCAAAAGAGAGGCTAAAAAGCTTTGTTGACGAAGGAAGCTTCGTTGAACTTGATCGTTATATGATATCTGAGAACCCGCTTGGATTCCCTGATTATATAGAAAAGCTTGAAAAAGATCGTCAGAAAACAAATTTAAATGAAGCTGTTGTGACTGGTGTATGTAAGGTCGAAGGACATGACGCGGTTGTTGCCGTGATGGATTCTACTTTTAGAATGGGAAGTATGGGCTCTGTAGTTGGTGAGAAGATTACGAGAGCGATCGAAAAAGCAGGTGAGCTATCCATCCCATTTATCATCTTTACAGCTTCAGGTGGAGCAAGGATGCAAGAGGGAGTATTGAGCCTGATGCAGATGGCCAAGACGAGTGTTGCCCTTAAAAAGTTTAGCGACGAAGGTAACCTAATCATATCGATCATGACACACCCAACTACTGGAGGAGTGTCTGCTAGTTTCGCTTCTCTTGGGGACTATAATTTCGCTGAGCCAGGAGCTTTAATTGGATTTGCAGGGAGACGCATTATCGAACAAACCATTAGAGAAGAGCTTCCTGAGGATTTTCAAACAGCAGAATTTCTTTTAAAACATGGTCAGTTAGATGCGGTAATATCTAGGGATGATTTGAGAGAGAAAATTTCCACATTGCTTGATATTCATACGCCTGGAGGTGAAATAGAATGGTTGGAGAACTAGAATTCGAAAAACCAGTCATTGAACTGAAAAAGAAAATTGCAGAATTAAAAGAATTTACAGCGAGTGCAGAAGTAGATTTGACAGACGAAATTGAAAAGCTTGAGGCAAGACTTCAAAAGCTTGAAAAAGATATTTATGACAACATGAAGCCATGGGATAGAGTGCAAATTGCGAGACATCCTGCCAGGCCAACAACTCAAGACTATTTATCAATTATCTTTTCTGATTTCATTGAATGTCATGGGGACCGCTTTTTTGGAGATGATGAAGCCATTGTAGCAGGAGTAGCGAAGTTCCAAGGTTTGCCTGTTACTATTATTGGCCATCAGCGTGGGAAAGATACGAAGGAAAATATCCGTAGAAATTTTGGAATGCCACATCCTGAGGGGTACCGTAAAGCATTGAGACTTATGAAGCAAGCGGAGAAATTCAATCGTCCGATTATTTGTTTTATTGATACGAAGGGTGCGTATCCTGGGAAAGCTGCGGAAGAAAGAGGGCAAAGCGAAGCGATTGCAAGGAACCTTTTTGAAATGGCAAGCTTAACCGTACCTATTGTTTGTATTGTCATTGGAGAAGGAGGAAGTGGTGGTGCCCTTGCACTTGGTGTAGGTGATCATATCCACATGCTTGAAAACTCAACGTACTCGGTTATTTCCCCTGAAGGAGCTGCAGCTATTCTTTGGAAGGATGCTTCTCTTGCGAAACAGGCGGCTGAAACAATGAAAATCACGGCACCAGACTTAAAGGAACTTGGAGTGATTGATGAAATTATTCCTGAAGTTCGAGGTGGAGCCCATAAGGATGTAAATACTCAAGCCGAAAGCATAAGAAATACGATTCAACAGTCACTAAAGCAGTTGTTACAGCTAACAGAAAATGAACTGCTTGCATTAAGATATGAAAAATACAAGAATATGGGTAAATATACATTTTTGCACGAATATATAGGTGTAAATGGATGAGTGTGTTTCGACACACTCTTTCTTATTTTTTTAGAGAAATCCCAATAAAATGACAGTAAATATCGAATTATGAACATTTTTAGAAAAAAAAGATAGTATTAAGCGCTTTCAATAAAAAAACTATTTCGTCTATTGATTTTATGTTTATGATAGAGTTGAGAACATTGTTTCTTCATGGTATTTTAGAAATATTCCCGGGTATTCTGTAAATAATAGTAGTGCATCACATGTCGTATTATTCATCTTCTAACTATACATAATACTTCAACAATCCAATACAGAGGTGATTTGCTTTGAAAAGAATCGGTGTGTTAACAAGTGGTGGAGATTCACCAGGTATGAACGCTGCTGTACGTGCGGTCGTTCGTAAAGCAATTTTTCATGATATGGAAGTCTATGGAGTATACAACGGCTACTCTGGCTTAATTAGCGGAAATATCAAAAAGTTAGAACTAGGTTCTGTTGGTGATATTATTCATCGTGGAGGAACCATGCTTTATTCTGCTCGTTGTGAGGAGTTTAAAACAAAAGAAGGTCAGCAAAAAGGAATTGAACAATTAAAGAAATTTGGTATTGAAGGTTTAGTTGTCGTTGGTGGCGATGGATCTTATAGAGGGGCAAAAGCATTAACAGAGCAAGGCTTCCCTTGTATTGGTGTACCAGGTACAATTGATAATGATATACCAGGTACAGATTATACAATAGGATTTGATACAGCTCTAAATACGGTAATTGATGCAGTCGACAAAATTCGCGATACGGCTACTTCTCATGATAGAGCTTTTATCATTGAAGTTATGGGTCGAGATGCAGGAGATATTGCTCTTTGGGCTGGTTTAGCAGGAGGAGCTGAAACAATCATTATACCAGAAGTTGGTTATGATATGGATGAGATTGCAGCTCGCTTAAAAAGTGGCCATGAGCGTGGAAAAAAACACAGTATCATCATGGTTGCAGAAGGTGTTTGCAGCGGTGTTGAATTCAGTAAGCAAATCAAGGAAGCAACCGATCTTGACACTCGTGTGTCTGTGTTAGGACATATTCAACGTGGTGGATCTCCTACTGCAGCAGATAGAGTGCTTGCTAGTCGTCTAGGTGCATTTGCGGTTGAGTTATTGTTACAAGGCAAGGGTGGAAGAGCGGTTGGTATTGAAAAGAATGAGCTTATTGACCACGATATCATCGAAATTCTAACGAGAAAGCATTCGGTAAATCAAAGTATGTACAACTTGTCAAAAGAGCTATCCATTTAACGTTTTTTAAAATATTAGGAGGTCCACAATTGTATGCGTAAAACAAAAATTGTTTGTACTATAGGCCCAGCAAGTGAAAGCGTAGAAAAATTAACACAGCTGATTGAGGCTGGGATGAATGTTGCTCGTCTAAACTTCTCTCACGGTGACCATGAAGAGCATGGTGCACGTATTAGAAATATCCGTGAAGCTTCAAAGCAAACCGGAAAAACAGTTGCTATTCTGTTAGATACAAAAGGTCCAGAAATTCGTACAAATAATATGGTTGATGGTGCAATTGAGTTAGTTGCAGGTAACGATGTGATTGTATCAATGACCGAGGTAGAAGGAACAGTTGATAAATTCTCCATTACATATCCTGGATTAATTGATGATGTGAACGAAGGTTCAAAAATTTTACTAGATGACGGTTTAATCGGCTTAGAAGTAACTAAGATTGACCGTGATGCTGGAGAAATTTATACGAAAATTTTAAATACGGGCACACTTAAAAATAAAAAAGGTGTAAACGTTCCAGGTGTTTCAGTTAATCTGCCAGGAATCACAGAAAAGGATGCGAACGATATTGTTTTTGGTATCGAGCAAGGAATTGACTTTATTGCTGCTTCCTTTGTACGTCGTGCATCCGATGTACTAGAAATTCGCCGTTTATTAGAGGAACAAAATGCAACACATATCCACATTATTCCTAAAATTGAAAATCAAGAAGGTGTTGATAAAATCAACGAAATTCTTGAAATCTCTGACGGACTAATGGTTGCACGTGGAGACCTTGGAGTAGAAATTCCTGCGGAAGAGGTACCTCTTGTTCAAAAAAGTTTAATTAAAAAATGTAACGCACAAGGGAAGCCAGTTATTACGGCTACACAAATGCTTGATTCTATGCAACGTAACCCACGTCCAACAAGAGCGGAAGCAAGTGACGTAGCCAATGCTATCTTTGATGGAACAGACGCTATTATGCTCTCAGGGGAAACAGCTGCTGGTGTGTATCCTGTAGAAGCGGTTCAAACGATGCATAACATTGCATCTCGTGCAGAATCTGCATTGGATCATAAAGAAATCTTATCTAACCGTAGCAAAGAAAATGATCATAATATTACAGATGCAATTGGGCAATCAGTTGCGCACACAGCATTAAATCTGGATGCAAATGCGATCATTGCTCCTACTGAAAGTGGACATACGGCTAGAATGATCTCTAAATACCGTCCTAAGGCTCCAATTGTGGCTGTTACTTCTGATGACGGTGTAGCCCGACGTCTATCACTAGCTTGGGGTGTGTATCCTCAAATCGGAAAACAAGCCAATACTACTGATGAAATGCTTGATACAGCGGTAGAGGAAAGCTTAAACAGTGGAATCGTTTCTCGCGGAGATTTAGTGGTAATTACTGCAGGTGCGGTCAATGTTAAAGGCACAACAAACTTAATGAAAATTCATGTTGTTGGAGATGTAGTACTAAAAGCTCAAGGAATTGGAAGAAAAACAGCTTTTGGTAAAGTGGTGATTGCTAACTCAGCGAAAGAAGCGTTAGATAAAGTAACAGAAGGTTCTATCCTTGTTACGATTGGCTCAGATGCTGAGATGGTTCCAGCAATTGAAAAATGCAGTGCGTTAGTTACGGAAGAAGGCGGCTTAACAAGTCATGCTGCAGTAGTAGGACTGAGTCTTGGGATTCCAGTAATTGTAGGCGCTGAAGGTGCAACTACTAGCTTAAAGGATGGTCAAGAAGTTACGATTGACGCTTCACATGGTGTTATTTATAACGGTCACGCGAGCGTTCTATAATATAAGTGAAGAAGTAGCCTAATGGCTGCTTCTTTTTTGCTGATTTTAAAGAATACACATATAATATAAGGACAACTAGGAGGCGATTATTTTGCGTTATATCGTTTTACTATTAATTATTATACCGGCAGCAGAAATCGGTCTTTTGCTCTTATCAGGTAAGACTATTGGCATCTGGACTACCATCACCCTTATCGTTCTAACTGGCTTGCTTGGTGCCTACCTAGCAAAGCAACAAGGACTAGATACGATAAGAAAGGCTCAACATCTCCTTCAATCCGGTCAAATGCCTGGCGATGTACTATTGGATGGAGTTTGTATTATTATCGGTGGCACACTTCTATTAACACCAGGTTTTATAACAGATGCAACAGGCTTCCTATTACTGGTACCGCCAACAAGAAAATTCTTCAAAATCTTACTCAGCAAGGCATTCCACAACTGGATGAACAAAGGAAAAATTAAGATAATAAAATAAGAAAAGTCCATTCTCATGAGAATGGACTTCTATGCTTCTTTTCCCTTAATAAAGGACCAAACATCTTTAAATACATGTGCACGGTGCAAGGTTGTGATGATGACGAGGGTAACAGGACCTGCAATTAACCCTAAGAAGCCAATTAATTTAAAGCCAACAAATAACGCAATTAATGTGGCAAGAGGATCAAGACCTATGTTAGAGGATAATACTTTTGGCTCCATGACCTGTCGTTGAACTAGCACAATGATATACAAAACTCCTAAACCAATAGCTAAACTCATCTCTCCTGCAATAGCCTCATAAATAATCCACGGAACAAATACAGCACCTGTTCCTAAGTAAGGAATAATATCGACTAATCCTGTTACAAGTGCGATGGTAATCGCATAATCTACACGTAATATTAAAAGCCCAATAAGGATGATAACAGTTGTAATAGATATTAGAGTTAGTTGAGCTTTTATAAAGCCAAATAACGCTTTTTTTAAGTCTTCAAGTACTCTCTTTGTGCTGCTTTTTGCACGTGTTGGAATAATCTTATTGCTAAACCTTGACAGGCGATACCAATCTTTACTAATGAAAAAAGTGGCCAACAAGGAGAATATGACTACTGTTGCAGCATTTGGAAACCAAGATAGGATATTAGGTATGTTTCCAAAGAAGCTTTGTACAAAATCACCTATCGTAGATCCAATGGTTCTTCCGACATTTTGTATATTAGTTATTATCGTATCTTGTTGCCCGGTATCTAATGAATTAAATAAGCTTGTTAATTGATTATAGAGTGGAATAATCTGAGCAGTGATAAAGTCCTCGATGAAACCAATAAGAGTATCCAAATGTCTTGGGACGACATCAGCTAAATAGTCTGCACCAGACACAATTTCTGCAATTAATAAAGTAATGAAACCTGCAAATAAAGCAAAAATAAAGATAATACCGATTAAAACGGCAAGTGCTCTAGGTAACCGACCTTTGCTTTCTAAAAAATTTACAAATGGGTTTAGCATAAAAGCAATTAAAAGTCCGATGATAAAGGGGTATGTAACCTTTGAAATTTGAATCAGGATAAAAACGGACAAAAGCACACTAACAATTACGATCATAAAGCGCATAGTTCTAAATAAATAGGTGAGATTCAGATTAATCGTCCTCCTAATAGTAGAATGAATGGTAGACTTGTTTACTCTTTATTTTACCTACGTATGAAGATTATGGAAAGTTTTGTTTAATGTGAATAATGTTCTCGTTAACTTTCGACAAATAGAGTGATTTTTCTGAAATGAAAGTCCCATTGTTTATATGCTGAGTTTTCTTATGGTAAAATAACGTTTATATAAAGGAGGCCTTGAGGTTGCTAACACAAGCTAGCCTATTTTTGTTCATTTTATTAGTAATTGGTTTTATTGCAAAAAACCAATCTTTAATCATTGCCGTTGGGGTACTTTTGTTACTAAAAATAATCGGCGTGGATTCAAAAATCTTTTCTTATATTCAATCCAAAGGAATTAACTGGGGAGTTACTGTTATTACTTTTGCCGTACTAGCCCCTATTGCAAGTGGTGAAATTGGGTTTAGAGACCTAACAGCTGCCTTTAAATCACCTTATGCATGGATTGCTTTAATATCTGGAATGGCAGTTGCGTTGATCGCAAAAGGTGGTATAACCCTTTTAGCAAAGGATCCCCATATAACCACCGCTCTTGTGCTAGGAACGATCTTGGCTGTTTCACTTTTTAAGGGAGTGGCTGTAGGACCACTAATTGGTGCAGGTATCGCTTATCTAGCAATGAAATTTTTTGAACTCTTCTAATGGGTGATAAGTTTTCTGAATAACTAGGCTTAAGTTTTTCTAATAAAATATTAATTTTTTCACATTTTAGGCGGTTTTCGTTCACAAATGTCAGATAATTGTTTATAATAGGACTTGTAAGCGCATCCTTTTTATGGGTGTGAAAAAATTTATAGTCTTATAGTTATCTATAATGTTAATATTTTAATAACTCAGAGAATTAGAAGGGTTAGCGAATCACTTTGTAAAGGAGAGGGTCAATATGACAGCAACACGTGGTCTTGAAGGGGTAGTAGCTACGACTTCCTCTGTCAGTTCAATCATTGATGATACACTAACATACGTAGGGTACGATATTGATGACTTAGCAGAGAATGCCAGCTTTGAAGAAGTAATCTATCTTCTTTGGCATAGAAGACTTCCTACACAACAAGAACTAGCAGAGTTAAAAAGCCAATTGTCGGTAAATGCAGAGCTACCCAAACAAGTGCTTGAGCATTTTAAGTTATATCCAATTAATGAAGTACACCCAATGGGTGCACTTCGAACGGCTGTTTCGCTCTTAGGCTTGTATGACGAAGAAAGCGATGTAATGGAAGAGCAAGCAAACTATCGCAAGGCAGTTCGACTTCAAGCTAAGATGCCTGCAATTGTGACAGCATTTGCGCGTATTCGAAAAGGGTTGGAGCCAATCCCTCCTAGAACGGACTTAAGCTTTGCCGCAAATTTCCTTTACATGCTTTCAGGCAAAGAGCCGGAGCCTATTGCAATTGAAGCCTTTAACAAGGCACTTGTCCTTCATGCAGATCATGAATTAAATGCTTCTACATTCACCGCTCGTGTATGTGTAGCCACTTTATCGGATGTATATTCTGGTGTAACATCAGCGATTGGAGCATTAAAGGGTCCATTACATGGTGGAGCTAATGAAGCTGTAATGAAGATGTTAACTGAGATTGGAACATTAGAAAATGTTGATACTTATGTTCGTGGAAAGTTAGCGAACAAGGAAAAAATCATGGGCTTTGGTCACCGTGTTTACAGAAAAGGAGACCCTCGTGCAAAACACTTAAAGCTTATGGCAGAGAAACTTACTAACTTAACAGGAGAACCACATTGGTTTGAAATGTCTACAAAAATTGAGAACATTGTAACCGGTGAAAAGAATCTTCCACCAAATGTAGACTTCTACTCTGCTTCTGTATATCATAGCTTAGGAATTGACCACGATTTATTTACTCCAATCTTTGCAGTCAGCCGCGTTTCTGGTTGGTTAGCTCATATTCTAGAACAATATGAAAATAATCGATTGATTCGTCCAAGAGCCGATTATACTGGTCCTGGAATGCAAAAATATGTAGCGGTTGAGCAAAGAGGATAAAATTAAATAGAATACAGCATTTTACTTTTAGCTAAAATATTGCTGTAATAGAGAGGAGAGGTTAGAGGCATTTGGCTCTAACCTTTGATTCTGATGTTGCCCTCTATGGATAGAAATCTTTTATACATATTGATTGACCTGAAGCAGGGCGCATCTTGTTAGACAAAATGGAGGGAGAATTATACTATGCAAGGTGAAAAAATTACTGTAACAAATGGAGTTTTAAATGTACCAAATCATCCAGTAGTACCTTTTATTGAAGGAGACGGTACGGGTCCTGACATTTGGGCTGCGGCTTCTAGAGTGCTAGATGCTGCTGTTGAAAAAGCTTATAACGGTGAAAAGAAAATTGTTTGGAAAGAAGTACTAGCAGGTGAAAAGGCGTTCAATCAAACGGGAGAATGGCTACCAAGTGAAACGTTAGAATTAATTAACGAATATTTGATTGCTATTAAAGGGCCTTTAACAACACCGATTGGTGGCGGAATTCGTTCACTAAATGTTGCTCTTCGCCAAGAGCTTGATTTATATGTATGTTTACGTCCTGTTCGTTGGTTTGAAGGAGTTCCTTCACCAGTTAAACGTCCTCAAGATACAGACATGGTCATTTTCCGTGAAAATACAGAAGACATTTACGCTGGTATCGAATATGCAAAAGGTTCAGATGAAGTGAAAAAGCTTATTTCTTTCCTTCAAACTGAAATGGGAGTAAATAAAATCCGCTTCCCTGAAACATCTGGACTTGGGATCAAGCCAGTGTCTGAAGAAGGAACTGAACGTCTAGTTCGTGCTGCAATTGAGTATGCAATTAAAGAGGGACGTAAATCTCTAACTCTTGTTCATAAAGGTAACATCATGAAATTCACTGAAGGTGCGTTTAAGAACTGGGGCTATGAGCTTGTTGAGAGAGAATACGGCGATAAAGTGTTCACATGGGCACAGTATGACCGTATTAAAGATGAACAAGGTACAGAGGCTGCAAATCAAGCTCAAGCTGATGCAGAAGCTCAAGGAAAAATCATCGTGAAGGATGCAATTGCAGATATATTCCTTCAACAAATTCTAACTCGCCCACGTGAGTTTGATGTGGTTGCTACGATGAACCTTAATGGAGACTATATTTCTGATGCACTTGCTGCGCAGGTGGGTGGAATTGGTATTGCACCTGGAGCAAACATCAACTATGTGACAGGTCATGCAATTTTTGAAGCTACACACGGTACAGCACCGAAGTATGCGGGATTAGATAAAGTAAACCCTTCATCTGTTATTCTTTCTGGTGTATTAATGCTTGAACACCTAGGTTGGAATGAGGCAGCGAAGCTAATCGTCGATTCAATGGAGAAGTCAATCGCTTCTAAAGTGGTAACTTATGACTTTGCTCGTTTGATGGATGGAGCAACAGAAGTGAAGTGCTCAGAATTTGGAGATGTGCTTATTAAGAACATGGGATAATTTTGTTCTAGAGGCTGTTCTTTTCTAGAACAGCCTCTTTATCATTTGTATACCTTTAATGAGAATTGACTTAGGACAATGACTTTTATAATGTAGGGGGAAAAGGTTATGTCAATGAAGCGTAAAAAGATCTCGGTAATTGGTGGGGGCTTTACTGGAGCTACAACAGCTTTTCTACTTGCACAAAAAGAACTGGGAGATGTTGTTTTGCTGGACATACCGCAAATGGAAAATCCAACAAAGGGAAAGGCTCTAGATATGCTTGAAGCAAGTCCGGTTCAAGGGTTTGATGCAAATATTACAGGTACAGCAGATTATGCAGATACAAAGGATTCTGATATTGTTGTGATCACCGCTGGAATCGCAAGAAAACCAGGAATGAGTCGTGATGATCTCGTTCAAACCAATCAAAAGGTTATGAAAGCGGTCGCATCTGAAGTAGCTAAGTACTCACCGAACTGTACGATTATCGTTTTGACAAATCCAGTGGATGCAATGACATATACTGTTTTCCAAGAAACTGGTTTCCCGAAAAATCGTGTCATTGGTCAATCAGGTGTTCTAGATACGGCACGCTTCCGTACATTTGTGGCTCAAGAGTTAAACTTATCTGTTAAAGACATAACAGGCTTCGTTCTAGGTGGCCATGGTGACGATATGGTTCCTCTTGTACGTTACTCGTATGCTGGTGGAATTCCACTTGAGACACTACTGTCTAAAGAACGTTTAGAGGCTATTGTTGAACGTACGAGAAAGGGTGGAGGAGAGATTGTGAACCTGTTAGGAAATGGCAGTGCTTACTATGCACCTGCTGCTTCTCTAGTAGAAATGTGTGAAGCCATCTTGAAAGATCAGCGTCGGGTTCTCCCATCAATTGCTTACCTTGAGGGTGAATATGGATATAAAGGTATTTACCTAGGGGTCCCAACAATCCTCGGAGCTAACGGAATAGAACAAGTAATTGAGCTTGAGTTAACAGATGAAGAGAAAAGTGCTCTAGATAAATCAGCAGCGGCTGTACGAAATGTAATGGATGTTTTAGTTTAATAAAATGGAAAATTCGGGGTTCTTCCCCGAATTTTTTGTTCTTCTATGATTTTGTTATAATAAATGTATTAGAGTTGATATGAGACCGATTTCATTTATTGGAGGTATCGTTACCATGTTGTTAGGTAAAAAGAGAAAATTGGGCCGGAAAATTAATGAAATTTCTAGAGGAGAAAAACTTTCTCTGACAGAAAAGATTGAAGATAAGGACTTGCTATTATATCTTGGTCTAACGAATGATGCGAACCCTTTGTGTATTCAGCATGATTACGCATCACAAACTCCTTTTAAGAAGCCGCTGGTGCCAAGCATTATGCTAACCGGAATCGTTACCTCTGCTATATCAAAATATTTGCCTGGGCCAGGTAGTCATATTCTTAAACAGGATATCGAATATGTGAAACCCGTGTATCATTATGAAATGATTGATTTTATGTTCGAAGTATCCGAAGTAAGTATAAGCAATCATACGATTGAAGTTACAGTTGAAGGTAAAAATGAAGAGGGAGAACAGGTACTAAAAGGACTCCTTTTAGTTTGTCCTCCCCATCAATTAGAGGCATTAGATGGTCATGCATTGGAAAATTTTTAACAGGAATTAGGCGTGCTTTTTAAGAGTACGTCTTTTTTTAATGAATTTTTTGTTATCTTTATTAAATGAATATATATTATAATGGATGTGGATGATGGGGTAATAAGTGAATGTGGAGGCTTTTATGGAAAAAAGAGTACTTGTAGTCGATGATGAGCAGTCCATTGTAACGCTCCTGCAGTACAATTTAAAACAGGCTGGTTATGAAGTGTTAACTGCTGCGGATGGCGAAGAAGGACGAAATATAGCTTTGGAACAGGAACTAGACTTAATTATTTTGGATTTAATGCTTCCAAAGCTTGATGGAATTGAGGTTTGTAAGCAGCTTCGTCAACAAAAAGTCTTGACGCCTATTCTTATGTTGACTGCAAAAGACGATGAATTTGACAAAGTTCTCGGACTTGAACTAGGTGCAGATGATTATATGACAAAGCCGTTTAGTCCAAGAGAAGTCGTAGCCAGAGTCAAAGCTATTCTTAGAAGAACGCAATTACAGCCAGAATCAGTTGTCGTACAAGAAGAGGAAAAAGATCTGCTTCAGGTAGCAGAACTGAAGATTTATCCTGAACAATACGAGGCGTACTCTGGAGATATATTGCTAGAGCTCACTCCAAAGGAATTCGAATTATTACTCTATTTAGCAAGACACAAAGGAAGAGTTCTAACGCGAGATCAGCTTCTAAGTGCAGTATGGAATTATGATTTTGCAGGAGACACGCGAATTGTAGATGTTCATATTAGTCACTTAAGAGAGAAAATTGAACAAAATACGAAGAAACCAGTTTATATAAAAACCATTCGAGGCTTAGGCTATAAGATGGAGGAGCCTAAGGGAGAATGATAAAATTTCGAACAAGACTCTTGTTTGCCCTAATTATGCTTATTTTCATTGTTCTTATTGGATTAGGCCTATTGTTAGGACAATTGTTCAAAGGATACTATATTGATTCCTTTGATGGGAGGATGAAGCAGGAAACCAAATTAGTCTCTACGTATATTCAAGATACTGGCGGCATAGGTCATATTTCTAAAGATAGATTAAATGATTTTAGTGATACGCTAAGTTCTCGAATTACCATACTAGGAAATAAAGGGGATCTTATTTATGATAGTGGTGCCCTTGAAAATACGAGTAATAAGAGGCATGACAGTGTTCTCCAATCCATCTACGAAGATCAATTAGAAAAAGAAGATGAAATCATTGAAGTAGGTGGAGGATATAATCTTCACTACTATTGGGACGAAATAACTATTAATGGTGAGACAGAGGGCATCATTGTATTAAGCACGAAACTTACTGAAATAAAAAATGCATATGAACAGATCTGGTGGATATTAACGGTTTCGCTCGGGATCTCACTATTTGTCATTATTTTATTAGGTTATAAAATAACGACCATGTACACAAAGCCGATAGAATCTGCGACCAATGTAGCTATTGAGCTTGCAAAAGGAAATTATCGTGCAAGAACGTACGAGGATCATGCTGATGAAACAGGTATGCTAAGTAGTTCAATTAATGTTTTAGCTAGAAACCTACAGGAGCTCATGAAGTCAAAAGAAATTCAGCAAGATCGATTAGGGACCTTGATTGAAAATATGGGAAGCGGACTTATATTAATTGATAGTCGTGGCTACATAAATTTGGTCAATCGGACGTATAAAGAAATTTTTCAAGTAGAATCAAATGAGTATTTAGAAAAGCTCTATTATGAAGTGATTGACCAAAAAGACATTTGTGATCTGATAGAAGAAATTTTTATGACAGAGCACAAAATTAAAAAACAACTAATTGTACCTGTAGGGATTGAGAGAAGACATTTTGAAGTGTATGGTGTGCCGATTATTGGCTTAAATGATGTTTGGAAAGGTATTTTATTAGTTTTCCATGATATCACTGAAATTAAGAAGCTTGAACAAATGCGTAAAGATTTTGTGGCAAATGTATCACACGAGCTAAAGACACCTATTACTTCCATAAAAGGGTTTTCCGAGACCCTTTTAGATGGAGCTATGGAGGACAAGCAAACCTTAGAAGCTTTCCTGACGATTATCTTGAAAGAAAGCGATCGTTTACAAACATTAATACAAGACTTATTAGACCTTTCGAAGATGGAGAAGCAAGGCTTTCAATTGTCGATTCAAAAAATAGATATTGTTGCTGTGTTGCATGAAGTTCTTCCTATATTAACAGGAAAGGCACTTGAAAAGAAAATTGACCTTCAATTTGAAGCCGAGGATGAAGCGATCTTTGTTGAAGGCGATGTATATAGATTAAAACAAGTGTTTATTAATCTAATAACCAATGCCATTTCCTATACTCCAGAAGGTGGGACTGTAAAGGTTGAAGTTCGTGAGAGGACAAGCAAGATAAGAATAAAGGTAATAGATACGGGGATTGGAATTGAGAGAAAGGAAATTCCCCGAATCTTTGAACGTTTTTATCGAGTAGATCGTGCAAGAAGTAGAAACTCTGGTGGTACGGGTCTAGGGTTAGCCATCGTGAAGCATTTGATTGAAGCTCATAAGGGGAATATTCGAGTGGAAAGTAAGGTTGGAAGAGGGACCACTTTCATCATTGAACTTTTAAAAGAAATTCCTAAATAAATTCAGGTACCTTGGATACAAGTTTTACAGTATATTTACATTTATTATATTTTTCCTTAATAAATGTTCTGTAATATCATAAGGGAAAACCCCTTCATCCAAGGACCTAAAGAAAAGGTGAAAGCTAACCCCGCTTTCATCTTTTCTTTTTTATTGAAACCTTTTTCCCGCCCATTCGTATAACAATTAACTGTTCTTATTATGGGAAAGAGGTGAAGGTTGTTGCTTAGTTTAAAAAGAATTTATTCACTGGTAGGTCTAATACTTTTAATTATAGTACTCAGTTTTGTAGTTTTTACAACGTGGTATACGGTTGATGAATCAGAACAGGCGGTTATATTAACCTTTGGGAAGGTAGAAGAGGGAATAACAGAACCTGGGTTACATTTTAAAATGCCTTGGCCTATTCAAAATGTAGAGAAGCTTTCGAAGGAAACATTTAGTTTACAGTTTGGATATGAAGAAAAAGATGGAGAAATTGTTGAGTTCGATAATGAGACAAAAATGATTACTGGAGACGAAAATATCGTTCTTGCAGATCTTGTTGTTCAATGGAAAATTACGACGCCTTCAAAATACTTATATAATGCAGATAATCCAGAAGAGATTTTACGTGATGCCACTTCAGCGTCTCTTCGTAGCATCATAGGAAGCTCCAAAATTGATGATGCCTTGACCTCTGGGAAAGGTGAAATAGAAGCAAGTGTCAGAGAGCTACTGTCGACCCTAATGGATAAATATGATATAGGGATCACTATTATGGCGGTGAAGCTGCAAGATGTGGAGCTTCCAAATGAAGAGGTTCGGAAAGCATTTACGAATGTTACAGATGCCCGTGAAACGATGAACACAAAAATTAACGAGGCGAAAAAATATCAAAATCAAAAAATCAATGAAGCAGAAGGGGAAAAGAAAGCCCTTGTTTCAAGAGCTGAGGGGGACCAATCAGCAAGAATTGAGATTGCTAGAGGGGATGTAGCGGTTTTTAATAAACTCTACGATGAGTATAAGAACAATCCTGAAGTAACTAGACAAAGGCTTGTGTTAGAGACATTAGAGGAAGTATTACCAGGTACAGAAATTTATATCATGAATGATGATGGTGATACATTGAAGTATTTCCCGATTAGACCTCTAGAAAAAGAAGAAGCAAAGCCTCAGGCAGAGGGGAGTGGAAACAATGAGTGATGGAAATGTGATCGATATGAAAGAGCGTTCTGGAGATGGTTTTAAGTGGAGGAATTATACCAAATTTGGATTGATTGCTCTTTTAATCCTTCTATTGATTGGGATCACCCTTACGAATTTATTTATCGTTAAGGAAGGAGAATACCGAGTGATTCGCCAATTCGGTGAAGTGGTTCGAATTGAAAGTACTCCTGGTCTTAGCTATAAAATCCCATTTGTTCAAAGTGTTTCGACTCTACCAAAATATCAAATGACCTATGATGTGAATGAAGCTGAAATTAATACAAAAGATAAAAAGTGTATGTTAATTGACAATTATGCTGTTTGGAAAATTGAAGATCCTAAAAAGATGATTTCGAATGCGAGAACGCTTGAAAATGCTGAGGGAAGAATGGAAGAGTTTATTTACTCGGTTGTTCGATCAGAGCTTGGAAAGTTAAACTACGAAGAAATCATTAATGATGAGGCGTCAACTAGAGGTTCCTTAAATGATAAAATTACAGAGAAGGTTAATGAACTTCTCTCACAAGATAATTACGGAATTGTGGTAACGGATGTGCGTATGAAAAGAACAGATCTCCCGAAGGAAAATGAACAGTCGGTGTTCACTCGGATGATCTCAGAACGTGAATCAAAGGCACAGGAGTATTTATCAATTGGGGATGCACAGAAAAATATTATTATTGCGGATACGGATCGCCAGGTGAAAGAAACACTAGCGAAGGCGCAAGCAGATGCCGAAACGATTCGTGCGGAGGGAGAAGCTCAAGCTGCAAGGGTATATAATGAGGCGTTCTCCAAAGACCCGAGCTTTTACCAATTATTTAGAACATTAGAATCGTATAAAAAGACGATTAACGGAGAAACCGTTATTGTTCTGCCATCAGATTCACCTTATGCCCGTTTGCTTATGGGATATACGGAGTAAATATGAAGCCGGCGTTTTCCTTTCCTATCATGGTCATGGTAGAATAAAGAAGGAAAACACTGGCTTTTTTACATATGACATGAGACAAGCTTTAATTAGAAAGGGAGGCTTCCTTTGAATAAGAAACTCGTATTAATTGACGGAAATAGCATAGCCTACCGGGCATTTTTTGCTCTGCCATTGCTAAACAATGATAAAGGAATTCATACAAATGCTGTTTATGGATTTACGATGATGCTCTTGAGGATATTGGAGGATGAAAAGCCATCACATATAATGGTTGCGTTTGATGCTGGAAAAACAACCTTCCGTCATAAAACTTTTAGTGAATATAAGGGAGGACGTCAAAAAACGCCACCTGAATTATCCGAACAATTTCCTTTTATTCGAGAAGTATTGGACGCTTATCGAATTAAAAGGTACGAACTTGAAAACTATGAAGCAGATGATATTATTGGTACGTTATCGAAGAAGGCAGAGGAAGATGGCTATGAAGTGAAGGTCATTTCAGGAGATAAAGATTTAACTCAGTTGAGTTCTGAAAAAACCACTGTTGCCATTACGAAAAAAGGGATCACAGAAATTGAGGAATATACTCCGGAGCATATCAAAGAGAAATATGGTTTAACACCAAAGCAAATCATTGATATGAAAGGGTTAATGGGGGATACGTCAGACAATATTCCTGGGGTTCCTGGAGTTGGAGAGAAAACAGCCATCAAACTGCTAGCGGAGTTTGAGACGCTTGAAAAGCTACTTGAGTCGATTGATCAAGTGAGTGGAAAGAAACTAAAAGAGAAACTAGAGGAATTTAAAGACCAAGCAGTTATGAGTAAAGAGCTTGCAACCATTACGAGAGAAGCTCCAGTGACCGTACAACTCGATGAATTCGAATACGACGAATTTGACCGTGATAAGGTTGTTCAGTTATTTAAAGAACTAGGTTTTAACTCATTGCTTGATAAATTAGGAGACAACGAAGGAGCTTCAGTGGAAGAACCCTTGGAGAGTGTGGAATACACGACGGTTAAAGAAGTAACGGAAGAACTTTTTGCAACGGAGAATGCCTTATACATTGAAGTGTTAGATGATAATTATCATTATGCTGATCTTGTAGGTATATCACTAGTGAATGAAAAGGGGAACTTTTTCATTCCTACCAATGTAGCCATAGAATCATCCGTTTTTAAAGCTTGGGCTGAAAATGAAGCTTCTAAAAAAATTGTGTATGACGCGAAAAGGACAGAGGTATCACTAAGACATCACCATATCCATCTAAAAGGTATTGAGTTTGACTTACTGTTAGCTGCTTATATTATGAATCCAGCAGAGTCTGTTGATGATATTTCAACGACTGCAAAACGCTATGGTTTTACGAGTATTAGTTCGGATGAGGCTTTTTACGGAAAAGGGGCTAAGAGAAAGATTCCTGAACCGGAACAGCTTGGAGAGCATCTCGTTCGAAAAGGACTCGTGTTACAGGAACTTCGCGACAAACTCGAACAAGAGTTAAAAGCAAATGAACAATTTGAACTTTATTATGATTTGGAGCTTCCTTTATCTTTGATTTTAGCCGATATGGAATCGTGTGGAATTAAGGTTGATATGGATCGACTTCATGCGATGGGAGAAGCAATTACTGAGCAATTAAGTACCATTGAAGCCCGTATCTATGATCTTGCGGGCGAAAGCTTTAATATTAATTCACCAAAGCAGTTAGGCGTCATTCTCTTTGAGAAATTACAGCTTCCGGTAGCGAAAAAGACAAAAACAGGCTATTCAACCTCTGCGGATGTACTGGAGAAGCTTGAAGATGAGCATGAAATTATTCGAGAAATATTAAATTACCGACAGCTTGGTAAGCTTCAGTCTACTTATATTGAAGGTTTACTTAAAGTAATTAATCCTACAACAAAAAAAGTGCATACAAGGTTTAATCAAGCTTTAACTCAGACAGGAAGATTAAGCTCTACAGATCCGAATTTGCAAAATATCCCTATTCGATTGGAAGAAGGTCGTAAAATTCGTCAAGCCTTTATCCCATCAGAGGAAGGTTGGGTTATTTTTGCAGCAGATTACTCACAAATTGAATTACGTGTGTTGGCACATATTGCAAATGATGAAAAGCTAATAGAGGCCTTTCAAGAGGGTCTGGACATTCATACAAAAACAGCGATGGATGTGTTCCATGTATCTAAGGAAGAAGTCACTTCCAACATGAGACGACATGCAAAAGCGGTAAACTTTGGAATTGTTTACGGTATCAGTGATTATGGGTTGTCACAAAGCTTAAACATTACAAGAAAAGAAGCAGGTAGCTTTATTGAAAGATATCTGGAGAGTTTTCCAGGTGTTAAAGAATATATGGAAGAAATCGTAAAAGATGCAAAACAAAAGGGATTCGTGTCCACGCTTTTGCACCGCCGAAGATATATCCCAGAAATAACAAGCAGGAACTTCAATCTTCGTAGCTTTGCGGAACGTACGGCGATGAATACACCGATTCAAGGAAGTGCAGCGGATATTATTAAAAAAGCGATGATCGATATGGCGGACAGGCTCAAAAAGGAAAATCTAAAATCACGATTGTTGCTATCTGTACACGATGAATTAATATTCGAAGCACCAGAAGAAGAAATCGAGCGATTGAAGGAAATCGTCCCTGAAGTAATGGAACATACAGTGGAGTTAAAGGTACCGCTAAAGGTTGATTACTCCTACGGTCCGACTTGGTATGACGCGAAATAAAGGCAGTAGGGAGGAAGAATATTGCCAGAACTTCCAGAGGTCGAAACGGTTCGACGAACACTTGAAATGCTTATTTTAGATAAAAAAATAAAAAAAGTAACGGTTCTTTGGCCCAAAATCATAAAACATCCTGAAATAGATCAGTTTTGTGACGCTTTAGTTGGAGAGAGATTTGTTCAGTTAGGAAGAAGAGGAAAATTTTTAATTTTATATACAGAAAAATATGCGTTAATTTCTCATTTGCGTATGGAAGGTAGATATGCGCATTTTGAGGCTTTGGAACCAGTCGCTCTCCACACGCATGTGATTTTTACTTTTACCGACGGGACAGAGCTCCGTTACAAAGATGTACGTAAATTTGGGACGATGCACTTGTTTGAAAAAGGAAAAGAGTTTAACCAGCCACCTTTATCGACTCTCGGACCTGAACCATTTGATCCGAATTTTACGTCATCCTATTTGCAGAAAAGGTTATCGAAAACACAAAGATCAATTAAAACTGCCTTGCTTGACCAAACAGTGGTCGTTGGATTAGGCAATATTTACGTAGATGAAGCCCTTTTTCGATCGAAAATTCATCCTGAGAGAATTGCGAGCTCCTTGAAGAAAAAAGAGTGGAGCATCCTTTATGAACAAATAAAGGAAACACTAGGTGAAGCGGTTGAAAAGGGTGGAAGTACGGTACGATCTTACGTGAATTCACAAGGACAAATGGGGATGTTTCAGCTTGAATTATTTGTTTACGGTCGGAAAGGTGAAAATTGTAAAATATGTGATACTCCTCTAGAAAAAATTGTCGTTGGTGGGCGAGGAACCGTGTTTTGTCCAAAATGTCAAAAGAAGAAGTAGTTGAACCTTGGATGGGCTCCTATCATATACTATCCTAGCTTTTTGTTAGGAAGGAGTCTTTCCAATGGTACTATCTGTTCCATTATTACTACTTGCATTAGCAGTTAGCATTGACAGTTTTAGTGTAGGTTTCACATACGGTCTGAGGAAAATGCGAATTCCTTTTAAGTCAATCGCGGTCATCTCTTTATGCTCTGCAGGAACACTCACTGTAGGCATGATTATTGGCCATTTCATTGAGTCTGTTTTATCACCTGATATTGCTGAGAGTATAGGGGGAATTATACTCATTATATTAGGGGCTTGGGTTCTCGCTCAATTTTTCAGATCAGAGAAATCCACCTCATCCATGCTTCCCCATCCTAAAACGATCATTGATTTTGAGATTAAATCTCTTGGGATTGTGATTCAAATATTACGAAAGCCGATGTCAGCAGACTTTGATCAATCGGGTACGATCAATGGGATTGAAGCTTATATGCTTGGTTTAGCCTTATCTTTAGATGCATTTGGTGCAGGAATCGGGGCTGCCATGCTAGACTTTTCTCCAAGCATATTAGGGACTGCTGTGGCATTAATGAGCTTTCTCTTTATTTATGCGGGGTTACAGCTTGGAAAACATTTTTCAGAGAATAGCTGGCTTCAGCGCTTCGCCTTTTTACCTGGGGTATTGTTAATCATTATTGGAATATGGAAAATTTGAAAAAAGCCTCCTTTTGTGGAGGCTTTTACGTTAAACGGAGGGGTTGAATATGACTTTAGTCGTTGGATTAACGGGTGGTATTGCTAGTGGGAAAAGCACAGTGGCAAATATGTTTAAAGAAATGGGAATAGAGGTCATTGACGCTGATATAGAAGCAAGAAAGGCCGTTGAGATAGGCGAAGTAGCATACGAACAGATCGTTACATATTTTGGTGAAGATGTTCTGAATGATGATCATACGATTAATCGATCCCGATTAGGTGAAATCATTTTTAATGACAGTGCGAAGAGACAAAAGTTAAATGAAATTGTTCATCCGGATGTAAGAAGAAGGATGAATGAGAAGAAGGAAGCAGCTATTTCGCGAGGAGACCAAGTAGTTGTGTTGGATATTCCACTCTTATTTGAAAGTGGATTAAAGCATATGGTTGATGTAGTTCTGCTTGTTTATGTAGAGAAAGATGTACAGCTGCAGAGATTGATGGAAAGAAATCAGTTAACAAAGCAGGAAGCACTTGCTCGAATTCAATCTCAAATGCCGATTGAAGATAAACGGAAGCTTGCTGATAAAGTGATTAATAATAATGGGTCGATAGACAATACGAAAAAGCAACTGATAGAGCTTCTTGCGGATTGGAAAACCATCACAAATTAATGTGATGGTTTTTTTATTGAAAATAGGTTTTTATATCAACACAATTCGCAACTAATATGTTATACTAATTGTAAATTACGGAAATAAAGTATAACACTTTTCGAGAGGAGCCGTAACATGAAGGCTAGAGTAGCGATTAATGGGTTTGGAAGAATAGGAAGAATGGTTTTCAGAAAGGCAATATGTGATGAAACATTAGAAATAGTAGCCATTAATGCTAGTTATCCTGCGGAAACTTTAGCACATTTAATAAAGTATGACACAAATCACGGAAAGTTTGATGGTGAGGTAGTAGCTGAAGATGATTCCTTATTGGTAAATGGAAAAAGGGTGAAGCTGATTAACCATCGTAATCCAGAGGAGCTTCCATGGCATTCACTTAATATTGATATTGTTATCGAGGCAACTGGGAAATTTAATGCGAGAGAGAAAGCGAGTCTCCACTTAGATGCTGGCGCAAAGAAGGTCATATTAACAGCACCTGGAAAAGGAGAAGATATTACAATCGTCATGGGTGTGAATGAGCACGAGTTAAATATTTATGAGCATGATATTATTTCAAATGCGTCTTGTACGACGAACTGTTTAGCTCCTGTTGTAAAAATACTGGAAGATAAATTTGGCATCATTAATGGGTTAATGACAACCGTGCATGCCTATACAAATGATCAAAAAAACATTGATAATCCGCATAAAGATCTTCGAAGAGCGAGAGCTTGTGGTCAATCGATCATTCCGACAAGCACGGGTGCGGCTAAAGCTCTTTCACTAGTGCTCCCTAATATGAAAGGCAAGCTGCATGGAATGTCATTAAGGGTTCCTACAACCAATGTCTCATTAGTTGATTTAGTAGTTGATTTAAAGCGAGAAGTAACAATAGATGAGGTAAATGATGTATTCGAAACAGCCTCCATGGATGAACTTAAAGGAATACTTGCGATTACAGAAGAGCCACTAGTATCAGTTGATTTTAATACCAATGAACACTCTGCGATTGTCGATGGGTTGTCTACAATGGTTATAGGTGCGAATAAGGTAAAGGTTCTTGCATGGTACGATAATGAGTGGGGTTATTCCTGTCGTGTTGTTGATCTTACAAAGCATGTGGCTAATCAACTTTCTTTAGCTTCAGAAAATATAAAACGAGTGAGCTCGTTATAAGGAGACAGTCTTCTGGGGAAACTCTCAGAAGGCTGATTTTTTGTCTGCATTTGAAGAAAGAGATCCCCTTTTCCCTCTATTTTGTAAAGATTTTTTAAATACATTATTGCAAAAAAAAAACAAACAAAGTATACTAGTCATCGTGAACTTCTTGAAATTTGGAATCTATATCTACTTAAAGGGTTAGGACCTCTTTGGACTAACTTTCCCCCGTGGTAGTTATAACCCAAAAAAATAGGGAAATTCAGTTACTGTAGTAAAAATGGTTAAAGGGGGAAATTTGAATATGGAAACTATGGGTCGTCACGTTATTTCTGAGTTATGGGGTTGTGATTTTGAAAAGTTAAATGATATGGAGCAAATTGAGCAAATCTTTGCAGATGCAGCATTAAAATCAGGTGCTGAAATTCGTGAGGTTGCTTTTCATAAATTTGCACCACAAGGTGTGAGTGGAGTGGTAATCATCTCCGAGTCACATTTAACTATTCACAGCTTTCCTGAACATGGCTATGCTAGTATTGATGTGTATACTTGTGGAGACATGGATCCTAATATCGCTGCAGACTATATTGCAGAAGCATTAGGTGCTCAAACTCGTGAGAACATCGAAATTCCTCGTGGAATGGGTCCTGTTCAAGTTAAACAAGCAAAAGCGAAAGTACTATAATCGTAGCTTACTAAACTTATGAAATTCGAGAGGTGTATATTATACACCTCTTTTTAATTTCTCTTTTATTGAAACATTAACATTGCCAGTCCTTTTAGGTTAAAATATATGTACATACATCTTTCGGTTTGGAGGAATCATTATGTCATTTGTAAAACAGGTGTTTAGACAATTTAATAGGCAATGTGAAACAAAAGAGAATCATGTGGAGGAAGAGCTTAGAACGAGATATTATCGTGTAAATCTTCAATCCTTGTTTCAATCTGTAAAAGAAATCCTTGAGAATGATAAGCAAGCAAAAGTGGTAAGTGATTCAATTGACCACGGAGAAATTGCGGTTGAAATCAATCGTGGAAAGAAAATGTTTGCTATTATTACGATCATAACGGTAAAGCCATATGAGACGGCTGTAGATATCAATGTTTCAACCGAACAAACGGTTCTGTTGGGGGCATATCCAAGCTTAAAAGCTGAAATCAAACGTATTTATCAAGAATTAGATAAAAAGCATCCGTATATAGGTGTTGGAAAACACGCAGGAGAATAGAATTACTTGTACAACAATTGAAGTTTTAATAAGATAGTGTTAGATTCAGCAGAATCCATTCTGTTTCGGAGTTGATGTTATGAAATGTCCTGCATGTCAAAATAATCATACTCGTGTTCTCGATTCAAGACCTGTCGATGAAAATAGATCGATTCGCAGAAGAAGAGAGTGTGAGAAATGTTCTTTTCGTTTTACAACCTTTGAGAAGGTAGAAGAAATACCTTTGATTGTCGTAAAAAAGGAAGGAACTAGAGAAGAGTTTAGCCGTGATAAGATTCTACGTGGACTGATTAAAGCTTGTGAAAAAAGACCCGTTGCTTTGCCTGAATTAGAAAAAATCACTTCCGATATAGAAAAAGAACTTCGTAGTCATGGAGTATCGGAAATAAAGAGTGAAGCAGTTGGAGAAATGGTTATGGATCGTTTAGCAAAATTAGATGAGGTTGCGTACGTCAGATTTGCCTCTGTATATAGACAATTTAAAGATATAAACGTCTTTATTGAAGAATTGAAGGAATTAATAAAAAAGGATTAGTAGGGAAGTTTGATGTTAAGAGAGGAAATGAAGCCTATGGCTCAGCATTGGCAGGAAATGCTACCTGTGGATCGCTATGAGGTAGCCTCAAATGGGTTGTTATTTGAGTATGATCGAAAGGTGCTGACTCTTTTATATCAGCCATTGATTGGTCCGATAGCATACAGTCTCTATATGACTCTTTGGTCGCAATTAGACGAGAACCGTTTATCTTCGGATGGTAGTTCACATCATGCTCTTATGAACGTGATGGACAGTAATTTAAAACAAATTTACAATGCCCGTCTTAAGTTAGAAGGAATTGGTCTTCTCTCCACGTATGTGCGAACAGAGGAAGGGCTTCGATCATTTGTATATGAAATAACACCTCCCTTAACACCTAGTCAGTTTTTTCTAGACGGTATGCTTAACGTGTATTTGTATCGAAAAGTAGGTAAAAATCAATTTTTAAAACTTAAAAGGTTTTTTAGTGACGAGCATTTCTTGGAAAAAGAAAATGGGTACGAGAATGTTACAAGATCGTTTCAAGAAGTATTTGATTCTGCTGTTCCGGGTAACCCTTCGTCACATCTGGTAGATGACCTAAAACTTGAAGAGCAACGTGTGTACTTCGATCGAGTGAATCCTGAGACAATTAAGGTTGATGAAGCACATTTTGATTTTGACCTGCTATTTGCAGGGCTTTCAGAAAATCTTGTTCCTAAACGTGCAATCAATAAAAAGGTTCGAGAAGCCATTGCGAAACTCTCCTTCCTCTATGGGATTGACCCGATCCAAATGAAAAATATTGTGATTAGTGCAGTTGATGAATCAAGTGAGATACAGATTGATGAACTTAGAAAATCTGCAAGAGATTGGTATCAGCTTAACTTTTCTGACCAACTCCCGTTATTAATAGATAAAATACAACCACTTCCACATGTTACAACAACGGTGGAGCCTAAAACTCAAGAAGAGAAATTGGTTCAATACCTGGAGAAAACGTCTCCTCGACAATTGTTAATTGATATTTCTGGTGGGGGAGAACCATCGAAAAGTGATTTGCAAATTATTGAAGATGTGATGTTTCAACAAAAGCTTCTTCCTGGTGTGGTGAACGTGCTTATACAGTACGTATTATTGAAAACAGATATGAAGTTGACGAAGGCTTATGTGGATAAGATTGCTTCTCATTGGGCGCGTAAAAGGGTCCAGACGGTGTCTGAGGCAATGGAACTTGCCAAAAAAGAACATCGTCAATACTTAGACTGGGCAGAGGGGAAGCAAACAGCAAATCAAACTCCAAAGACTAGTGCTAGAAAAAAGGCCATACGAACAGAAAGCTTACCGGATTGGTTTGATAAAGAGGCTGAGGAAAAACCTACTCAAACAGGCACAGAAAATAATGAACTCGAAGAGAAAAAGCGTGCGTTACAGGAAAGATTAAAAAAATATACAAAGTAGGAGGTGGTTAAATGGAACGAATTAATGATACTTTAAAAAAACTCTCTGCCAGCTCAAATTTTCAGGAACGGTATGAGCGTCAAAAGCGGCAAGTTATGCAGCACCCGGACATTCGAGAATTTATTATTAAGCATAGTGACATCCTTACGAGCCAAATGATTGAAAGAAATTTGTCCAAGCTTTATGAGTATTCGACTCAATGCACGGAATGTACCGAATGTCCGAGCCTTGAGGGCTGTAAAAATATTATGCAGGGGTATCAGCCTCAATTAGTTCTTGTCCGTGGGTCTATTGAGATTCATTACGACCGCTGTCCTAGAAAGGTAATGTCAGACGAGAGAAGAAAAAGTGAGAAGCTCATTCAGAGTATGTATATGCCTAAAGAGATTTTACACGCTCGCTTTGCGGACCTTGATATGTCAGGTGATTACTCAGGTAGAATTGAAGCAATCTCATTAGCAGAGGAGTTTGTAGAAAACTACAATTCAAGTGTAAAACAAAAGGGACTTTATTTTTACGGTGAGTTCGGAGTTGGCAAGTCATATTTGCTTGGAGCAATTGCTAATGAACTCGCAAAAAAGAAGGTATCTTCTATGATTGTGTACTTCCCAGAGTTGATTAGGGAGTTAAAAGGATCAATTGGTGACTCGACACTCAATGATAAAATTGAAAAAGTGAAACGAGAACCAGTGCTTATGATTGATGATATCGGTGCTGAAACGGTATCAAGTTGGGCGAGAGATGAAGTGCTAGGAACGATTCTTCAATTCCGTATGCTTGAAAATCTGCCTACCTTCTTTACATCGAACTTTAACTTTAACGAGTTAGAGCATCATTTAACGTATAGTCAACGTGGAGAAGAAGAGAAGATGAAAGCAAGAAGACTTCTAGAGAGGATTAGATACCTAGCTCACCCTGTCCAAGTGGATGGTCCAAATAGAAGGAAATAGGAAATAAAAGAGCCAGTGGAAAAAGTCCGCTGGCTCTTATTCTATTTTGACCAAGTTCCCCATATACATGAAAGCAGAGACTGTGAAAAAGAACATGCAGTAGCATGGACATTTCAAACGTTGATTTCACCAAAAGGGGGGATTTGGTTGTTTGAGATCATTTTCCAAAATAAAGAGGATGCGAAAAGATTTCACCAATTGCTAAAGAATCACGCACAATCCTCACACCATTTGAATCATGAGACTCTTCTTATAGAAGATAAACATATAGTAAAATGCGATGGAAAACTGGAAGAAGTGGTTGTGAAAAAAGCATTTGGACAATTTATTCAGGAAATTAAATTAGTGGATTGGTCTCGAGAAATCTTAAAGAATCATTTTTGTTATGATGACGAACATGAACAGGAACAGATATTAGATATTATTACTGCAATTGTTGACGGAAACAGAAGAGAACTCTTATCGTTTGTCGATGTGAACACATTAAATAACTTGGTAGAATCAGCTATTAATGAATTATTCTCACAGCGCTTGTCTTTTTCGTTCGACTCTTTCCAGCGCTTTCGACTGCGTTCCATTACGACTCTTATAGAGAGTGTGGTGGAGGTTGCGATTGATGAGTATAAACTTGAGCAGGAATACCAAATCTTTGTTCATACACTCAGAGAGTTTTTAGCAGAACGGAGTTCAATCAAGAAGGTCATTCATTTAATTGTGTCTGATACGATCACCTTTTTTGACGAACAATTCTTTGAACTAAAAAGAAAAGAAATTTTGCAGCTAATTGATCGAAAACTACTTTCTAATCACCCAGTCTACATTGATAGTGTCACCATTGCACCGTTGCTTTCGATGGCTCCCCAAAGGATTTATTTGTACACTGACGAACCGGAGCAACCTTTGGTTCGAACGATTTGTAATCTTTTTGAGGAAAGAGTAGTGGTGGCAGCCATGAACTTATTTCATGATCGAAAAAGGAAATTCGCCTTTGCGGCTGATGAGAATTTCTAGATAGATACTTGCTTTTCCCTCATGAACAAACTATAATACGTACATAATAAGGTACAACTTCATGATATAAATGTTACGATGAGGACATGAGCGTTTTATTTACGGTTATCAGAGAGGGAAGGCATTGGCTGGAAACTTCCTAACACGAATGAACAGCTTACCACCTCTAAACATCAGCCTTGAACAATTGATTAAGTATGGGCTGACGGCTAAAGTCCGTTATCTATTTATCTAAAGTCACTTTTGATGATTGATTAAAGTGAAAATTAGGGTGGAACCACGTGTTGTTTATAAACTCGTCCCTTTCCGAGGGACGAGTTTTTTTATTTTTATTTTATATTTAGGAGGAAAATGGTTATGTCAAATGTTGTAAAGTTAACGTTCCCAGACGGTGCAGTAAAGGAGTTTCCGCTTGGAACAACAACAGAAGATGTTGCTGCCTCCATTAGCCCAGGGCTTAAAAAGAAGGCATTGGCTGGAAAAGTAGATGGCCAGTTGTATGATCTTAAACGTCCGATTGAGCAAGATGGAGCAATTGAAATTGTCACTCAGGATAGTGCGGATGCACTTGAAATCCTTAGACATAGTAGTGCCCACTTAATGGCACAAGCGATTAAGCGTCTATACAAAAACGTAAAGCTTGGTGTGGGTCCAGTTATTGAAGGTGGATTTTACTACGATGTAGATATTGAGGAATCATTAACACCAGAAGATCTGCCTTTAATTGAAAAAGAAATGAAAAAAATTATTAACGAAAACATTGAGATTGTTCGAAAAGAAGTTAGTCGTGATGAGGCTGTTCAGTTGTTCAAGGAGATTGGCGATGAATACAAGCTTGAGCTGATTGAAGCCATTCCTGCAGGAGAAACAGTAACTATTTATGAACAAGGGGATTTCTTCGACTTATGTCGTGGAGTTCATGTTCCATCGACAGGGAAATTGAAGGAATTAAAACTTCTGAGTATTGCGGGTGCTTATTGGAGAGGCGATAGCGATAATAAAATGCTTCAACGTATATACGGAACAGCTTTCTTCAAGAAAGAAGACTTGGCTGAACATCTTCGTCTACTGGAAGAAGCAAAAGAGCGTGATCATAGAAAAATAGGAAAAGAATTAAATTTATTTATGAACTCGCAAAAAGTGGGACAAGGTCTGCCAATGTGGTTACCAAAGGGTGCGACCATTCGTCGTATTATCGAGAGATATATCGTGGATAAGGAGTCACGACTTGGTTACGATCACGTGTACACACCTGTGATGGGAAGTGTTGATTTATATAAAACATCAGGGCACTGGGATCACTATCAAGAAGACATGTTCCCAGTTATGGAAATGGATAATGAGCAGCTTGTTCTACGTCCTATGAACTGTCCGCATCATATGATGATCTATAAGCACGGTATTCATAGTTATCGTGAGCTTCCAATTCGTATTGCTGAGCTTGGAACGATGCACCGCTATGAAATGTCTGGCGCACTTTCTGGACTTCAACGTGTACGTGGAATGACGTTAAACGATGCGCATATTTTCGTTCGTCCAGATCAAATCAAGGATGAATTCAAGCGAGTGGTAGGATTGGTATTAGAAGTGTACAAAGATTTTAATATCAATGATTACTCCTTCCGCCTGTCTTACCGTGATCCTGAAGATAAAGAAAAATATTTTGATGATGATCAAATGTGGGAAAAAGCTCAAAGCATGTTAAAAGAAGCGATGGATGACCTCGGGCTAAATTATTTTGAAGCAGAGGGTGAAGCGGCTTTTTATGGTCCAAAGCTTGATGTTCAAGTGAAGACAGCTCTTGGGAAGGAAGAAACCCTATCTACTGTCCAGTTAGACTTCTTGTTGCCAGAACGCTTTGATTTAAGTTATGTGGGTGAGGATGGGAAACAACACCGTCCTGTTGTTATTCACCGTGGGGTCGTTTCAACAATGGAACGATTTGTCGCGTTCTTGATTGAAGAATACAAAGGAGCTTTCCCTACTTGGTTAGCACCTGTACAGGTTCAAGTGATTCCTGTTTCTCCTGACGTTCATTTTGACTATGCAAAGCAAGTGCAAGAACTTCTACAGGCAGAAGGTATTCGCGTCGAAATTGATGATCGTAATGAGAAGATCGGTTACAAGATTCGTGAAGCACAAATGCAAAAAACTCCTTATATGCTAGTCGTTGGTGACAATGAAGTAGCTGAAAAGGCAGTGAATGTACGTAAATATGGGGAGCAAAAATCAGAGGTTGTTTCCTTTGAAACGTTTGTTGAAAACTTAAAAATGGAAGTAAAGCGCTAATGTTTTTCACAGAAGAGGATGTCTAATCATCCTCTTTATGTTTATTTTTTGAAAAGGTATTGCCACAAACGTATATTTTTGATACAATTCATTTCGTTGTGATAAAAAGTGTTTCGTTGACATGAATTATTTATTGTGATATAGTTGCTAAGGTAAATTGAATACGAGTTTGAGATAAAGAAGAAGCACCCGCTTCTCACCTGATTGACGCCAAAGCGCAGTTGGCAGGTTTTACGAAAAGGCTTATTACCGTATGGGTATCGTAAAGTGTGGGTGCATTCATCCGCACTTTTTTTATTTTTCTTATGAAAATGAAATCTTCTTAACCCAAACGTTGTATTCGCATTAAACCTTGGAGGTGTCCAGCTATTAGCAAAGACATGTTGTTGAACGAGGGTATTCGTGCCCGCGAAGTACGTCTAATTGATCAAAATGGCGAACAACTAGGCATTAAATCAAAAATCGAAGCACTTGAGATTGCTACGCGTGTAAATCTTGACGTTGTTCTTGTTGCACCAAACGCGAAACCACCAGTAGCACGTATTATGGACTACGGTAAGTTTAAGTTTGAGCAGCAGAAGAAAGAAAAAGAAGCACGTAAAAATCAAAAAATCATAACCACTAAAGAAGTTCGACTTAGCCCAACCATTGATGAGCATGACTTTAATACAAAGTTACGTAATGCGATTAAATTCTTGGAAAAAGGCGATAAAGTAAAAGCATCGATTCGATTTAAAGGTCGTGCAATTACACATAAAGAGATCGGACAACGTGTTTTAGTCCGCTTTGCAGAAGCTTGTAAAGAAGTAGCAACAGTGGAATCTCATCCGAAAATGGATGGCAGAAGCATGTTTATGACATTAGCACCTAAAAACGACAAGTAATGAGGAGGAATCCCTAATGCCAAAAATGAAAACTCACCGCGGCGCAGCAAAGCGTTTCAAGAGAACAGGATCTGGTAAACTGAAGCGTTCACACGCATACAGAAGCCATTTATTCGCTAACAAATCTACAAAAGCAAAGCGTAAGCTTCGCAAAGGAACTCTAGTTTCTTCAGGCGATTACAAGCGCATTCGTAACTTACTAGTAAATCTTAAGTAATTGCAAATTAGGAGGGAAAACATATGCCACGTGTTAAAGGCGGTACAGTAACTCGCAGACGTCGTAAAAAAGTTATTAAATTAGCAAAAGGTTATTATGGTTCAAAACATACATTATACAAAGTAGCTAACCAACAGGTTATGAAATCTCTAATGTATGCATTCCGTGATCGTCGCCAAAAGAAGCGTGACTTCCGTAAGCTTTGGATCACTCGTATCAATGCAGCAGCTCGTATGAACGGTCTTTCTTATAGCCGTTTAATGCACGGTTTAAGCGTTGCAGGTATCGAAGTAAACCGTAAAATGCTTGCTGAACTTGCAGTAAGCGACGAAAAAGCATTTGCTCAATTAGCTGATGCTGCTAAGCAAAGCCTAGCAAAATAATTGACTTATTAGTCAATAGAAGCCATTCTCTTACAAGAGGGTGGCTTTTTTAAGTCCTTCAAGGAGGTATGGTATGTTTACATATATTTGGATTTATTTATTGGTGATAAATATCGTTAGTTGTACGTTGATGTATGCAGATAAACAGAAGGCTAAGAAAAATGAATTTCGAATTAAAGAGGCGACACTGTGGCAATTTGCCTTTTTTGGAGGAGCCTTAGGCGCATTTATTGGAATGAGGTCCTTTCGTCATAAAACGAAGCATCCTAACTTTAAATGGGGATTGCCTTTTTTGACTGTTCTTCAAATCGGTCTATTGCTTTACTATGTATGGAATTAAGGGAATAGTTGTCATAGAAATGGTCCTGCCTCGATAAGCTGTAATAGACATCAAGAAACTGCTTAAGGGGTGGTCATATGGATGAGGAGTTAGCATTACTGCTTGTCATGTTTCAGGCTGGTGGAGTTTTCACCCCGATAATATTCGTCTTGTTCCATTCGTTACGTCAGTTTTTATTTATTCCAGTAGTCATTATCTGTATTGCAGGTGGAATTCTTTTTGGCACAGTGGCAGGTACGGTATACTCGCTGATTGGGTTAATGATTAGCAGTCTACTGTTTTTTGCTCTCGTGTCTAAGTTTCCGCGAACACAAGAAAAATTGTCTTCGATTCGGAAAAAGTGGTTTGGAGAGTATCGTAATTTAACAGTTAGTCAGATTTCAATTTTACGCCTAGTTCCTTTTGTACACTATCAGCTATTAAATTTTTGTTTAATGGAAAGACACCGTGGTTTTAAAGAGTATTCAAAGGCAGCCTTTATTACGAATCTTCCATTAGCTTTCTTTTACACGGTCTTTGGTCAATTTATTAGTCAATTTACACCGACGATGATTGTTATTATATTGTTTTCTTTATCGATTCTTGTGTATGTTCTAAGAGAGAAGATGACGATTATTAAGTGGAGAGATTTTTTTAAGGAAACAAAGCTAGAGAAGCAGGGATAAAAAAACGTTCAAGGGAAAACCCTTGAACGTTTATTTTTTCATAAATTCATGAATGGGACTTTTCCAGTCAATTTTTGCATTCGGATAAAAAACAGCTACTTCCATCTCGATATTACGGAAATCTTCCTTTGACAAACCATTTAGCGCAGAGGTATTATGTGGCCAAATGAATATCGAAACAACCTCGAAGGTGTGATCGGTTGTACCTAAGTATTTTTCGCCTTCGAAAATAACGCCTTTATAGGTTAAAAGGAAATTCTTACGAACATTTTTTATATCATCGAGTAAAAAGAATTGCTTTTGCTCGTGAGCTAGCTCCAATTTACGCTTTGGGTTTAACACAAATTTGAAGGCGCTGTATATTAAAAATAAGATAAATGCTATTAGAAGCATGCGTAGTAGCCACATCATACTTAAGCCCTCCACTCTTCATTTTTCTTTATATACGTCTTTATTTGAAAAAGGTTTCATTAAATATTGCTTTTAAGTGAATTTTTTTCTTAATTTCATTATGATTAAAGTAATATAAATAGAAAAGAGTGAAATGATGGATTTACGAGAGTTATTTGAAATGCAAAAAGGTTTGGATATACATATCGCAGAAAAACACCAATTACAAACAGATAGTCTTATAAGTAGAAAGGTTCTAGCTTTGTTGGTTGAACTTGGTGAACTAGCAAATGAGACGCGTTGTTTTAAGTTTTGGAGTGTAAAAGGTGCTTCTCCGAAAGAAGTCATTTTAGAGGAATTTGTAGATGGAGTTCATTTTATTTTATCAATTGGTCTTGATTGTGGATTAGAGCGTGATGTACAGGTAGAAGAATTGGTAATAGAAGAGGAAAATGTGACAAATCAGTTTTTATCTATGTATGAAACGGTTCATCGCTTTTCTGCAGAAAGGAGTATGGATACGTATCGTAGCATGCTAGAAAGTTATTTTATTTTAGGCAAGATGCTAGGGTTTACATCAGATGAAATAAAAGAAGCATATATCTCTAAAAATGAAGTAAATTATAAAAGGCAGAAGGAAGGGTACTAACGTATACTTTGTGCAATTAAGTTGTACCTAGTATACTATAAACAGAATACATATTAAGGGAGTCGAAATAAATGACAAAACTTGATGATACTTTAGCGATGCTCAAGGAATTAACAGATGCAAAGGGGATTCCAGGGAATGAGCGTGAGCCAAGAGAAGTGATGAACAAACATATTGCTCCGTATGCGGATGAAGTAACAACTGATGGACTTGGCAGCTTAATTGCGAAAAAAGTGGGAGATGCGAACGGTCCCAAGGTAATGGTTGCGGGTCACTTGGATGAAGTAGGATTTATGATCACGCAAATTGATGATAAAGGGTTCCTACGCTTCCAAACGGTTGGTGGCTGGTGGTCACAGGTTATGTTAGCACAGCGAGTGACGATTGTTACCAGAAAGGGAGATGTGACAGGAGTTATCGGGTCAAAACCACCACATATCTTGTCTCCTGAAGCTAGAAAAAAACCAGTAGAAATTAAAGATATGTTTATTGATATTGGTGCATCAAGTCGTGAGGAAGCAACAGAGTGGGGAGTCCGTCCTGGTGACATGGTCGTTCCATACTTTGAGTTTACTGTGATGAACAATGAAAAGCTTTTATTAGCAAAAGCTTGGGATAATCGGATTGGGTGTGCGATTGCAATTGATGTCTTAAAACAATTAAAGAATGAAGAGCATCCAAATATTGTATACGGAGTTGGAAGTGTACAAGAAGAGGTAGGCTTACGTGGAGCACGTACTTCAGCTGCAGCAATAGAGCCTGATATTGGGTTTGGAGTAGATGTTGGAATCGCTGGTGACACTCCTGGTGTGTCGGAGAAGGAAGCGCAAAGTAAAATGGGCAAAGGACCTCAAATCATTTTGTATGACGCAAGTATGGTGTCTCACAAAGGATTAAGAGATTTAGTAACGGATACAGCGGATGAACTTGGAATTCCATATCAATTCGATGCAATCGCTGGAGGTGGCACGGATGCGGGTTCCATCCATATATCTCATAAAGGAGTCCCTTCATTAGCCATTACGATTGCAACTCGCTACATCCATTCACATGCAGCAATGCTGCACCGTGATGACTACGAAAACGCAGTTAAGCTAATCGTTGAAGTCATCAAACGTCTAGACCGTGAAACAGTAGACCGTATTACTCTCGAATAGAGACCAAACAAAGACAGCATGCTCGGGGCATGCTGTCTTTGTTTGGTTAAGCTGGACTATAAGTGTCCATCTCAGGCGGACAAAATCACCCCAACTGTCCACGGATGGTGTCTGTCACCTTCCGTGGACAAATCAAAGAATTTGTCCACGAGCGGTGACAGACACCCTATTTTAGGCCGTTTTCTAGGGTTTGGAGCATTTCGCTTTTTTCTTGGTCGGATGCATTTTTCCAGATGACTTCAAAAAGTACTCCTAAACCTGGAAGCATTTTTTCTTCGCCGTTTTGGATGGCGTCTACGATCGTGTCTCGTAGCTCGTCTTGTGTATTTCCTGATACATTATGAATAACTGCATTTCTTAAGTTAAGATTCATTTTTTACCCACTCCTTCTTCATTTTCTTTAATATGTTTTCTATTTTTGTTATTATTATGTACTTAAGTTACGCTATAATAAGAAAACCCGAGAAAAAAGGAAAGAAGGGGTTTTACCTTGAAGCATATTCACTCGAGTAGTAACCCAAAGGTGAAGCAATGGAAGAAACTATTAACGAAAAAGGAAAGAGATAAAACAGGCCTATTTTTAGTCGAAGGTTTCCATCTAGTGGAGGAAGCGCTAAAAGCAGGTCGTATTGAAGAAATCATTGTACAAGAAAACATGGATCTTCCTTCAAGCTTTGATTACGGATCAACACCGATTCTCTCTGTGCCTAATGACATCATTAAGCTATTGGCTGAAACAGATACACCACAAGGCGTTTTTGCAGTATGTCATCAAGAAAAGTCATCCCGTACAGAAGGAACATCTTATCTTTTAATTGATGCTGTCCAAGACCCTGGAAATTTAGGAACAATGATTCGTACGGCAGATGCTGCGGGTGTGGACGTTGTGGTGATTGGGAATGGAAGTGTGGATATGTATAATTCCAAGGTGCTTAGGTCTGCCCAAGGAAGCCATTTTCATCTTCCAGTTATTAAAGCTGATATCTCTGCTTGGACAAGCGATCTTCTTGACCGAGGAATCCCTGTTTATGGGACAGCATTGGAGAATGCCGAACCGTTCCATCAAATACAATCACCTGGATCCTATGCCTTAATCGTCGGAAATGAAGGGAACGGGGTAAGTAGAGAGCTATTAAGTAAAACGACAGCTAATCTTTTTATTCCGATTCATGGAAAAAGTGAGTCATTAAATGTTGCAGTAGCAGCAGGAATTTTGTTATATTACTTACGTGGATAAAATAGGCACATAGCCTCCCGAAAATGGGTTTGAAATAAGTAAGAAAGTATACTATAATAACAGCAAAAATTACATACTAAAAAACGATGACGGAGAAAAGTAGTTTGCTACCATCTATGTTAGGGAGAAAATGCCTTAGACTGAAAGCATTTTTATAGAAAAAGTAAACGAAGTTCACCTCCCGAGTTGGCATCGGGACCATTTCTTTAAGAAGTGTAAAGATGCACCGGTTTAAAGCCGTTATCAACAATGAAGTGAATGTAGGAGAAAGAATATCTACATTAATTAAGGGTGGTACCGCGAATAATGAAACCTCGTCCCTTTTCAGGGATGAGGTTTTTTATTTTGTCTAAAAATCATAAGGAGGAAAGAACATGGAGCAACGCTTAGTAGAGCTTCAGCAAGAAGCGCTTGAAGGAATAAAGAAAGCGACTGATTTAAAAGAATTAAATGATATTCGTGTATCTTATCTAGGGAAAAAAGGTCCCATTACTGAGGTATTAAAAGGGATGGGGAAGCTAAGTGCTGAGGAACGTCCTAAGATGGGGGCATTGGCGAACGAGGTAAGAGACGTTATTGCAAAAGCAATTGAAGAAAAACAAGCGGTTATGGAAGAAGAAGAGGTGGCTAAAAAACTAGCTTCAGAAACCATTGATGTAACACTTCCAGGAAGACCGGTAAAAACAGGAAACCATCACCCACTAACAAGAATCATTGAAGAAATCGAAGACCTCTTTATTGGTATGGGCTACACGATTGCAGAAGGTCCTGAAGTAGAAAGTGATTACTATAACTTTGAGGCTTTAAATTTACCAAAAGGTCATCCAGCTCGTGATATGCAAGATTCCTTTTATATTACGGAAGAAATCCTTCTTCGTACACACACATCGCCAATGCAAGCAAGAACGATGGAAAAGAAAGAAGGAAAGGGACCTATTAAAATTATCTGCCCAGGAAAAGTTTATCGCCGTGATAATGACGACGCAACGCATTCCCATCAATTCATGCAGATCGAGGGTCTTGTGGTAGGAGAAAACATTCAAATGAGTGACCTGAAAGGGACACTAGATGTATTTGCGAAAAAAATCTTTGGTGAAGACCGTGAGATTCGCTTACGTCCTAGCTTCTTCCCATTCACAGAACCTTCTGTTGAGATGGATATCTCTTGCAAAATTTGTAACGGAAAAGGATGTAGCGTTTGTAAAGGAACGGGTTGGATTGAAATTCTTGGAGCTGGAATGGTGCATCCAAACGTACTTGAAATGGCTGGCTATGATTCAAAAAAATATACTGGCTTTGCATTCGGGATGGGGCCTGAGAGAATTGCCATGCTGAAATACGGCGTGGATGATATTCGTCATTACTATACAAACGATGTACGTTTCTTAAAGCAATTTTCGATACATGAATAGGAGGATAACAAGAATGTTTGTTTCTTATAAATGGCTTCAAGAATACGTGGACCTTTCTGGTGTCACAGCTTCTGAACTAGCCGATAAAATTACAAAAAGTGGGATTGAAGTGGAAGGCGTTGAGATTCTTAATGAAGGAATGAAAGGACTCGTCGTCGGTCATGTGTTAGAACGTGAACAACATCCAAATGCCGATAAGCTAAACAAATGTTTAGTAGATGTTGGAGAAGGAGAGCCCGTTCAAATCATCTGTGGCGCTCCGAATGTAGATAAAGGGCAACATGTGATTGTGGCAAAGGTGGGAGCGGTTCTCCCAGGAAACTTCAAGATTAAAAAAGCAAAGCTTCGCGGCGAAGAGTCAAATGGAATGATCTGTTCCTTGCAGGAGCTAGGGGTAGAAAGCAAGCTTGTTGCCAAGGAATTCTCTGAAGGGATATTCGTATTCCCGAATGAGGCAACAGTTGGGGACGATGCACTTGAGCTGTTAAATCGTGATGATCAAATTTTAGAGCTAGGATTAACTCCAAACCGAGCGGATTGCTTAAGTATGCTAGGTGTAGCATATGAGGTTGCGGCCATTCTAGGAAAAGAAGTAAAGCTTCCAAAGCCTGAGGTTTCATCAATTAGCGAAAAGGCTAGCGAATATATCTCTGTTACTGTGGATGCTCCAGAAGATAATCCACTTTACGTCGCAAAAGTGATTAAAAATGTAAAGGTTGGACCTTCTCCATTATGGATGCAAACGCGTCTGATGGCTGCAGGAGTACGTCCTCATAATAATGTTGTCGATATAACGAATTACATTTTAATGGAATACGGTCAACCGCTACATGCCTTTGACTATGATCGTCTTGGTTCAAAAGAGATTGTTGTACGCCGTGCGCATCAAGGTGAAACAATTACAACGCTTGATGATGCCAAACGTACATTAACAACAGATCATCTGGTGATTACAAACGGAAATGAGCCGGTTGCATTAGCAGGAGTTATGGGTGGAGCAAACTCTGAGGTAGAAACAACAACGACAACCGTATTATTAGAGTCTGCATATTTTGTAGGAGCACCTATTCGTAAAGCTTCGAAGGATCATGGATTGCGTAGTGAAGCTAGTGCACGCTATGAAAAAGGTGTGGATCCGAATCGTGTTAGAGCTGCAGCAGAAAGAGCGGCTGAGTTACTAGCATTGTATGCAAACGGAGAAGTATTAGAAGGATCTGTTGAGGCAGATGCACTTAAGGTGGAGCCTGCGGTTGTTTCAATTACATTAGATAAAATCAATGGTGTCCTTGGTACCGAAATTTCCATGGATGAGGTGAAAAATATTATTGCCCGTCTACAATTTACTACGAAGATAGAAGGAAACGAAATTACTGTAACCGTACCTACTCGTCGTGGTGATATTACGATTGAGGAAGATTTAGTTGAAGAAGTTGGGAGAATTTACGGCTACGACTATATCCCTAAAACTCTTCCAAAGGGTGCTTCTACGCCAGGAAAATTAAGTGATTACCAGAAAAAACGCAGAATTGTCCGTCGCTACTTAGAAAGTGCTGGATTATTTCAAGCAGTCACTTATTCTTTGACGAATGAAGGAAAAGCCTCTCAATTTGCACTAGATAAGCGTGAACCTGTTAAACTTGCGATGCCGATGAGTGAAGACCGTAGTGTATTACGTCTGAGCATTTTGCCACAGTTACTAGAGGTAGTAAAATACAATTCTGCTCGTCAAAATGATAGCATTGCTTTATATGAAACAGGGGCCGTGTTCTTATCGACTGAACAAGATAAGCTTCCAGAGGAGAAGGAACATTTGGCAGCAGCAATTACTGGCTTATGGCATCAGCACCCATGGCAAGGGGAAAAGAAAGCTGTTGATTACTATGTTCTTAAAGGTGTGCTAGAAGGGTTATTTTCTCGCTTAGGGTTGACAGGTAGAGTGGAGTTCCGTCAAGCAACCGTGGAAGGAATGCATCCAGGAAGAACCGCTGATCTTCTTTTAGATAAGGAGAGAATTGGTTTTGTCGGACAAATCCATCCGAACGTTCAAAAAGAACTAGATTTGAAAGATACGTATGTATTTGAACTATCTTTAAAGGCTTTACTAGAGGCAGAAATTGCTCCGTTACAATACGAATCAATTCCTCGTTACCCATCTATTACGCGTGATATCGCATTGGTTGTTAACAAGGAAGTGGTTGCTGGTCAGCTTTCTGACATTATTGCAAAAGCTGGTGGCAGCTTACTGAAGGAAGTTTCTGTGTTTGATCTATATGAAGGAGATCGCATGGAAGAAGGTAAGAAATCCATTGCGTTTTCATTAAGATATTTTGATCCAGAAAAAACACTAACTGACGAAGAAGTAACAAAGGCTCACGAAAAGGTACTAGATGCTTTGAAGGATCAGGCTGGAGCAGTTTTAAGAGGATAAAATAGAAAAGGAGCATCCAATGGAATGCTCCTTTTTTCATTGTTTTTTCGTAATCAGTTTCCATGCTTTTTCTGTATTAGCAAAATGTAGTTTAACAAAATGTGGAAGGCTTTCTTTTCCCTTTGCTTTAATCAATTTAGCTGCGGCTACGTCTACTTGGGCACCTGCTCCTTTTGGAATGACAAATCCAGCCTCCTTTGAAAGATTTTCAAAGTGCTGAACAAATGCATAACGAGCTAGAATGGATGCGGCTGCAACAGCTAAGTGAACACTTTCTCCTTTTGTTGAGAAAAAGACATTTTCACGGTGAATGACTTTTTGCCCTTTAAGATACTGATAATACACATCTTCTTTTGCAAACTGATCGATTAGGATGGCATCAGGCTTTTCTGGTGCAATTTTATTCAGTACATGTCCAATGGCTTGGTTATGCAACAGCGCTTTTAACTTTCCTTGTGACATTCCAGACTGCTGAAGCTGATTGTATTTTTCATTATGTAAAGTTAATAGGCTATAAGGAATCACATGCTTAATTTCCTTTGCAATCGCTGAAATTTGCTCATCCTTCAGACCTTTTGAATCCTTTACGCCCAGCTCTCTTAATAGGGGGATATGCTGTTTATTAACATAAGTTGCAACAACAGTAATTGGTCCAAAGAAATCGCCAGTACCTACCTCATCCGATCCAACTACAGAAAGAGACTCAAAATGCTCAGGTAGATGGCTTTTATTTGGTGAAGGTTTCGGAGTCTTTTTGTTTGGAGGTTGATCCGCAGCACCCCATTTCTTTGCTTCCATCTCACATGAAGGACCTTGAAAAAGCACTTTACCTGACTTATATGCGGTTATGGAGCAACCGGACAATTTTGCTGCAAAAACTCCACCGGGTGGGATTTTAGGTGAAATGCTTTGTTGGTAGTATTCCTGCATCTTCTTTATTTGTTCCCCAGACTGTTTTAATACAACTTGACTCATTTTACACTCTCCAATAAAAATACATATTTTTCCTTGATTCGTCTGATTTAGACATTCTTAACTTCCCACTCAAATAATATTCATGTTATGATATAGTGTAGGATTCTTATGAATGGGGGCAATGCTGTGTCTGAAGCAGAAAAGAAGCGCACAACAGTTGAAATATACGGGCAACAGTATGTAATTGTAGGTAATGAAAGTGTTGAACATGTTCGATTGGTTGCCTCTTTGGTAAACAATAAAATGCGCGAAATCGGTCAGAAGAATCCCTCACTCGATAGTACAAAGCTTGCAGTTCTTACAGCAGTAAATGCTGTAAATGATTATCTGAAAATAAAGGATCATCTTGACCGCTTAGAAAGTGAACTAAAGAAGTAAAGGATTGAACGAATATGCTAAATATTGCCATTATCATTATATTATTAATAGGATTACTTGTTGGACTTCGTAGAGGGTTTATCCTTCAATTTATTCATCTTACTGGCTTCATTATTGCATTTATTGTTGCAAAGGTCTATTATTCCGAACTTGCTCCTAAATTAACCCTTTGGATTCCATATCCAAGCTTCGGTGATGCATCAAATTTACAAATCATCTTTTCAGAAGGAAATATGGAGGATGCATATTACCGTGGAATTGCTTTTGTAGCTATTTTCTTTGCAGTTAAGATTATTCTACAAATAATTGGAAGTATGCTAGATTTTGTTTCCAATCTACCAATTTTAAAGACTTTTAATCGTTGGGCTGGAGGTATACTTGGATTTTTAGAGGTCTATTTACTTCTGTTTATCATTTTATACATAGCAGCACTTCTACCAATTGAAGCCGTGCAATCTCCTTTAGCTAGTTCTTCTGTGGCAAAGGGGATAGTTGAAAATACCCCATTTTTATCTAATTTTGTGAAAGAGCTTTGGGGATAACTTATTATTACTTCTCTTTTTTAAGAGAAGTTTTATTTTGTTTTTTCTTAAAAACTTTTTGGATTCCAATACGTACATAATACATAGTAGGATTTCAAATATCTAAATGATTGGTGAAATAGAAGTGAATCATTCATAATGGGATTTAGTGAAAGTAGGTGGTTAGTGTGGCAATACAAAAAAAAGATGTGATACGTTTACTTGAGACGATCGCTACATATATGGAATTAAAAGGTGAGAATACATTTAAAGTGTCTGCTTTTAGAAAAGCAGCAAATAGCCTTGAAATAAATGAGCAGGATCTATCACAAATCGATGATTTTACCACCATTTCAGGCATTGGTAAAGGGACTGCTGCTGTTATTATAGAGTTTATTCAAGAGGGGCAATCCTCTGTTCTAAAAGAGCTACAGGAAGAAGTACCAAAGGGACTGATTCCCCTACTACAACTGCCTGGCCTTGGTGGGAAAAAGATTGCTAAGCTATACAAAGAGCTTTCAATAACGAATGTACAAGAGTTAAAGCAGGCGTGCGTGGACAAAAAGGTGAGAGAACTTACTGGTTTTGGTGGAAAGACAGAGGAGAAAATTCTTCAATCCATCAACGAATTTGGTTCCCAACCAGATCGACTACCTCTTGCATATATGCTACCAGTTGCACGGAAGATTGAGCTTGCTCTTTCGGAAATGGATGGAGTGGTTCGCTTTTCAAGAGCAGGTAGTATTAGAAGAATGAAGGAAACGATCAAGGATTTAGACTTCATTATCTCCACGGCTGATCCTCAATTGGTGAAGGAGAAGCTGCTCTCTATGGAGCATATCAAAGAAGTTGTCTCAAAAGGAGATACAAAGGTTTCCATTATCCTGGAATTAGAGTTTGACGTATCCATTGATTTTCGTCTTGTAAAGGACGAGGAATTTACTACGACATTACACCATTTCACTGGCTCAAAGGACCATAATGTAAGGATGCGTCAGTTAGCGAAGGAACGTGGTGAAAAAATAAGCGAATATGGTGTTGAACATATCGAATCCGGGGAAATTGTTACGTTTCATAGCGAAGAGGAGTTTTTTGCTCACTTTGGTTTGCCTTTTATTCCACCCGAAATGCGTGAGGATGGCACTGAAGTGGAACATTATACAGAAGAGCTTGAAATTATTGCTCTTGACCATATTCAAGGTGATCTGCACATGCACTCGACATGGAGTGATGGTTCGCATTCCATTGAGCAAATGGTAGAAGCTTGTCGAGCAAAAGGGTATAAATATATGGCGATTACGGACCACTCACAATATTTAAAGGTGGCCAATGGGCTAACGGTCGAGCGCTTACAGAAACAACGGCAAGAAATTGATGAACTGAATCGTAAATATGATGATATTACGATCTTAGCGGGTGTTGAAATGGATATTTTACCTGACGGCTCCCTCGACTATGAAGATGAGATTCTAGAACAAATGGATTTTGTTATTGCATCTATTCATTCCTCTTTTTCACAGCCGCAGGATAAGATTATGCAACGTCTTAAAACAGCTTTGAAAAATAAACATGTACATATGATTGCTCATCCGACAGGTAGAAAGATTGGCAAGCGTGAGGGGTATTCCGTAAATATCGAGCAATTGATTGAACTAGCAAAAGAGACAAATACTTGGTTAGAATTGAATGCGAACCCCAATCGGCTTGATCTTTCCTCAGAGCATGTACGTATGGCCCAAGAAGCGGGTGTCAAACTTGTAATTAATACAGATGCTCATATGGTTGAAACATTAGCTCATATGGACACGGGTATCTCTGCAGCGAAAAAAGGATGGGTTCAAAGGCAATCTGTGATCAACACTCTAGCTAAGGAAGAATTTCTTGAGCTATTAAAAAAGCGAAAAGAAGATAGAAGATAGACCTTATTTTGAAATAGGAGGCACACTCCATGCAAGAAAGAGTTTTAAAGGTATTGGAATTTACAAAAGTGAAAGAACAGTTAATTGAACATGCTTCTTCAAGCTTAGGAAAAGAAAAGGTAAGGGTACTGATTCCTTCAACTGATTTCGAAGAGGTGGTGCGTAGTCAGGAAGAAACCGATGAAGCGGCGAAGGTTCTTCGATTAAAAGGCAATGTTCCACTTACAGGGATTTATGATATCAGAATGCAAATAAGACGCTCCGCAATAGGTGGGGTGCTAAGTCCACTTGAACTTGTACAAATAGCTAGTACGATCCATGCGAGCAGAATGATGCGTCGCTTTATAGAAGATATGGTTGAACAAGGAATTGAGATTCCTATTTTAAATGAATATGCAAGTAACATCATTGTGCTGGCTGAACTAGAAGAGCCCATTCGAATGGCAATTGAGGAGAGTGGAGAAGTACTTGATACGGCTAGTGAAACCCTACGCTCTCTTAGAAGTCAGCTACGAACTAAAGAAGCAAGGGTTCGTGAAAGACTTGAATCAATGATTCGGTCTTCCAATGCGGCTAAAATGCTTTCAGACGCCATTATCACGATTCGAAATGACCGGTTTGTTATACCTGTTAAACAAGAATATCGTGGGCATTATGGAGGCATCATTCATGATCAAAGTTCCTCAGGTCAAACCCTGTTCATTGAACCGCAAGCAATCGTGCAGTTAAACAATGATGTGCAAGCGATTCGTGTGAAGGAGAAGCAGGAAATAGAACGTATTTTGGTTGAATTATCCGGAAAAGTAGGTTTGTTTGAGAGTGAGTTAGGTACAATTGTGGGGGTATTAACAGACCTAGACTTTATGTTTGCGAAGGCAAGGTATAGTAAAAGGATAAAGGGTTCTAAACCGAAAATGAATAATGAAGGGATCATCTCCTTGTTTAAAGCAAGACATCCCTTGATCGCCATGGATGAAGTGGTTCCCAATGATATTTTACTCGGCAAGACTTATTCTACAATTGTTATAACTGGACCGAATACCGGGGGAAAGACGGTTACACTAAAGACCGTCGGTTTATGTACGTTAATGGCTCAGGCTGGTTTACAAATACCTGCCCTTGATGGATCAGAAATGGCAGTCTTTGGCCAAGTTTTTGCAGATATTGGCGATGAACAGTCGATTGAGCAGAGTCTGAGTACCTTTTCTTCTCATATGGTAAATATCGTAGACATTTTAAATGAGGTAAGCTTTGATAGTCTGGTTCTATTTGACGAGCTAGGTGCAGGTACAGACCCACAGGAAGGAGCTGCACTTGCTATTTCCATATTAGACACTGTCTATAAAACAGGGGCAAGAGTGGTTGCTACCACCCATTATCCTGAATTAAAGGCATATGGCTATAATCGGGAAGGGGTAATAAACGCCAGTGTTGAGTTCGATATTGAAACACTAAGTCCAACGTATAAGCTTCTAATTGGGGTTCCGGGTCGAAGCAATGCATTTGAAATTTCCAAACGCCTTGGGTTGAAGGAAAAAGTCATAGATTTGGCACGATCACATGTTAGCTCGGAGAGTAACGAAGTCGATCAAATGATTGCAGCACTTGAAGCAAGTAAAAAACAAGCCGAAAATGAGTTAGAAGAGGCTCATGACACATTAAGGCAGGCTGAAAAGCTTCATAAGGATCTTCAAGAAGAGATTGTCACTTATTATAAAGAAAAAGATTTATTACGTGAAAAAGCTGAACGTGAGGCGCAAGCGATTATTGAAAAGGCCAAACAAGAGGCGGAAGAAGTCATTCGAGAGCTCCGTCGAATGAGAATCGAGAAAAAAGCCGATGTCAAAGAACACGAATTAATAGATGCCAAAAAGAAACTAAATGAAGCCGTACCTGTTTTCGAAAAATCATTGAATAATGAGTCAAGAAAACAGAAGCATAAATTCCATGTTGGGGATGAAGTAAAAGTATTAACTTTTGACCAAAAGGGACATTTAGTTGAAAAGGTATCTGATGAGGAGTGGCAGGTTCAAATAGGTATTTTAAAAATGAAAGTCCAAGAGAAGGATTTGGAATTTATCCAATCGGAAAAACCAAAGGTACAAAAGCATGTGACAACGATACAGGGAAGAGACTCGAACGTTTCCATAGAGCTAGATCTGAGAGGAGAACGGTACGAAGATGCTCTCTTAAGAGTAGAAAAATACGTCGATGATGCTTTATTATCTAATTATCCAAGAGTGTCGATCATTCATGGAAAGGGCACTGGGGCATTAAGGCAAGGTGTACAAGAGTACTTGAAAAACCATCGGTCGGTGAAAAAGATTCGCTTTGGTGAGGCTGGCGAAGGCGGTTCGGGAGTAACAGTCGTTGAGTTCAAGTAGGTAGGAGGAAGAGGAAGTTGAACGGTTTCTGGGAGAATGAATATGTTCATATAGCCGCTTATTGCAGTGTCGTTATTTTATGTATGATCGTATTTCTTGCTATTTTTGAACTTGTGACGAAGTACCGTAATTGGGAAGAAATTCAAAATGGAAATGTGGCTGTTGCTATGGCGACCGGTGGGAAAATTTTTGGGATCGCCAATATTTTTAGGCATTCGATTGAGCAGCACGATTCACTCATAACCATGATTGGTTGGGGAGTATTTGGTTTCTTTTTACTATTGGTAGCTTATTTTATTTTTGAGTTTTTAACACCTAAATTTAGAATTGATGAAGAAATTCAGAATGACAATCGAGCAGTAGGATTCATTTCAATGGTTATATCAGTTGGATTATCGTATGTGATTGGCGCAGGCATATCTTAAAGGAGTACGTAAATGGAAAAGCTAGCAAAAATACTTCTAATCCTTTGTGGGATCTTTATGTTTATAGGAATTTTTTATTTAGTCTTTTAAAATCGCCTTTTATAGGCGATTTTTTTTTGTAGTAGGACAATTTATTATGTCCATAAACATATAGTAGGAGAAATTAAATTGTCACATATTATTCACTATATTATAATTAAGATGAGTAATCAGAAATTTCTATACAATTTCTTTGTAGGAGGGATGGAGAATGAGTGAACATAGGCCGTGGCTTGCAAATTACCCAGAGGAAATACCGGCTAATTTGACGTACAAGTCAGAACCAGTTCAAACCTATTTGACGAACGCAGCAAAGGAGTTTCCGAATAAATCGGCGATTCATTTCATGGGCAAGGAAATGAGCTATGAAACGTTAAATGATCATGCGTGTAAACTAGCTTCTTATTTACAAAAGCTCGGGTTAGAAAAAGGTGACCGAGTCGCAATGATGCTTCCTAATTGTCCTCAAGCTGTTATTACGTACTACGGGATTTTACTAGCCGGGGGAGTTGTGGTTCCGACAAACCCGTTGTACACAGAAAGAGAAATCGAATATCAAATGAAGGATTCTGGTGCAAAAGCCATCGTGACCCTAGATATTTTATTTCCACGCGTCAGCAAAGTATTCACACAAACCAATTTAGAACATATTATTGTAACCGCTATCAAGGATTACTTACCCTTCCCAAAAAATCTCATTTATCCATTTATCCAAAAGAAACAATATGGAATTACCGTGACTGTTAAGCATGAGGGATGTCATCATGTATTAACAGAGATTATTAAGCAATCAAATAAAGAGCTAAAAAGCTTTTCAGTCGATTTTGAAGAAGATCTAGCTATTATTCAATACACAGGTGGTACGACCGGTGCACCTAAGGGGGTTATGCTTACTCATAAGAACCTTGTTTCTAATGCATCAATGAGTAACGCTTGGTTATATAAATGCAAACGAGGGGAAGAAACCATTTTAGCCATTATCCCATTTTTCCACGTGTACGGTATGACTGCTGTTATGATCCTTTCCGTCATGCAAGGACAAAAGATGGTATTGCTTCCGAAGTTTGATCCAGAACAGACATTAAAGACAATAGAGAAACAAAGGCCAACTTTATTTCCAGGAGCACCAACTATATATATCGGTTTGTTAAATCACCCAGACCTTTCCAAATACGATCTTTCTTCCATCGATTCATGTATTTCAGGCTCCGCGCCTCTTCCAGTAGAGGTACAAGAGAAATTTGAGGAAATAACGGGCGGAAAGCTTGTGGAAGGTTATGGATTGACAGAATCCTCTCCAGTGACTCATTCAAATTTTTTATGGGATCGTCCTCGCATTAAAGGAAGTATTGGGGTACCGTGGCCAGATACGGATTCGGTCATATTATCCTTTGAAACCGGAGAGCCATTACCACCTGGTGAAATTGGCGAGATTGCTGTAAAGGGACCACAAGTCATGAAGGGATACTGGAACAAGCCGGAAGAGACCGACCAAGTGTTAAGAGATGGCTGGCTTCTTACGGGAGACTTAGGATATATGAATGATGAAGGATATTTCTTTGTTGTTGACCGTAAAAAAGATATGATTATCGCTGGTGGCTTTAATATTTATCCAAGAGAAATTGAAGAAGTGATGTATGAGCATCCTAGTGTGCAAGAGGTTGTTGTTGCTGGAGTTCCCGACCCATATCGGGGTGAGACGGTAAAGGCATATATTGTGTTGAAGGAAAGTGCTTCTGCTACAGAGGAAGAGTTAAATGCTTTTGCAAGAAAGCATCTTGCTGCTTATAAGGTTCCTCGAATGTATGAATTTCGATCAGAACTTCCAAAAACAGCAGTGGGTAAAATATTAAGGAGAGCATTGGTCGAAGAAGAAAAAAGGAAAAGAGATGACAATCAAGAGAAACAGGCTTAATTCTCCATAGCCGATTCGTCGGCTGTTTATTTTTGCGAAAGCAGGCTTGTACAGTCCATTTAGTTATGGCATGATAATAGTGTAAATAATACGTGAAATCCTTGACAGAAATTCGTTTACAAACTATTATTAATTTATGAATGATGATTCATTCATAAATGCAACAACCTTCTTGAAAGGAGGGTATGATTATGAAAAAAGATAAACCAAAGTATCGACAGATTATCGATGCAGCTGTCATTGTAATAGCAGAAAATGGGTATCACCAAGCTCAAGTTTCTAAAATTGCAAAACAAGCAGGAGTTGCTGATGGAACCATTTATTTGTATTTTAAAAACAAAGAAGATATCCTCATTTCTCTTTTTCAAGAAAAAATGGGGGCTTTTATAGAAAAGATGGAAGAGAAGTTAGAGGGGAAGAAAAGCGCAGCAGAAAAGTTATTACTTATGATTGATATGCATTTTCAAATGCTATCAAAGGATCGTCATTTAGCAATCGTCACACAGCTAGAATTGCGACAATCAAATAAAGACCTTCGCTTAAAAATTAATGAAGTATTAAAAGGTTATTTACATGTGGTTGACAATATACTTATTGAGGGAAGAGATTCTGGTGAATTTTCAGAAGATCTTGATATTCGCTTGGCAAGGCAGATGATCTTTGGAACAATGGATGAAACTGTTACAACTTGGGTCATGAATGAGCAAAAATATGATTTAACAGCACTTGCAGAACCGGTTCAGAAACTATTAATTAACGGGTGTGAAAAGAGATAATCATTACTATACGAATGAGGGGGAGAACCTATGGGCTTTTTGCATTGGTCTCATGAAGAGTTCATTGCAACAATTAAAATTGAACGTCCTCCAGCGAATGCGTTATCATCTCAAGTGTTAAAAGAACTGTCGGATATTCTTGATGAAATCGAATTTCATCAGGATATTCGAGTTATCGTATTGCGTGGTGAGGGGAGATTTTTCTCAGCAGGAGCAGATATTAAAGAGTTTACAACGATTTCTACAGGTGAGGATTTTGGTAGTCTTTCCACTCTTGGTCAAGATTTGTTTGAACGAATGGAGCGTTACCCAAAACCAATTATTGCCGTCATTCATGGGGCTGCTTTAGGCGGAGGCTTGGAGCTTGCGATGGCATGTCATTTCCGACTTGTCACAGAAAATGCCAAACTAGGCTTACCGGAGCTTCAACTTGGTTTGGTACCTGGCTTTGCTGGTTCTCAACGCCTGCCTAGATATGTGGGGGTAGCTAGGGCTGCAGAAATGTTGTTTACAAGTGAGGCAATCACGGGAGTAGAAGCGGTTCAATACGGACTTGCAAATCATGCTTATCGTGAGGAAGAGTTACTTGATCAGGCTTATAAAATGGCAAGGAAAATCGCTAAGAAGAGTCCTATTGCACTTAGCGCAGCAATTGAATTACTTAACCTTGGCAAGACAGATGAGTATTATTCAGGTGTAAAAAAAGAGGTAGAGTTATTTGAAAGGGTTTTCTTATCGAAAGATGGGCAAGAAGGTATTTCTGCGTTCATCGAAAAGAGAGAACCTAAGTTTACGGGAAAATAAATTTTTTTACATTAAATTTTCTTAATCTTTAGAACCAATTAAATGTTTAGATATATAGGAGGGGAACTTATGAATATCTTTGTATTGTTAAAGAGAACGTTTGATACGGAAGAGAAAATAACGATTGCTGGCGGAAAGATTAATGAAGATGGTGCTGAATTTATCATCAATCCTTATGATGAATATGCGGTTGAAGAAGCCATTCAAGTTCGTGATGCACATGGTGGCGAAGTAACCGTTATTTCTGTTGGTGGTGAAGAATCGGAGAAACAGCTTCGCACTGCTTTAGCTATGGGAGCAGATAAAGCGGTACTTGTAAATATTGAAGAAGAGATTGAAGCTTCTGACCAGTATACAACAGCCAAAATCATTGCTCAATACTTAAAAGATCAAGAAGTTGATTTAATTATCGCTGGAAATGTAGCTATTGATGGTGGTTCAGGTCAGGTCGGCCCACGTGTGGCAGAATTACTTGAAATCCCTTATGTAACAACTATTACTAAGCTTGACATACAGGGGACAAATGCAACGGTTGTTCGCGATGTTGAAGGCGATTCAGAAGTCATTGAGACCAGTCTTCCCCTATTAGTCACGGCACAGCAAGGATTAAATGAACCAAGATATCCTTCTTTACCTGGAATCATGAAGGCAAAGAAAAAACCGTTAGAAGAGTTAGAATTAGACGATCTTGACTTAGAAGAAGATGATGTAGAAGCTAAAACAAAGACAATTGAAATTTACTTACCACCTAAAAAAAAAGCTGGTAAGGTGTTAGCAGGTGACTTGAACGATCAAGTAAAAGAACTTGTTTCTCTTCTTCATACAGAAGCAAAGGTAGTATAATCATTCTTTTTTATACGAGCGGAATTAAATTTTACAGGAGGGGAACTAGATGGCTAGAAAAGTGTTAGTTTTAGGGGAAGTTAGAGACGGAGCTTTACGTAATGTGTCTTTTGAAGCATTGTCTGCGGGGAAGGCAATTTCTGAAGGTGGAGAAGTGGTTGGTGTTTTAGTTGGTAAAAGTGTAAGCGCTTTAGGACAGGAGTTCATTCAGTATGGAGCTAGCCGCGTGGTGGTGGTTGAACATGCCGAGCTTGCTCAATATACATCTGATGGTTATTCGCAAGCACTCTTGGCTGTGATTGAAGAAGAAAAGCCAGAGGGACTTGTGTTTGGACACACAGCACTGGGGAAAGATCTTTCTCCAAGAATTGCTGGGAAATTGAATTCTGGATTAATCTCTGATGCAACAGCTATTGAAGTGGCTGGTGGAAATGTTGTATTTACCAGACCGATCTACTCAGGTAAAGCTTTTGAAAAGAAGATAGTGACGGAAGGACTTATTTTTGCTACCGTCCGACCGAATAACATTCCTGCCCTTCCAAAGGATGAATCACTTTCAGGAGAAGTCAATTCTTTAACGGTTGACATAAAAGATCTACGTACCATTATTAAAGAGGTTGTACGAAAAGCAAGTGAGGGTGTCGATCTTTCTGAAGCAAAAGTTGTTATTGCCGGTGGACGTGGTGTGAAGAGCGAAGAGGGCTTTAAACCTTTAAAAGAACTTGCTACTGTATTAGGAGGAGCAGTAGGAGCTTCAAGGGGTGCATGTGATGCAGAGTACTGCGATTATTCCTTACAAATTGGTCAAACAGGAAAAGTCGTGACACCGGACCTTTATATTGCTTGTGGAATTTCTGGAGCGATTCAGCATTTAGCTGGAATGTCTAACTCAAAGGTTATCGTGGCTATCAATAAAGACCCGGAAGCAAATATTTTTAAAGTGGCTGACTATGGAATTGTCGGAGATTTGTTTGAAGTGGTCCCACTATTAACAGAGGAATTTAAAAAATTGAAAATCAATGCGTAACGGTCAAAGAGCGGATTAAAAGAGCCGCTCTTTCCTCTTTCAAGCTGTATCAATGAAAGAATATCGTTTTATAAATTGGGCAAATTACATAAGAAAACAACAGCGAGACATTTTATTAGCATCGACTGAAAAACGGTGATATACTGACGATAGTATTTTACTACTAAACGCAATCGAGATTTACTTCTCGAAGCAATACTTAAGGAGGCATGAAAATGGCTATTTCAAATGCTACAGATCAAAACTTTTCAACAGAAACAGGTACAGGCCTAGTGCTTGCAGACTTTTGGGCTCCATGGTGTGGTCCATGTAAGATGATTGCTCCAGTTCTTCAAGAGCTTGATTCTGAAATGGGAGACAAAGTCAAAATCGTTAAAATTGATGTTG